>CAZXRH010000058.1:0-14001 GCA_964642575.1 uncultured Halanaerobiales bacterium
GGAAGCTGGAATGGCTGCTCAAAATGTGTTGTTAACTGCCCAGCAATATGGATTAGGCGCTGTTGTTATTGGAGCCTTTGAAAACAATAAGATAAAAGAAGTGATGGGAGAGATTCCGGAAACTCCACTTTTAATAATACCGATTGGTAACACCAATTAATCCATATATTTTAGGTGTTTATTATGCAAGAGCCTACCTATCTTAACTTACATAAAAAAGGTGTAATAAAAAAGAGAATCGATAAACTAAAGGCAATAATAAAAGATTGTCATTTATGTCCTCATAACTGTAGAGTAAATAGATTAAAAGGTGAGACCGGAGTTTGTAAAAGCGACAGTCGGTTAAAAGTTGCCAGCTATGGTCCCCATTTTGGAGAAGAGGCACCTCTAGTTGGGACAAAGGGATCTGGTACTATATTTTTTAGCAACTGTAGTTTACAGTGTGTATACTGTCAAAACTATGATATAAGCCAGAAAGGTCAGGGGCAGTATATGGATCCTAAAGATGTCGCTGATATAATGCTAAACCTGCAGAAAAGAGGTTGTCATAATATAAATTTAGTCACACCTACTCATATGATTTATGGTATAATAAAAGCAGTAGATAAAGCTGTTGAACAGGGCCTTAGGTTACCGCTTGTTTATAATACGGGTGGTTATGATAGTGTGAAGACCCTTAAATTATTAGATGGTATTATAGATATCTATATGCCAGATATTAAATATGCTGATAACCAATTAGCTAAAAAATATTCAAATGCTCCTGATTATTTTGATATAGTAAAAAAAGCCGTCATAGAAATGCACAAACAGGTTGATGACATAGAAATTATTGATGGAATAGCTCAAAAGGGACTTTTAGCTAGACATCTTGTATTACCTGAAAATATATCTGGCACAGAAAAGATTATAGATTTTGTTGCAAAGCAAATATCAAAAAATACATATTTTAATTTAATGAAGCAGTATTATCCTTCTTATAAAGCAGATCAACATACCAGCCTAAATCAAAGAATTAATAACAGGAAATATGAACTTTTAAGAAGTTATGCCAAGCAAAAAGGATTGAGATTAGATTAGGAAATTTTTTCATAAAGTGAGGCGATTTTTATGAACTATGCATATTTTTTCTTTAAATTGACTAAATTTTTTAAAGATAAAGATATAGAATGGACCAAAAAATTACTTTTTATAGCTCCATTTATCTACTTTATTTCTCCTATTACAATTATACCTTATTATTTCTTCCCCTTAGCAGGGTTTTTGGATAATATATTTGTTCTTTTATTAGGACTTTATTATATTAAAAGAACGATTGATGATTATGATCCTTATAATTCTTCCAAAAAAGATAAAAAGAAAAAGGATAAGGATAATGTGATAGATATTACTGACAATGATTATGATTTAAATGATTAATTAAGTTGATTCAGGTGGGATTAAAAATCCATCTGGATCTTCTTTTATTTTTAGCATAAATTTTACAAAAATTAACAAGGTGGTTAGAAAGGTAAAGAGAATATAATATTGAGGAGGCGATAAATTATGAGAGTGAATAACTTATTAGGTGGTACATTTATTGGTGTTTTGTTAATTTTAGTGGGGTTGGCAGCCTTGTTAAGGTCTTTTGGGCTAAATATCCCCTTTGGCAGAATTATTATCGGTCTTTTAATAATTTATATTGGGATTGCCATAATGGCAGGAGGGGGAATTTTTGTACCAGAAGACAATACAATCCTTTTTTCTGGGTCTTCAAGAATTAAAGTAACAGATCCTATTCAGGATGAGTATAATATTATTTTTGGAAGTGGAGTTATTGATTTAACTGATTTAGATACTGAAAATTTAAGAAATGAGATTGAAATCAATACCATATTTGGAAACAGTGAGGTACTGTTAAGTTCAAATAAATCAGTTCGAATTAACGCTTCAGCTGCCTTTGGGAGAGCAGCAACCCCTAATGGTAATTCCGTATCATTTGGTGAGCTTAATTATACCAACATAGCTGATGAAGATAGCAATATTATAAATCTAAAAGTAGCCGCTGTGTTTGGTGGGACAAATATTAGATATGTTGAATAATTTTTTGTACAAAAAATTATCTCAAATTATTATAAGTTGTGAAAATATTTTTGGATGTTTATTTTTGTATTGAAAATAATTAATAATTCATCAATCAGAGGACGGTTAGTAGCTATATTAGTTCGGGGACCGTTTAATGCAAATAGAACCATTTATGTGTCTGGATTTGCAATCATGTTTGTTTTGATATCTGTTCTATTGATAGTTAGAACAAAAGGTATTAATATAGATAGGAGCGATTTACTTGAAGAAAAGAACAAAATTAATAATTTTCTTATTACTCATAGGTTTTATTTTTTCTGCAATAATTTATCTCAATTTATCAAAAGAAAACCTACTTGTAATCCAAGCAAATCCAGATAAAGGTTTTAATTATAGTTATTTCTTATATCTACCTGAGGATATAAAAAAGGGTGAAGCTAAATATCTATTAATAGAGCCTAACAATACAGGTACTGTTTCAGATGATATAAATTTACATAAAAAAGAAGCCAAAGAATTAGCTAGTTATGGGACAGGACGCTATATAGCAGACAAATTAAATATACCTCTTTTAATCCCCAGTTTTAGTAGACCAGAAAGTGATATCACAATGTATACCCATGCTTTAGATAGTGATACTTTAAAAAACAGGGAAGGCAAACTAAAAAGAATCGATTTACAGTTAATTGCAATGATTGAAGATGCTAAAAATAGATTGAATAACAGAGAAATAAACTTACAAGATAAAATATTATTATATGGGTTTTCCGCTTCTGGTAATTTCACAAATAGATTTACAGCCCTTTATCCAAAAATGGTAAAAGCAACTGTATCGGGTGGGGTAAACTGTATGCCCATATTACCAGTAGAATATTTAAATAAGACCAAATTAATTTATCATATTGGAGTAGCGGAACTAAAAAAATTAATTGGAAAAGAGTTTGATTTAGATAGTTATCAGAAGGTACCACAGTATATTTTTATGGGAGAACTAGATGATAATGATACTTTACCTTTTGATGATGCTTTTAACGATGAGGAAAGAAAAATTGTTAAAAATGTTTTGGGAATTGAAATGAAAAAAAGATGGGAAATAGCAAAAGATGTCTATAAGCAAAATGATATCAACGCAGATTTGGTAATGTATAGGGGAATAGGACATACCGTTAATGAAGAAATTAGAGATGACATTTTAGATTTTTTTAAAAATAATATATAATTTCTTATTTAGCTTATTGGTATCCAAAAGGTTCTTTTGTTCAAGTTATCAACATTAGGATCAAAAACTATTTCTATTATATAAGGATGAGTTTTATTAATATAATATTGTTTTAGTTTAATTTGATAAAGATATTGGAATAAATAATTCAAATTATAATGAGTGGCTTGTACTTTGAATTTCATATATCTTTGAGCAGGAATTAGTTTCCGAACTGTATTACCTGGAGTATGATTATCGTTATTTTTATAACCGATTAGTTTGAAAATTTTTCTATCAGATTGTAAAGGATTTAAGTACAGAATAAAATAGTGTTTTTTGGAAACTCCATTTAGTTTATTAAGAATATCATAATGAGAGTCTTTATTATCATTAGTAATATAGCCTAAAATTGTAAAAGCATTTTCATTTATTTCATCATATTCTAATTTGAAATTTTCTTGATTTATGTAATTAAGAAACTGTTTCGATAGTGGTTGTTGTAAAATCAGATGTTCATAAATTTTTCTGGTTTTTAATTTGCTGGGTAAAAGGTGAAACATTTTATAAAAAGCTCTTGAAAAAGTTTCGGGATTATTAAACTGGTAATTTAAAGAAATATCTATTATTTTATCTTCAGTGGTTATGATTTTGTTTACTGCTAAGGATAACCTTCTTTTAATTAAATATTCATAAGGGCTGAGACCGGTAATTTTATTAAACAACCGGGAAAAATAATAAATTGAATAGCCAGCCTGATCGGCAATATCTTGAACCATAATTTTATTTTTGAGATTTTTTTCAATAAACTGAGTTGAGTTATAAATCATTTCTATATTATTCATTATGATCAGCCTAAACTTTCTTTATGATGGGCAAATAGATATCTATTTCTGATTTGGCAAGCTGATCCATTCCCTTAAATCGGTTATCATAAAACTGAATATTGAAATTATAATTTAATTCATAATCAGATTGTGGCAGCCACTCAGAAAAAATTTCCTTCTGCCAATCTGAGTTTATTTTTTCTCCCTTGAGTGTAAAAACAGCATATGTAGATTTAGGCAAGTTTTTTGCAACACAATTTATTGGAATTATATCAAGTTTGTCTACAATAACTCCCACAAAAACTTCAAAAACACCATGTGTTGCATAGTCATCAGATGGTATAAATATTTCTAATGATACATCTGATTTTACCCTTCGACTAAAATCTTTTGGATTATTTTTAAGATAATTATTAAATCTATTCCACAAATGACCGATTTCATTTTCTTCATCCCAGAAATTATTATTTTTAAATGGGTCTCCATAAAAATTCATACCTAATAATGATAGTGATTCCATCTCAATTATCTTTGGTTTCATATTTTCTCCTTTCAAATAGCATAATTAATCAATAAAAAAGCAAAGTGGGCATTAATCCACTCAAAATAGGGCAAAATACATCAAGAAATATACTATTTAAAATATTATACTATAGTTAAATAAATATCAAATAATAATAAAGGAGTGGTTTTGATGGACAAAAAAGACTTAATGTTCAGACCGATTGGTTATATCAAAAATGATGAAAGAGGAATTCATTTGGAGGTAGAAGAAAAATATCAGGATGGTTTGAAAGGGATAGAAGGATTTAGTTATTTAAATGTTTTATGGTGGTGTCATCTAACTGATGATGATTTTTTGAGAGAAATTGTAGAGTGTGAATCCCCATATAAGAAGGGGCCGCAAAAAATGGGAATATTTGCTACAAGATCACCGATCAGACCAAATCCTTTGGGTTTAACTGCTGTAAAAGTAAAAGAAATTATTGATAATAAAATTTACTTAGAATATATTGATGCAGAAGAAAAATCCCCTGTTATTGATATTAAACCTTATCACCCTTCTTCAGACCGCATAAAAGAAGTAACAGTACCTAAGTGGTGTAATCACTGGCCAATGTGGTATGAAGATTCAGCAGTATTTGATTGGGAAGCAGAATTTGAAAATGCTAGATAATATTAAAATGGAGACCAGAATATTCCGGTCTCCATTTTTTCATATCAATATTAAAGTAATTTAGAAGCCTGTTCAGCAAGGCGTGATCTTTCAGATTTAACTAATTCTACATGACCATAATTATCCTGATTCATAAACTTATCTATTACATAAGAGAGGGCATTTGAACTTTTAGATAGATATGGTTCATCGATCTGTTCAATATCACCAGTTAGTACAATCTTAGTACCTTCACCAGCTCTACTAATAACAGTCTTAATTTGTTTGGGAGAAAGATTTTGTGCTTCATCTATAATCATAAACTGCTGAGGAATGGACCTACCTCTTATATACTGGAGAGGTTCTATTTGCAGTTTATTATATGATTTCAAACCTTCAATTACTTCTTCACCATTGCCATCTGTAATAAAATCAAAATTATCATATATTGGTTTCATCCAGGGTTTTAACTTTTCTTCTAGGGATCCCGGTAAAAAACCGATTTCTTTACCTACTGATACTGTAGGTCGGGTTATAATTAATTTATTATACCTATTCATATTTGAAACCTGTTCAAGTCCAGTTACTAAGGAAAGAATAGTTTTGCCGGTTCCTGAAATACCTGATATTGTAATTAAAGAAATATTTTTATCCATTAAAAGGTCAAATGCAAAGATTTGTTCCCGATTTTTTGGTTTAACGCCATGTATGTAGTGATTTTTTCTAATTAGATTTAGTTTAGTATCAAAATAGCGGGTAAGAGCTGTCTGGTTATTATCATATGAGATTAATTCTAAAAATTGATTATGGATGAATTCTTCTTGGGGAGAAGGGATTTCAACTTCTTTGTTTTCATAAAGGTTATCAATTACTTCATTCGAGACCGACATTTTTTTATATCCCTTATAATTTTCGGTAATAAGGGTTTGGTCAGTGGTATAATCCTCGACAGGCACTCCTAACTGCATGGCAAGTAATTGGAGGGTATAATCTTTGGTGACCAGAATAGCTTCATTACTGCGGGCAATATGAATTAATCTTAAGTCGGTTGAATTTTTGATATGATTATTTATCTGATTATTAGTTTGGAGATATTTGTGATAAAGTTCTTTGAGGTTGCCGTTTCCATTAATTTCATGGTAGGGGTAAAAGAAGTTTTTATCGAAGTAAAGCGTTATTGTACCGCCGGAAGAAATATTTTTACTAAGATTTTCTTGGACTTTAAAATCAAAGATGTTTTCCTGAATATTATCCATAAAGATTTTCCGAAGGTTTCTGATGATATCACGGGCATTTTTACCCACTTGATCATCCGAAACTTTCTTTTTGTTCAGTTCCAGTAGGACTTCTCTTGGAATAATGATTTCATTTTCTTCAAAATTATATATTGCTTCACTATCATGTAAAAGAACACTAGTATCGAGTAGATATTTTTTTTGATTTTTATCCAATTTATTTCCCCCTTTTTGTATCTTTAATTATATTATATAACATTTGTTAAAATAATAAAATAATTTGAGATATAAATTTGTAAAAAAATGAGAAAAATTACTATCTTTAGATTTATTTACTTTACAGGGTATAGGGTGCAAAAATTCACAACTAAAAAAATTAATATGATATAATTATACTATAAGTAAAAACTTGAAAGGAGGAAGTTGTTACTTTAAATTCTATTAGCTTTTTCTGATTTTTAATATTAATTGTAACTTGGTAACAAAAATACAATGAAAACTAAAAAATATGATTTCATTGTTGTTGGTTCAGGTGCGGGTGGAGCTACTTTGGCTTGGGAGCTAACAAAAAGGGGTAGAGAGGTTTTAGTTTTGGAAAAAGGCGCCGATATCAAAAAGTTAGGTTCTTTTCGGGATATTTTAAATTTTTATGACTGTAATCGTTATACTAAAACTCCTAAAAAATCAAAAGAAGGGGTTATTATTTATAGAACATTAATGGGTGGTGGAACTACAGTTGTAGCAGCTGCTAATATGGTTAGATGCTTTGAGGAAGAGTTCAAAGAACAAGGAATTAACTTATCGGAAGAGTTTACAGAAGCTGAAAATGAAATGAATGTTAAACTATCTTCTCCTAAGCTTCAGTCAAATGGTTCTCAAGCTATCTATAAAGCAGCTTTAAGTTTGGGTTATGAAATGGAACCGATGCCCAAAGCTATTGATGAAGAACTTTGTATAAACTGTGGGATGTGTGTTTATGGTTGTAAACAAAATGCTAAATGGACAGCAAAAGAATATCTAAAAAAAGCAGTTGATAATGGAGCTACAATTAAATATCAAAGTTCGGTAGATAATGTTCTCATTGAAAATGGCAAAGCTTATGGTGTAGAAGTATCTAATAATGGTAACGAACTTAAATATATGAGTGATAATGTCATATTAGCAGCTGGCGGACTGGGGTCACCAGTGATCCTACAGAATTCTAATATTAATAATTTAGATATAGGCAAAAACTTGTATGTTGATACTTTTGTAAATGTTTATGGAATTTCAAAAGATTTAAATCAAGCTTTGGAACCTCCTATGGAATTTGTAGATTTAGAGTTTCATTCCCAAAAGGGATTTATCTTATCTCCCTTTATCAACCGGCAGAGGATGATTCGTTTTATAGAAGCGGGGCAAAAGGGAATGAGATTACCTACTAATAATATTATTGGTCTAATGATAAAAACATCTGACACACCAAATGGCAGAGTTTATCCAGATGGAGAAATATCAAAAAGTATAAATAAAGAAGATGAACAAAAATTATTGGAAGGTATTAAAGTATCTAAAGAAATTCTCAAAAAAGCTGGTGCAGATAAAAATCACTTTCTAGTAACAAACCCACAAGGAGCTCATCCCGGCGGTACCTGTGGGATGGGAAAGGTGGTTAATTATAATCTTAAAACCCAAATAGATAATTTATATGTCTGTGATTCTAGTATCTTTCCAACTTCTCCTGGTCTACCTCCCATATTGACAATAGTTGCTCTGGCGAAAAAGCTAGCAAAAAATTTAGTACAATAAATTATGTCCTCTATATACTATTTCCTATAACCCATCAACTGACTTCTTTTGTTTGTAATCTAAAATTTAATAATATATAATTGAAATAATGGAAATTGTAAAAAATATTTAAATAATAATTCTAGCCCACTAATATTATTTTCATATAAATATTATCTATGAAAATTGAGCTTTTTAGTTTTTAATAACTGTATCCATTCTAAATTAAATAAATCCAATCTTATCCAAAACCATTATTCAGCAGATTTAGTTTTGCTTAAAAAAATTCATAAAAATCATCATACATAAAAGAGGTGATAGTTTGAATAAAAGTGAAGTATTAGAACTTATAAAACAGGAGATGGCACCAGCTATTGGTGTAACTGAGCCATCTACCATTGCTTTGGCCTCAGCCAGAGCCGCCCAGGAACTTAAGGGAGATATTAAAAAAATTGAATTAACTTTAGACCCAGGCATCTATAAAAATGCTCATTCCTGTACAATACCAAATACTGATCAAAAAGGAATTGATAAGGCTGCGCTTTTAGGTGCTGTCAGTGGAGATCCTTCAGCTGGACTTAAAGTATTACAATATGTTAGCAGTAGTGATATAAAAAAAGCAGAAGATTTGTTTGAAAAAGATATAGTTGATATAGATATTAAAAAAGGATATAAAGACATTTATGTTTGTGCAAAAATTTATACGGAAAAAGATAACGCTATGACTGTAATTCAAGATAGGCATGATAGTATAGTTTTAGTAGAAAAAAATGATGAAGTAATTTTAGATAAAAAAGATCAAGATACAGATAAAAAAGACAAAGATAATACTTTTTTAGATATTAATATTGATGAAATATTAAGTTTTATAAAGGATTTACATTTCCGAGATATTAAATTTACATTAGAAGCGGTTGCCATGAATAAAAAACTGGCTCAAAGTGGAAAAAAAGGAGTAGGTTTAGCACTTGGCTCAGCTTTAACAGACTTAGTTGCGGAAGAGGCAATTGCTGATGATATTTTAAATTATGCAAAAAGACTTACAGCTTTTGCAATCGATGCTCGCATGGGTGGTGTTCCTAAACCAGCAATGAGTTTCTGTGGTAGTGGTGACCATGGGATTATTGCCACTTTACCTTTAACTGCCGTAACTGAAAGAAAAAGAATTCATAAAGCCAAATTGGCTAAAGCTGTTATCTTAAGTTATCTCATAACTTACTATATCAAGAGTAAAACCGGTAAGCTTTCAGCTTACTGTGGTTGTGCTGTTGCAGCTGGAACCGGAGCAGCAGCCGGTATAACCTATCTATTAGATGGAAGTAAAGAGCAAATAGTGGGTGCCATTAATAATATGGCTGGAAATATAACCGGTATAATCTGTGATGGAGGCAACTTTGGTTGTTCACTTAAAGCAGCTACTGCCGCATCAGCTGCGGTTGAAGCAGCCCTTTTAGCCATAAAGGGCCATTATTTGGAGAGTAATACAGGTATTGTTGGTAATAATTTAAAAGAGACTCTTGATAACATGGGTAAAATTGCTACTCCTGGTATGGAAGAGACCAATCAGGTGATATTGGATATACTAAAAGACAGAAGTTAATAAGGAGTTTATATATGTTAGAACAATTACTTAATCTTCGGTTCAATAAATTGATCAATATTAAGAATGGTTAATAAAAAATGTTTGCAAATTTAAGCTTAAGTAAGTGTAACAAAGGATAGATATTATATTAAATGTCAAAAATGCTTGTAAATATAAATTTTTTAGAATAATACCCCTGCTTGACATGGGGGATAAATATAATGTATCTTACTAATTAAGTGATTTAACTTGACTAAAACAAATTAATATATAAAATAAACTCTAAAAAGGATGGATTTATATGGCGTCTATTGGAATTTGTATGGGTGCATCAAATATTAAGGTAGTTAAAATAAGCAGAAACAGTCCACAACTTAAGGTAAATAAATACTTGACCAGCCCCCATGAAGGTAATGCCAAGGGGACTCTAAAAGAAGTTTTAAAAGAATTTGATATTGAAGAAGAAAATAATTTTGCCGTGACCGGCCGGAAGTTTAAAGATTTTGTTAATCTTCCTTCCTTATCAGAACCAGAGGCAACTGAGCTTGCTTATAGTAGTTTAAAAGATAAGTATGGAGAAGTTGAGGCTATCGTGAGTGCTGGTGGCGAAACCTTTATGGCTTATGAATTAGATGAAAAAGGAAAAATTTCTGATGTACACAGTGGCAATAAATGTGCTTCTGGTACAGGAGAATTCTTTTTACAGCAGATTAAGAGAATGGATTTAAGTTTAGAAGAAGCCTTAGAGATTGCAAAAACTGATAATCCCTACCATGTTTCTGGTCGCTGTTCTGTATTTTGTAAAAGTGACTGTACACATGCCCTTAATAAAGGTGAAGACAAGGGGAGAATTGTGGCTGGTCTCTGCAGCATGATGGCCGATAAAATCATGGAACTGTTATCGAATTTTCATCCTGATAGTGTTATGGTTGTAGGTGGCACTAGTCAAAATAGCGTTATGATTGAGTATCTCAAAAAAAGAGTGGATAAAGTAATAGTACCTGAGGAAGCCGAATATTTTGAGGCATTAGGTGCTTCTCTTTGGAGTGAAAAATACGGAGTTAGTATTAATAAAAGTGAACTTTATGATAAAGAAAGAAGTTCTTTTGACTTCTTACCAGCCTTAAAAGAATATCAAGATAAAGTTACGTTCCATGATATGCACAAAGATGAAATAAAAGAGGGAGATCACTGTATTTTGGGGGTTGATGTTGGTTCTACTACAACTAAAGCAGTCCTGATGAGAAAAGAGGATAATGCCTTATTGGCTTCAGTTTATTTAAGAACCAGCGGTGACCCAGTAGCAGCTGCTCGCGAATGCTATCAAACCCTGCTTTCCGAAGTGGGAAATAAAGAAATAAAAATAGTTGGTTTAGGAGTTACTGGATCTGGCCGACAAATTGTAGGATTACATGCTTTAACTGATTCTATACATAATGAAATAATGGCCCATGCCAAAGCTGCCGTCTTTTTTGATGATGAAGTGGATACAATTTTTGAAATCGGTGGTCAGGATGCTAAATATACCTATATAGTAAACCAAGTTCCTACTGATTATGCTATGAATGAAGCCTGTTCGGCAGGAACAGGATCCTTTTTGGAAGAAGCAGCTAAAGAATCTTTTAATATTGAAATGACGGAAATTGAAGATATAGCAATGAAGGGAGAAAATCCTCCTAACTTTAATGACCAATGTTCTGCCTTTATAAGCAGTGACATCAAAAGTGCAATTCAGGAAGGCATTAAAATCGAAGACATTTGTGCAGGCTTGGTATATTCAATTTGTTTAAACTATACTAATCGGGTTAAAGGTAATAGACCGGTTGGTGATAAAGTATTTATGCAGGGAGGAGTTTGTTATAATAAAGCGGTTCCAGTAGCAATGGCTGCCTTAACAGATAAAGAAATTATTGTACCACCTGAACCTGGTTTGATGGGTGCTTATGGAGAAGCTCTTATGGTTAAAGAACATATTAATTTAGGGCTTACTGAAGAAACAGAATTTGATCTTGCTAATTTAGCCGAACGAGAGATAACTTACCATAAACCATTTACCTGTCAGGGGGGCAAAGAAAACTGTGACCGTCAATGTGAGATAAATGTTATGGAAATCGAAGGGGAAAAATATCCCTTCGGAGGAGCTTGTAATAAATATGTGAACCTTGCTCAGGATGTACAGTATGATATTGGGAAACTCAATTTAATAAATAAAAGAGAAAATATGGTATTTGATAAATATTATGCAACTCCTGAAGTTAATAGTCGCAAGGGGAAAATAGGCTTAAACCGCTCATTAACAGTGAGTTCACTGCTTCCTCTCTATTCTAAATTCTTTGCTGAATTAGGTTATGAGATCGTTTTACCGGATGAAGTGAGAGAAGAAGGAGTTCAACAAGAGACAGCTGCCTTCTGTCACCCCGTTGAATTAAGTCACGGCTATATGTTTGACTTATTAGAAAAAAAAGAATATGATTATATATTTTTACCCCATGTACGCGGCTTATATGTAGAAAATGGGGCTGAAGAAAGTATGCTTTGTCCAATGGCCCAGGCTGAACCATATTATTTAAGTTCGGTTTGGCCAGAACTTAAAGATAGTAATGTTTTTTCACCGGTATTGAGTTTCAAAGATGGCTATGAATCAGCTGCTGAAGATTTTATTAAAATGGCTGATACATTAGGTATTACTAAATCAAAAAGTAAAGATGCTTATCAAAAGGCTGTAAAAAGTCAAAGAGAATTTGAAAGTGAACTTAAAGAGATTGGTAAAGATGTCTTAGATTATTTAGAAGAAAACCCAGAGGAAAAGGCTGTAGTGCTCTTTGGTAGACCATATAATGCATTTGTCTCAGAAGCCAATATGGGTATTCCACATAAATTTGCTTCTCGGGGAGAAATGATTCTATCTTATGATATGCTCCCAGTTGATGATAGAAAAGTTTCAGATAAAATGTATTGGTCAATGGGACAAAAAATTATGAAAGGTGCAGATTTCGTTAGTGAACATCCTGGTCTTTTTGGTGCATATATTACTAACTTTAGCTGTGGACCTGATTCCTTTTTAATCAGTTATTTCCGGGATGAAAATGGCAGTAAACCTTCTTTAACTCTTGAATTAGACAGCCATACCGCTGATGCTGGATTAAACACGAGGATTGAAGCTTTCTTAGATGTTGTAGACAGTTACCGAAAGCTGCAAAAGAATCAATCTTTTCCTAAAAAGGAAAAAAGTCAATATCAAAAGGCGGAAATAGATTATGAAGATGATGTTACAATTATTGATTCTAAAGGAAAAGAATATAAATTAGATGATAAACGAGTTAAAGTTCTTATTCCTTCTATGGGTGGGAAAACTAGTGAGGCTTTTGCGGCTGCCTTTAATTACTGTGGAATAAAGGCTGAGACCTGTCCACCACCTGAAAAAGAAGAGTTAAAAAGAGGAAGGGCTAACTCTACTTCGAAAGAATGTCTGCCTTTACAACTTACATTAGGCAGTCTTTTAAGTTATCTAGATCGTAGAGAGAATGATGATGAACTACTCGTTTATTTTATGCCGGAAGCGTCTGGGCCCTGCCGGTTTGGACAGTATAATGTTTTAATAAATAATCTACTGAGGGAAAAAGAAATAGAAGATGTCGCCCTTTTAACTTTATCGGCTGATAATGGTTATGCTGGAATGGGGCAGAAGTTTACAATCAGAGGCTGGCAGGCAGTTATTGTAGCAGATGTTTTTGAAGATATATATAGTACTGTAATTACTTTAGCTAAAGATAAGGACCGAGCCGTTAATATCTTTGAGGAAAGTAAAGAAAGGATATATAAAGCCCTTGCCACTCAATCTTGGTTTAGTTTAAAAAGCATTCTAAAAGAAGAAGCTAAAAAACTATCTACTATAGAGTTAAAGCAGTCATATGATAGTGCAAAAAAAGTTGCCCTTACAGGTGAAATTTATGTAAGGAGTGATGAGTTTTCTCGCAGATATCTAGTTGAAAAATTAGCTGAAAAAGATATTATAACAAAAGTGGCTCCCAATAATGAATGGTTATATTATGTTGACTATTTAACCCAGAACGGAATTAACAAACCTGAACTAGGGTTTTTACAGAAGTTTAAAACAAATATCAAGTCCTTTGTCCAAAAGAGATTTGATAAAACCATAAAATCAATTATGT
>CAZXRH010000059.1:0-13881 GCA_964642575.1 uncultured Halanaerobiales bacterium
TATATAACATGCCAGATAATATCGGCCCAAAAATGAATACCAACCGCTGCTAAAACCCCGTGCTTTCTAAAATAATAGGCAGCTGGGAAGGAAATAAAACTGTTTAATAAAAATATTTCAATAATTAATACTAAAGATAAGTTGCTGATCTGTTCTATATTTTCTAAAAACATTATAGAAGGCAAATGGGCTCCTGCAAAAGCAATTGCAGATAAAAAAGTGACTATCCAGAACACTTTATTTTTATACTTCCCTTTCAAAATTACTTGGGAAATTAACCAAACCCAAAAGGAAATGAAAAACAATCTAAAAATAACTTCTTCTCCAATTCCGGCAGTAATTGATGCAAAAAATGAAGTAGGAAAAGGAGGATGAATGAGTTTTCCGATCCCATTAAAAAAACTAAAAATATAATCAAAAATTATCAATAAAAAACCAGCTACTATACCATAAATAGCTGGATACAAAAATCTTTGTTTATTATTAACCTTTTTATCCCAAAGTTCTGCAAAGCCAAGTTTCATAGACAGTTTTAGACCAATATAACCTAAGCCACCATATAAAACAAGCATAATTAAAGCATTGACAAGAGCAATTACAGCTTTGCTAGCTGGCAGTTCTTGACGAAGTGAAATCATGGAACTTTGGGGTAAAAATACGGAAATTACAGCTGAGATGGTTAAGATGATGATCATTAAAATGTATACTTTCAATGATTTTTTTCTCATGTTGTTCACCCAATCTGTTATCAGATTATGTTAAAATCTGTAACGAGTAGTAGACTGGATCTGCCCTTTCATAAATAATCTGGTAACTAAAATAGACACAGGCATTGTAACTATCCATTGCAAGATAGGAGTTAATCCAATATTAGTACCAATCAAAAGTGGCATAGCATTGCTATAGCCCCATCTACCTATATAAAGAGAATTTACTTCTACATAAAAACTTGCAAAAAGTGCTAAAAGTAGGATTAAAAAAGTGTCTTTCACATCCCAACTAGCAAACCACTTCCATCCAAAATTGATAATAGACATTACAATAAAAACTAATAGAGTAATTCCAATATCTAAGATGATTCTCCCGGTCAGTAGATTATAATTTTCAAAGGAAGCAACCCCATTAATTGTATAAAATATTCCACACTGGCCGTATTCCCAAAGTCCATTTAATACTGCAGATACAACAATTAAGATAAATAAAAACAGTAGTAGTTTTTTCAATATTAGATCCTCCCCAGGATATTTTTATATGCTTTATTAATATAATTAAATAAGATTAAGATATTTCCTTTAAGGAAATCTTATATTCTTCAAACTGTTGTAAAGACTTTAAGAATACTTAGTAGCAAAATAATCTATAATTACTCCATAGGCGACTCCCGCCAGCCAACCAGGCCAATCTCGAAAAGCAGTGGTAAAAAAGAAAGCAGTAGTTACTAAAGTACCTAATATTAAACCTCTTATTACAAATCGGTCATCTAACCAATTACCGGCAAATCCAATTAAAAGTCCCATAATGATCCTATTATACCACATGGCAAATAAGTATAGTTCATTTCCAGCATAACCCTGTCGATAACCAACACCAATAATACAGAAAACTCCTAAAACAGCTCCCACAGCTAATGATATTTTTAATCTTTTGGTAAGCATAATTAAAGCCTCCATTTATTATTAAAAATTATTTGTTACCTAACTATATTTTTCTCTAACTATGCTCTTATTCCTTTATTATTCTAAATCATATTCTTTTAACTTATTTTCTAATTTATCAATCTTCTTGTTAAGCATATTAACTTGTGATAAAGCAGCAAGCGCAAAAACAAAAGCTGGGATAGCTAAATATTCCATGGATTCACCTTCTTTTTTTAGTAATCACTACTTCTAGCCCATTTAAATAATTCTTTTAAACTAGCATTTTTACCGTACATTAACATACCGACTCTAAATATTTTAGCTGCTAATTTAATAAAGAGATAATTGGCTACAGCTAACAAGATCATTACTCCAAAAATCTCTATTAAAGGTGGATTTGAAAAACCCAATCTAATTAACATAGTTGTAGCTGATGTTACCGGTAGATAAGTAAATACGTAACTAAATAACCCTTCTGGATTATTAATTATAAAACTAGAAAAATATAGGGGTATTAGAGGAATCATTACCATAAAACCAGTCGATTGAGAGCCAGACTGGGCTTCTTTCATACCAGATCCCACTATAGCATTAATAGCTGAAATTAAGATAAAGCCAAGAACAAAGAAAATAAACATATACATAATTTTTATTGTAAATAATGATGCCAAAGAAAAATCAAATACAAACTTCAATACTGTTAAAGCAGAAACTGCCCAAATTGTAATTTGGATTAAACCAATCACTCCATAGCCTAAAACTTTACCCATCATTAAATCCCAGGAATTAATAGATGATAGTATGATTTCCACTATTCTATTACTTTTTTCTTTAATAATACTCTGCATTAAGGCAGAACCTGAAAAGATTGCTGCAAATACCATCAACATAGCTAAACCAAAGGGTAAAAACATCTCCATTATATTTGTATTAGCTGATCCTTCTGAATTTAAGGACTGTGATTCAATGTTAATTTCTTGAACTAAATTATTAATCGTATTGACATCATAGCCAGCCTGTTGCACTCTGCTATTTACAAAAAGAGGGTTTAAGAGTTGTTTTATACGTTCTGTTTCAATTCCCTGTAAATCATTAAAATAGTTATGAAGAGTATTTTGCTCAATAACATTTTGGGGAATAATCAAAAAACTACTCAGATTATTGTTATCGATCGTTGCTGTAATTTCATCTTCATTAATATTATTAAAGAATACAAAGTCTATTTTGGTTGTTTCCAGAGCTTCGATTTCACCATTGGTGATAACCTGAGATTGGTTTTGAATACCAACTACTAATTGGTCGGTCTCTCCACCCTGGGCTGCAAAAAAGCCAACAGCTCCTCCAATTATTAAAATCATAATTGGTACAAAAAAGGTCATAATGATAAATGTCTTATTTCTAATAATGGTTTTTATTTCCCATTTAGCTACTTTTAAACTATCCTGCATTATGAGTTGCCTCCTTTCGCTGCATGGACAAATATCTCATGCAGGGGTGGTTTTACAATAGATATTTCGTCAACCTCAATTTTCTCTGAAATAAATGATAAAAATTCTTTGATATTTACATCATTTTTAATATTAAAAGTTACCTCGTTTTCATCTATTTCAATTTCAGAAACATTGCTCAAGCTTTTAATAAAAGATAAATCGTTTTTGGATCTTAAAATTACTTTCTTTTCATTATATTCATCTTTTATATCATCGATTTTTCCATAAAGAACTCTTTTTCCCTTATTGATCATAAATATACGACTGCAAACCTCTTCTACTAAATTCATGCGATGGGAGGATAATAATATGGTTGTGCCTTCTTCAGTTAAATCCTGGATAATATCTTTAAATAACTCCTGATTAACGGGATCTAAGCCTGAAAATACTTCATCTAAAATCAGTAGTTTTGGCTTATGAATAACTGAAATAATAAACTGTACTTTCTGCTGCATGCCTCGGGAAAGATCTTCAATTTTATTATTTTTATACTCATTTAGATCAAAAAGTTCTAACCATTTATCTGCTTCCTCTTTAGCCTTGTCCATCTTCATACCTTTAAGATCAGCAAAATATAAAATAGTATCAAAAACCTTGGTTGTATCATAAATCCCTCTTTCTTCCGGTAGATAACCAATTTGTTTTTGATTAGTAATTAGATCTTCATTTAATATAATTTTGCCTTGGTCGGGTTGGATAATATCCATAATCATTCTTATAGTGGTAGTTTTACCAGCACCATTTGGACCTAACAAGCCTAAAACTTCTCCGGTCTCTACTTCAAAAGATACTTTATCGACCGCTTTTGTACTTTGAAAAGTCTTCTCTATATTATTAACTTGCATGACATGTTTTGACATAAAAATACCTCCAATATATTTATCTTATACAATTATTATTCTAATTAAATCAAAGTTGATTATCAAGCAATTTAAGTATTATTAATAATTTCTTAATATTTTTAAAAAATGAATAATAAATTTCTAAATTGTAAAATGTTTACTTTTCTAAAAAGAATATATCTAATATAATTCTCATTGTATGAAGGATATTCGTATTTTTAATTGAATAATATACAGTAGAAAAGAGCACTATAATTTAAAGGAGGTTATAAATGTAATGTCTGAATATCATGAGCAAGAAGAAAAGATGGACGAAAAAACGCTTGATACAGCAAGAATTTTAAATAGTTTAAAAGAGGAAGTAGAAGCAGTTAACTGGTATAATCAAAGAGCTTCTGCTACTAATGATCCGGAAGTAAAGGCCATCCTAGAACACAATAGAGATGAAGAAATAGAACATGCTGCTATGGCATTAGAATGGCTAAGAAGAAATGTACCTGCCTGGGAAGAAGAATTAGGTACTTATCTCTTTACAAATCAACCGATAACTGAAATTGAGGAAGATGAAGGTGAAGAGGGAGAAGAATCAGATGGTTCCGAAGGTTTAAATATTGGAAACATGAAATAAATATCATTAAGGAGGTATAAAAATGGATTTACTGAAAAGAGATCTTGCTCCATTAACAGATAAGGCCTGGGAAGAAATTGATTCCAGAGCAGCCGAAGTATTTAAAACTCAACTTTCTGCTCGTAAGTCAGTTCATGTTGAAGGCCCTAAAGGTATAGATTTTAATGCAATTTCGGAAGGAAAACTTGGTGTTATAAAAGGTGATAAAGAAGAAGTTAGAAGCAGTAGATATAAAGTAACTCCTCTGGTAGAAGCCCGCTATACATTTGAATTAAATAGATGGGAAATGGATAACTTAGAAAGAGGAGCTAAAGATGTAGACTTAGGTCCTTTAGAAGAAGCTGTTGAAAAAATGGCTGAGTTTGAGGACAATGCAGTATATAATGGTTATGAAGCCGGCAATATTAAAGGTTTAATGGAACATGCTAAAAAATCATTATCCTTTGGTGAAGATGATTCTGCAGTAATGGACTCCATTACTGAAGGTATCATTATGCTGCAGGATGTATATGCAGATAAACCTTATAGCCTAATTGTAGGAAAAGAAGCTTATTCCAGACTACAAAAACAGGTTAAAGGTTATCCCCTTATTCGCAGAGTAGAAGACTTATTAGGCTCTGAGGTAGTATTTAGTAAAGAAATTGACGGTGCTCTCTTAATTCCTTATGACCATGATGATTTAGAATTGACAATAGGTCAGGACTTCTCAATTGGTTATGAAGAACATGACAGCAAAAATGTAACCCTTTATATTTCAGAATCCTTTATGTTTAGAGTAATTGATCCTGAAATCATCGTTAAATACACTGTATAACCTTTAAAAAGCAAATTAGAATAGTAAAAAGGCAGCACAATTTACGTGCTGCCTTTTTTTAATGTCTTCTTATTTTACTTTAATATTTTTATACTTAGCTAGATCTTCTTTTTTATTGATATTAAAGAATATTCTTTCTGTATCAGCTATTTTGGATATCTCCTCTTCGTCAATCTTTTTAATTTTAATCTTTTCAAATAGATTATCAAAGTTTAACTTCTCTTTTTTGATCAATTCCAGGATTTTATCCATTATATTTTTATCATAGATACCCACAAATGGTTCTAGATATCCATTTTTCTCAGGAATATAAGCCTCATAACTTTCATTGCTATCAATATATTTTTTTATATATCGCAGATATTCTTTACAAACAAAGGGCATGTCACAGGCTTGCAAATAATTATATTGACTATCACTTGCCTTTAAGCCTGTATATAAACCACCCAACGGACCTTTATTTGGTATTTCATCAGTAAGATATTCAATGTTTTTAATACCATTATAATCATAATCTTCATTACCTACTACATATATTTTATTAAAAATTGGGTTTAGTTTTTCTATTATATTAATTAACATAGGCTTTTGGTCTAATTCATAAAGTGCTTTATTAGAACCAAATCTTGTACTTTTACCCCCTGCTAATATGATAGCATTCATAATTATCATCCCTAACTAATTTTTTCTATATCAACTGCAGATACTTTTAATTCAGGTATTTTAGCATCTTCATCTAAAACAGGGTTAGTTAAGCGATTAGCTGGACTTTCTGCATAGTGAAAAGGCATAAACATTTGCCCCTTTCTCACTCTATTACCAACTTTCGCATAGGTTTCCACCTCACCTCGGCGGGAAGTAACTTTGACCCTATCTTTGTCTTCAATACCAAGTCTATCTGCATCTTCTTGATTGATTTCAATATATGCATCTGGCTGATGGTTATCAATTGATTGAGAATTTCAAGTCATTGTACCGGTATGGAACTGATACAACATCCGACCGGTCATCATTATAAAGGGATATTCTTCATCTGCTGATTCTGCAGGAGGAATATAGGTTGCTGCATTAAATTTACCTTTGCCTCTTGCAAATTCACCTTCATGTAGAAATTTAGTACCGGGATCGTTCTCATCAGCACAGGGCCATTGCAGGCCGGATTGACCTAGTCGAGGCTGTCTAATTCCACCATAGATTGGGGTTAGATCGGCTATCTCATCTAATATTTCTGCCGCGTTATCATAATGCATTTCATATCCCATTCTATTAGCCAATTCTTCAATAATAACCCAGTCCGGTTTAGCTTCACCGGGAGGATTAACTGCTTTATTAACCTTTTGAATTCTGCGTTCTGTATTAGTAAAGGTACCATTTTTTTCAGCAAAACTGGCAGCTGGTAAGATAACATCAGCATATTCAGCGGTATCACTTAAAAATATATCCTGCACAACTAAAAACTCTACATCTTCTAGAGCCTGTTTAATATGATTTTGATCTGGATCTGATATCATTGGGTTTTCCCCCATGATATATAAACCTTGAAGATCTCCGTCATTAATCGCATTAAATATTTCAACTACTGTTAAACCAATTTTATCAGATAGATCATCTACATTCCAGTAATCCATGAATTTCTTTTTGATATCCGGATCTTCTACTGATTGATAACCGGGATATACATTGGAAAGTGCTCCTAAGTCACAAGCTCCCTGTACATTATTTTGTCCTCTTAAAGGATTTACCCCAGTGCTCTCAAATCCAACATTACCGGTTAACATTGCTAAGTTAGCAATGGAGAGAACATTATCAGTACCGGTTCTATGCTGGGTAATACCCATCGCAAAATAGATTGCACCTTTATCAGCCTTTGCAAAAAGTCGGGCTGCCTCGATGATGTCCTCTTTATCAACTCCGGTAATTTCTTCTACTTTGGCCGGTGTATATTCCGATACTACTTCTTTTACAATTTCAAAGTTTTCAGTTCTTTTTTCTATAAACTCTTTATCATGTAAATCTTCTTTGATAATGACATGCATTAAACCATTGATTAAAGCCACATCAGTACCGGGTTGTTGGTGAATAGACACTTCCGCAAGAGGAGAAAATTCAATTTCTCTTGGATCTGCCACAATTATTTTAGTACCATTTTTGTATGCTTTTTTGATTCTGCTGCCAATAACCGGATGATTTTCTGTTGGATTAGAGCCGGTAATAAAGATGACATCAGCACCTTCTACTTCTCCAATCGAATTGGTCATTGCGCCAGAACCAAATGCCTTTACTAATCCCGCTACTGTAGAGGCATGACATAATCGAGCACAGTGATCCACAGAATTAGTTCCAATTACTGCCCGCATAAACTTCTGCATTAGAAAGTTTTCTTCATTTGTACATTTAGCAGAACTTAAGCCTGCCATTGCTTTTGGACCATATTTATCTTTGATTTCAGTAAATCTCTCAGCTACATAGTCTAAGGCTTCTTCCCAATCAACTTCTTCAAATTCTCCCTGTTTTTTGATCATGGGTTTTTTGAGCCTATCGGGATGACTGACAAACTCAAGACCAAATCTCCCTTTTACACAGGCTTCGCCAGCTGGATTTGGAGTATTATCTCTATAAACAGAACCAACCTCAACTATTTCATCATCTTTTATTCTCAATTCTAATTGACAGCCCACTCCACAATAAGGACAGGTTGTCACTTCTGTTCGAAAATCTTTGGTTCTACCTTTGTTTTTAGAAGGTATGTAGGTTAAAGCACCAGTAGGACACATCTCTACACATTGACCACAAAAGACACAGGTTGAACGCTCACTATCTAATCCTTCATCAAAGGTAGTTCCAACTTTTGTTTGGAAACCTCTTTCTATAAATTCAATTGCATCTGAACACTGTACCTCCTGGTCTACCCTTATACACTTACCACAGAGAATACATTTATTGGGATCCAGTTCAATAAATTCATTGTCTTTATAAAAATCAAATATGCGATCACTAACACTTTCTTTTTTATAAGATGATTCATCTAATCCATATTCATATGCTAAATCCTGTAAAGTACAGTTACCATCTGCTTCACAGGTCATACATTCTATATCATGGTCAGATAATAATAAATCTAATATTTCTTTACGTCTTTCTTCTACTTTCTCACTATGAGTCTGAATATTCATCCCATCTACAGCTGGTGTTGAACAGGCAGTGACCAATCCATTATTATCAGTCTCTACCATACACATCCTGCAAGCACCGGTAATACTTAAATATGGGTCATAACATAAAGTTGGTATTTTAATATTATTAGCTTGCGCAACATCTAAAATAGTCTGACCAGTTTCTGCCTGATACTCTTTATTATTAATAGTAATATTCATAAATTATCTACTCCTTCCTCTTATGAAATTGCGTCTACCGGACAGACAGGTTCACATGAGCCACAAACAATACATATTTCAGGATCTATTTCATGCGGTTCTTTCACTTCACCTGAGATGGCATCAACCGGACAGACATCTACACATTGAGTACATCCTATACATGTGTTTTGGTCGATAACATAACTATCAATTAATTCATCACACTGTCTGGCTGGACAATGTTTATCTTCTATATGAGCTATATATTCGTCTTCAAAATACCTTAAAGTTGTAAGAACTGGATTCGGGGCAGTCTTGCCAAGTCCACATAAAGAAGTATCTTTAATGGTTTTAGCTAATTTCTTTAATTTATCCAAATCCCCGCTTTCACCGTCACCGGCCACAATACGCTCTAAGATATCTAACATTCTTTTGGTTCCAATCCGACAAGGAGGACATTTGCCACAGGATTCTTTTTGAGTAAAACTTAAAAAGAATCTGGCAACTTCTACCATACAGGTTTCATTATCCATTACTACCATACCACCAGAACCTACCATAGCACCTGCATCCTGTAGAGAATCAAAGTCTAAAGATAAATCAAGGTGTTCATTTGTTAAGCAGCCACCGGAAGGTCCTCCAATTTGCACTGCTTTAAACTCTTTATCATCTTTTATTCCACCACCAATATCATAGATAATTTCTTCTAATGAAATTCCCATTGGTACCTCAATTAGACCTGTGTTCTGAACATCTCCGGTTAAAGCAAAGGTCTTAGTCCCTGTACTATTTGCTTGTCCAATACTATTAAACCAACTAGCCCCTTTTAAAATTATGTTAGGTATATTGGCAATAGTTTCTACATTGTTTATATTGGTTGGTTTGCCCCAGAGACCAGAGTGAGCTGGGAATGGTGGTTTAGGGTTGGGCATACCTCTGTTTCCTTCTATAGAAGCCATTAATGCTGTTTCTTCACCACAGACAAAGGCTCCCGCTCCTTCAACAATTTTAATATCAAAATCAAAGCCACTGTCCAAAATGTTTTTGCCTAATAAGCCGTTTTCACGAGCAGCCTTAATAGCTTTTTTTAACCTTTTTACTGCCAGTGGATATTCGGCTCTTACATATATATATCCTTGATTAGCGCCTGTTGCAAATCCAGTTATCATTAAACCTTCTAATACTCGATGGGGATCCCCTTCCATAACACTTCTATCCATAAAAGCGCCCGGGTCTCCTTCATCACCGTTTACAATTACATATTTTTGATCTGCTTCTTCTTCTCTAGTAAAGTTCCATTTAGTTCCAGTCGGAAAACCTGCTCCTCCCCGACCGCGCAGACCTGACTCACTTACAATATCACATACCTCTTTTGGCTTAAGTTCAAAAAGCACCTTACTTAAAGCTTGATATCCATCTTCGGCTAAATAGTCTTGTATATCTTCTGGATCAATATTTCCACAATTTTCTAAGGTAACTCGATCCTGATGTACATAAAATGGAATATCATATTCTTTGGAAAATCTTTTTCCTTCTTTTGATTCATAAAGTAAGTCTTCTATAACTTCACCATTAATTAATGTTTTTTCAACAATATCATCAATATCTTTATCTTTAACCCCTTTATATAAAAGTCCGATTGGTTCAAATTTAACCAAGGGACCCTGTTCACAAAATCCGTGGCACCCGCTTTTTTTCACCGAAATATTTTGCTCGTTATCTTCTTCAAAAAGTTCGACTTTAATGGGTAGGTCTATATCATCGACTTTTTCTTGTAGCTTTTCAAATATTTCCAATGAACCATTTGCCACACAACCAGTACCAGCACAAACCAGTACTTTCAAACCTTCATCTTCTATGTATTTTTTGGAAGCCTCTACCGCATTTTGTAAATCTTCTCTTGTATTATACACTTTTTTCACTCCCCTTGTACTCTCCAATTACTTCTCTAATTTTTTCAGGAGTAAGTTTGCCGTAGACTTTTTCATTAATAGTAACTACAGGAGCTAAACCACATGCTCCAATACATGAAACTGTTTCTAAAGTGAATTTACCGTCATCTGTAGTTTGAGTATTATCATCTAGATTAAGTTCATCCTTGATTGTATCAATGATATCCTGAGAATCTCTAACATGGCAGGCGGTTCCATCACAAGCGTGAATGACATAATCACCTTTTGGTTCAGTTGAAAATTGAGTATAAAAAGTAACCACACCGTATATCTTACTTAATGGTATATTGAGCTCTTTACTTATATACTCCTGTGCTTCTACAGGTAGGTATCCAATACTTTTTTGAACTTCATTTAAAATTGGGATTAAACTACCCTGATCTCCTTCATACTCTTCTAAAATAGGTTTAATATTTTTAAAATCAATATCCATATTTTTACCCCTTTTTTAAGTTCTTGTTTGTTCATATATTTTTAAAATAAACCTAACTGACAATTTTCGACTTTAATATTTGCCTCATCAATCATATCTCCAACTTGATTCAATGGAATATCGAGTGAATGACCTAATATATGTGCTTTTAAACAACTTATGACATCCTGGTTAAATTCAATAGCATAGTCATTATCAGAATCTATTGTTATATCTGATCTCATTTTACATTTTTCAGCTGATTTCTTTTTATCTCCCCCTTTCTTATCCATATAATATATCAAATTAAAACTAATATAATCAATAATACTATTTCCTTCTACTATTAGGTAATCATAACCATCTATATTATTCAACTCTTTTTTAATACCTTTTTGTAAATTATCTTGGTTTGATTTAAGATAGAATACTTTTTCAGCACCCGCTCTACTAAAGATTTCAGTATCTGTATCCTTTTGTAAAATCACTTCTCTGTCATCTATTAATGTAAACTTATCATATTTATCATGAATAGAACTCTTTATAACATAAATATTTCCCTTTAAATTTTTGATCATCTTTTCTATAAAGGTTGTTTTTCCCGAACTTTTACTTTTCCCCGAAACTAATATTTTAAGCAATTAATATACCTCCCATATAAAAAAATCCTATGCCATAGGTATACTTTAATATTTCTACCTAAAACATAGGAATCCTTTTTTATATTTAAAATTTTCTAATCATGTTTACTGGTCATATGACAGTAATTACACTATAACCAACCTTTAATATCTTCTTTATCTGGAACTTTGCCAGTTACTTTCATTTCGCCGTTTAAAGCAACTGCAGGAGTTAACATAACACCCCGCTCAGCCATTTCATTCATATCCTCGACTTTTATAACCTCAGCTTCTAAGTCCAACTCTTCAATTACTTCCTTGATATTGTTCTCCGCTTTTTTACAGTTAGCACATCCAGAACCAAATACTTCAAATTTTTCCATTGGTTTATTCCCCCTTTAAATTACTAATGTTCCATAAATAAATCCACTTAAAGTAGCCATAACAACTACTAAGCCAATAAAGACAAGTGTTTTTTTCGTTCCCATCACACTTCTAATGACTAGCATGTTAGGTAGACTTAAGGCCGGGCCGGCTAAAAGTAATGCTAAAGCAGGTCCTTTACCCATTCCTAAACCCATAAGTCCCTGTAAGATAGGAATCTCAGTCAAAGTAGCAAAATACATAAAAGCACCTAAAATTGAAGCGGTAAAGTTGGCTAAAAGTGAATTACCACCTACAAAATTGGAAATCCAGCTAGCTGGAATAATACCGGCTTCGGTTCCGGGACGACCCATTAAAAATCCCGCAACTAAGACTCCTGCAAACAAAAGTGGTAAAATCTGTTGGGCAAAATCCCAGGTAGAATCTACCCAATCTTTAATTTCATTTTTAGAAAACCAACTTTTTAACTGTAGACCTAATAAAATTAATAAAACCAAAGTAACGGGCCATTTGATATTATGGATAAACATCCAAAAACCTGTATCTGAACTTGGTTTAGCCCAAGCGGCAAAGATTAAGATCAACACAATGGTAGCAAAATACATTATGTTCTGAAGGCCAGACCTACCATCAGTATCATCTTCTCCTAAAGCAAAACTACCCTTTTGCCTTTCTTTATCATCTTTTCTAAATATTATTGACATTATTACACCAATTACTACTGCAAAGATCACTGCTCCTATGGCTCGAGCTAATCCTAACTGCCAGCCTAAAACTCTTGCAGTTAAAATTATTGCTAAAACATTAATGGCTGGTCCGGAATACAAAAAGGCAGTTGCAGGACCAATCCCAGCCCCTCTTTTATATATCCCTGCAAAAAGTGGTAAAACTGTACAAGAGCAGACTGCTAAAATTGTTCCTGAAACAGAAGCAACAGAATAGGAAACCCATTTTTTAGCTTCACTGCCAAAATACTTGATTACTGCATTCTGAGAAACAAAGTTGGCAATTGCACCTGCGATGAAAAAAGCAGGGATCAGACAAAATAGAACATGTTCCTGTGCATATTCTTTTAACATGTAAAAAGACTCTAAGAGAGCCTGCTGAAATTTAGCATTACCAATTGGAATATAAAAGGCAGCTAAGAATACTGCTATGTATAAAGATAGTTTTTTTAGTTTGCTCATTTACTTCACCTCAAATTATTTTATTAAAATAGATTCATTCTTTCCTGAATTTCATCTTTGATTACATTATCTACACACTCAAAAAAGTTTATTATACAGGGGGTTCTAAGTGAATAATATACCTTTAAACCCTCTTTTTTAGATTTAACAACTCCAGCTGTTTTAAGTATATTTAAATGTTTAGATACAGAAGACTGATTTAAATCCAACTCTTCTTCTAGATCTGATACACACATTTTCCTTTTTTGACCTAAGCTTTCCACAATCTTTAATCTATATTTATTGGCCAATGATTTCATAATTTTTTCGCGTGCTTCAAATAATTGTTCTTCCATTTTAACACCACCTTATTAGTATATTACTATATTAGAATATAGTTGTCAAACAAAAATAGGGGATTTCCTCCCCTATTTATTATATTTTCTCTATTTCTATTTCAATTACATATTCATCTGTATGAAGTTCAAATACCATTTTGTATTCGTCTTCTGTATATGTAAATTTCATAATTATCACCTCGAAATAATCATTCTTTTTTCGCTATCACCAAAAATTCCAT
>CAZXRH010000060.1:0-13717 GCA_964642575.1 uncultured Halanaerobiales bacterium
TATGAGATGTATTAGAGAAGGGTTTAGTTCTGTCATGTTTGATGGTTCTAAATATTCTTTTGAAGAAAATATTAGGTTAACCCAGGAAGTAGTAAAAGCAGCTCACAGTGTAGGAGTGACTGTGGAAGCTGAACTAGGTAAAATTGGTGGTTCAGAAGATGATGTAGAAGTAGATGAAAAAGATGCAATGTTTACTAAAACAGAGGAAGCGGAAGAATTTGTAGAAAAAACCAATGTAGATGCCTTAGCAATTGCAATCGGCACTGCTCATGGTGTTTATAAAGGGAAACCTGAGCTTGATTTTAATCGCTTAGAAGAGATCAACTCTTTACTGGATATGCCATTAGTCTTACATGGTGCTTCCGGAGTACCTAAAGAAGATATCGAAAAAGCTGTTGAATTAGGTATTAACAAGGTAAATGTAAATACTGCTTTCCAGCAGGCATTTACAGCCAAAATTAGAGAGTTACTTGACAATGATCCCAATTTATATGATCCCCGCAAATATTGTGGACCAGGTCGAGATGCAATTACCAGTAAGGTTAAAGAAAAGATTGAAATGTTAGGTAGTAAAAATAAAGCTTAAGCAATTTCTTAAAAATACTCGGGGTATCCGGCTGGATACCCCTTTAATCCTTCCTTTATCCTACCAATTTTACAAATTTTCATAGATATTTCACCGAAAGGAGTAATATATGCTATACATTTGGTTAGAATTTTTAATAATGGCTCTCCTGATTATTGTATCAGGAACTTATTTGTCCCGGTTTGGCGATGTTATCTCCGAAAAGACGGGGCTGAGTCAGGCTGTTATCGGTGTGGTATTAGTTGCAATGGCAACTTCTCTACCTGAATTGGTAACCAGCTCAACTTCTGCTATTATAGATGCCCCTAATATTGCAGTAGGTAATGCATTTGGTAGTAATACTTTTAATTTATTGATTTTTGGAATTATTGATATTATGCATGAAAACCGCTTACCAGTTTCTTTTAGTCTTAATTATTCTCATGTGATGACCGGTACCTGGGGGATACTATTATCAGCAATTGTTGTTATTTCGATTATAATTGCTAACTTTACAAATTATAGCCTTGGTATTTTCGGTATAGGACTGGACAGTATTATTTTAATCGGCACCTACTTGGTAGCAATGTTTTTAATTGTCAGGTTTGAGAACAAAAACCCGCTTGATGATAATGTAAGAGAAGAGGTCCCTTTTTTAGAGACAACTTTAAAAAAGGCTTCTATCGGTTTTGCGGTTTGTGCAGCCGTTATTGTTTATGCTGGTGTGAGGTTGGCTATTACAGGTGATACGATAGCTACCTTAACCGGAATTGATCAAACATTTATTGGTAGTATTTTAGTGGCAGCAGCCACTTCACTACCGGAACTTGTAACTGCTATTTCCGCAGTTAAAATCAAAGCATATGATATGGCAGCCGGTAATGTATTGGGTAGCAATATCTTTAATATGAGTATTATCTTTTTTGCCGATATCTTTTATCAAAATGGCTATATCTTGGCTTCAGTTCGGATGTTGCACTTAATTACTGCTTCAATTGGAATTATAATGGCTTCTATCTTTTTAATAGGATTATTTTACAAATCGAAAAGAACATTTTTGGGAATAGGTTGGGACTCAATTGCTGTCTTTGTAGTGTATTTATTAGGCTTTTATCTTTTATTTCAACTAGGTATTTCAGTATAATTCAAAAAGAAAAAGAGGTGTAATTCATTTGTTAAATATTAGTGAGTTAGAGAAAAAAACAATTACAGAACTACATGATCTGGCCAAAGACCTTGATATTTCAGGTTATAGTACTATGCGGAAAAGAGACTTAATCTTTGCAATCTTAAAAAATGAAACTGAAGAAGGAGGCAATATTTTTGCCGAAGGTGTTTTAGACATAATACCTAATGAAGGGTATGGTTTTTTAAGGCCTTCTAAGTATGTGCCTTCTAGTGATGATATCTATATTTCAGCATCTCAAATTAGAAGATTTGATTTAAGATCAGGTGATGTTGTATCAGGACAGGTGCGTGAACCAAAAGAAAATGAAAAATATTTTGCCCTGCTTAGAATCGAGGCTGTTAACTATCAGGATCCAGAACGTGCTACCAACAGAGCATATTTTGAAGACTTAACACCCCTTTATCCAAAGGAAAGACTTAGGTTAGAATATAACCAACAAGATGTTTCAACCCGTCTTATGGATCTAATTGCTCCCATTGGTAAAGGTCAGCGTGGTTTGATCGTTTCTCCTCCCAAAGCAGGTAAAACGGTTTTATTAAAAAAGATAGCTAATAGCATAAGACACAATTATCCAAGTGTTAAACTAATGATTCTTTTAATTGATGAAAGACCGGAAGAAGTTACCGATATGTCAAGATCAGTTGATGCTGAAGTAATTAGTTCGACCTTTGATGAAGCTCCTGAACAGCATATCCAGGTAGCAAAACTTGTTTTAAAGAAAGCAAAGCGATTGGTTGAACATAAATATGATGTTGTTATCTTACTGGACAGTATTACGAGATTAGCCCGTGCTTCCAATATTACAGTTCCTCCCAGTGGTCGTACACTCTCTGGTGGACTTGATCCTTCAGCTATGTACTTTCCTAAAAGCTTTTTTGGAGCAGGCCGTAATATCGAAGAAGGTGGTAGCTTAAGTATCCTAGCAACTTCCTTAGTTGATACCGGCAGCCGGATGGATGATGTTATTTATGAAGAATTTAAAGGAACCGGTAATATGGAGCTGCATCTAAGCCGTGAGTTAGCTGAAAGACGTATCTTCCCTGCTATTGATATCCAGAAGTCAGGTACCAGAAAAGAAGAATTAATCCTTGATGATGAAGAACTGGATGTAATGTGGGGACTTAGAAAACAGATTGCCCAATCCAGACCTTATGATATCATGGATACCTTTATTAAGCAGATTAAAAATACTAAGGATAATCAGGAGCTTTTAACAGCTTTACAGCAAATAATTAAGAATAACTAAAAAACACTTGATATCTAAACCTCATTCGGGTATAATGTGGGGTGGCGGATTGATGGTTGCATACTAAATTTTACTATGTTATAATTATTCTAGCTGTCAGGAAGAGACTGAAATTTATATATATAAACAGGGGAAAAGACTGTTTAGAAAGAGGTGAAATATATGCAGAAAGAGATACATCCAGAATTTAAAGAGACTACTATAACCTGTGCTTGTGGAGAAGAATATCAGACAAAATCCACTAGAGAAAATATTCGTGTTGAGGTTTGTTCTAGCTGCCATCCTTTCTATACCGGTAAGAAACGTAGAGCCGCAAAAGGTGGTAGAGTTGAAAGATTTAATAAGAAGTATGGATTATCTGATGAAGAAGAAACAGAAGAAGAATAGTTATTTAATTAACAATTATGCAGGGCCCAAGCTCTGCTTTTTTCTTATTTAATTAAAAATAAGTAATGAGAGGGGAGCATAGTTGGATGTATAAGATTAACAATAGTGGATGGATCGAAGTAATTACTGGTCCAATGTACTCTGGTAAGAGTGAAGAACTTATTAGAAGAATCAGAAGAGTAAAAATTGCTCAAAAGAAGGTTAAGGTTTTTAAACCCTTAATTGATGATAGATACAGTAATGATAATGTAGTCTCCCATAGTGGAGACAGCATTGAGGCAATTCCTGTCGATCATCCCGAAGAACTATATGATAGACTTGAAGATGATGTGGAAGTTGTAGCTATAGATGAAATCCAATTTTTTTCAGAAGAAATTGTAGACATCTGTGAGACTCTGGCAGACAAAGGTAAACGTGTAATTGTAGCCGGACTGGATCGTGATTTTAAAAATGAACCATTTGTTCCTATGCCGGAACTGCTCTCAAGAGCAGAATATATTGAAAAACTGCACGCAATTTGTCTACAGTGTGGAGACCCTGCAACCAGAACTCAACGGTTAATTGATGGTGAGCCTGCTTCATATAATGACCCCATTATTTTAGTAGGGGCTACCGAAAACTATGAAGCAAGGTGTAGGAGCTGTCATAAAGTGAAAGATAAACCGAATAAAGGAGATATAGATGAATAAAGAAGTAGATTACGGTGGCCAGGCTGTCATCGAAGGTGTAATGATGAAAGGTTTAAACCGTCTGGCAATTGCCGTACGTAAACCGGACAATTCAATAGTTGTTAAAAAAAGAGATTTAACACCTTTAAGTGAACGCCTTTCATTATTTGGATGGCCCTTTATTAGAGGTGTTGTTGCCCTGTTTAGTTCTTTAATACTTGGTATGCAGTCTTTAAGTTTTGCTGCTAATCAAGTGACTGAAGAAGATGAAGAACTGACTCCGCTTGAAATGGGCTTGACTATCTTAGTTTCACTCGGCCTTGCCATCTTATTATTTGTGGCTTTACCGGCCGGGATTATTGCCCTAATTCAAGAATATATTGAGTATAATGTGGTGTTGAATTTAATCGAAGGGTTAATCAAGGTTTCAGCATTTTTACTATATATTATTGCAATATCACAACTTGAAGATATTAAGCGGGTCTTTATGTACCATGGTGCCGAACATAAGGTGATTCATAATTATGAATCTGGTAAAGAATTATCTGTAGAAAATGCTCGTGAATTTACCACCCAGCATGCAAGATGTGGAACTAATTTCATATTTATTGTAATTATTCTTAGTATCTTATTTTTCTCTTTTTTCGGCAGACCACCAATTCTTTACAGGATCTTATACCATCTGATGTTACTGCCTGTAATAGCTGGTACTTCCTATGAAGTTATCAAGCTAGCGGGAGGAGAAGAAGTTAATCCTGTAATCAAAGTGTTATCCACACCAGGACTTTTACTGCAGAAATTAACTACCAATGAACCAGATGACGACATGTTAGAAGTAGCAATCACTGCCCTTAAGGGGGTTTTGCCTGAAGAAGAAAGAGGTGAGGAATATGTTTGATTTAGAAGAAAAACTTGAAGAAAAGTATGAAGAATACCAAAAATTAAATAAAAAGATTTCTGACCCGGAAGTAATGAATGATTCTAATAAATATCAAAAGCTCTTAAAAAGACATGCTAAACTTAAAGATTTAATTGAATATTATGATGAATATAAAGAGATCAAAGAAGGGATAAAAGAGGCGGAAGAAATGATTGAAGATGACGATTCTGAAATGCAGGAATTAGCTGAAATGGAACTAGCGGAACTCAGACCCCGTTTAGAAGAGCTTGAAAACAAGCTTCCCATAATGCTCTTACCTCACAATCCTGATGATGAGAAAAATGTAATTGTAGAAATCAGAGCGGGAGCCGGTGGAGATGAAGCCGGCTTATTTGCAGCCGACCTCTTTAGAATGTATACCCGTTATGCTGAAGATAATAGCTGGAAATGGGAACTTATGAATGCCAATGAATCTGGAGTTGGCGGTTTTAAAGAAGTTATCTTTTCCATTGAGGGTAAAGAAGTATATAAAAAGCTCAAGTATGAAAGTGGAGTTCACCGTGTGCAGCGGGTACCTTCCACCGAATCAAGTGGCCGTATTCATACTTCAACAGCTACTGTAGCGGTTTTACCGGAAGCAGAGGATGTAGAGGTTGATATTGATACAAACGACTTAAAGATTGATTATTACCGTTCCAGCGGGCCGGGTGGACAGAGTGTAAATACAACCGACTCAGCTGTAAGAATAACTCATGAACCTTCTGGTTTAGTAGTTTCCTGTCAGGACGAAAAGTCCCAGCATAAAAATAAAGCTAAGGCGATGCGTGTTCTAAGAGCTCGCTTAAAAGAAAAACGCGAAAAAGAAAAACAAGAAGAAAGAGCTGAAGCCAGAAAGAGCCAGATTGGGTCTGGGGAAAGAAGTGAAAAGATTAGAACCTATAACTTCCCACAGGGAAGAGTAAGTGATCACCGCATTAATTTAACAGAACACAAATTAGAACAAATATTAGATGGTGATTTGGATATAATTATTGAACCTTTAATTGAAGAAGATACATTAAAAAAATTAGAGAAGGTGTAATAATTGAATATCAAAGAAGTTTTAGTAAATACAGAAGAATACTTTGAAAAAAATGGAATAGATAGTCCCCGTCTTGATGCAGAAGTGCTGCTCGCTGAACTTCTTGATATGGAAAGAATTAAACTATATGTAAACTTTGATTATCCTTTAAAAGATGATGAGATTGCTAAGTACCGGGAGATGATCAAAAAAAGAGCCCAAAACATACCGGTGGCTTATATAATCGGACATAAAGAATTTATGTCCCTCGACTTTTTTGTAAATGAAGATGTATTACTTCCCAGACCTGAAACTGAAATTTTGGTTGAATATTTAATCGACCACTTTCAGGAAAAGGAGATGGAAAGTATTAATATTGTGGAAGTTGGCACTGGAAGTGGAGCCATAATGGTCAGCCTCGGCCATTATCTAGAAAATGCCCGGATTTTAGGGGTTGAAATTGACAGTGGTGCTCTAGCTGTAACTCGCAAAAATATTGAAAGATTTTCTTTAGATGACCGTTTAAAGGTAACCAAAGGAGATCTCTTAAAACCTCTCATCAAAAGAGAAATTAAAAATGTTGATCTTTTAGTATCCAATCCTCCTTATATAAGTGAGGAAGAAATGGATAAACTACCACCGGAAGTTAAACAGGAGCCGGAAACTGCTCTTTACGGTGGGAGAGAAGGACTGGATATATATAAAGATTTAATCCCCCAGTCCAGACAGATTTTAAAGGATAATGGTATGATAGCTTTAGAAATAGGTTATCAGCAAGCAGATGATGTACGTAAAATTTTACAGAAAAACAACTTTAATAATATTGAAGTGAGACAGGATTATGCAGATAAGGATAGGTTTATTATAGCATATAAGGGGTAAAAAAATGTACGAGACCGAAGTTAAAAAAATACCGCAAAAATTAATAGATAACAATGATATTAAAGCAATAAAGGAAACGGCCGTTATTAAAAAGGCTGCCGAATTGATCTTACACGATGAAGTAGTTGCTTTTCCAACTGAAACGGTATATGGCCTGGGAGCAAATGCCTTAAAAAATGAGGCTGTTAGTAAGATATTTTCAGCCAAAGGCAGGCCATCTGATAATCCTTTAATTGCTCATATTGCAGATAAAAGTCAGCTGTCTGATTTAATAGATGGTGAGCTGTCTGCAGTTGCTCGACAATTAAGTGGACACTTCTGGCCTGGTCCACTCACCATTATTTTCAATAAAAGTAAAAAGGTTCCTCAGTTAACAACTGCTGGGCTTAATACTGTAGCGGTAAGGATGCCTAGCCACCCCGTTGCCCTAGCCTTAATTAAAAAAGCTGATCTTCCCTTGGCTGCTCCAAGTGCCAATTCATCTGGATTTCCCTCTCCTACAAAAGCAGAACATGTATATAATGATTTGAATGGAAAAATCCCCCTTATCGTTGATGGGGGAATTTGTAATATAGGGGTAGAATCTACAGTAGTAGAAATAAAAGATAATAGTGTAAATATTTTAAGACCGGGCGGGATTCCCAAGGAAAGAATTGAAGAGGTTTTAGGAGCTGACTTTAAAGTAGAAACTGCCAATCAGGCTGAGGTAAAAAAACCAAAATCACCGGGGATGAAGTATAAGCATTATGCACCTCGTACACCGTTGTGGATAGTAAAGTCTGACAATATTAAAGAAGTTTTAAAGGAAAATGATTTTAATCATGCAAAGACCTTAGTTATTCTTACTAATGAATCTTTACAGAACTTAGACACAAAAAAGATAAAAGCAAATATAAAAAAATTAGGTTCAATTAGAGACTTAGACCAGATTGCTAAACACTTATATAATATGCTGAGAGAAGCGGATCAAAAAGACTTTGATTTAATATTATTCGAAGAAGTTCCAGCTAAAGAAATAGGTGAAGCTGTGATGAATAGGTTAAAAAAAGCAGCTGTCAAAATAATTTAAAAAAGGAGAATAATTATGAAAATATTATTCGTCTGTACAGGCAATACCTGTCGAAGTCCCATGGCTGAATATTTTGCCAAAGAATATATCAGAAAAAATAATCTGACCAACTTTGAAGTAGGTTCTGCTGGTATCAATGCAGCAACTGGAGAAAGTGCTACCAGTGAGGCTATTAAAGTAATGAAAGAAGAAGGAATTGATATTAAACCCCATAAAAGTAAAATGCTTATGGAAGCTGACCTAGAGGAAAGTGATAAAGTATTTACAATGACCAACAGCCATAAGGAAGTTATTGAAGACATGTATGGATATGAAGAAGTTTATACCTTAAAACACTTTTTAGACAGTTGTGAAGACTGTGACATTTTAGATCCCTATGGTTATGACCTGGCAAAGTATCGTGAAACCAGAGATGAAATTAAAGAGGCTGTACAAGAATTAATGAAGAAATTAAGTAAGGACTAAAAAGGCAGGAGAAACTACTTCTATCTAGAATATTAAAACTTAGGATGATAGGTATATTTCTCGATATTACAAGTTTAAAAGCAAACAAAAAATTTTAGGTAATTTTATGTAAGTCAGTTTTTTAAGTATATATACTGTCGTTTTAGCACCCAAATTATGTTACAGAAATTTGTTTGTTGTTATAGACTTTTTTATTAAATTTTTAAGAAATCGAAAGGGGCGACTATTAACCAAATGAGTGAGACTATACTTATAGAACACCCATTGATCCAACACAAACTGACTTTGATTAGGGATAAAGAGACCGGGCCAAAAGAATTCAGAGAATTAGTGGATGAAGTGTCTACCCTCATGGTTTATGAAGTTACTAGAGACTTACCCTTAGAAGATGTGGAAGTTGAGACACCGGTTTGTAAAGGCACCTTTAAAATGATTAAAGGTAAGAAACTTGGTATTGTTCCAATTTTAAGAGCTGGACTTGGTATGTTGGACGGAGTTTTACAGTTAATCCCCACCGCTAAAGTTGGACATGTAGGTTTATATAGAGATCCAGATACTTTAGAACCGGTTGAATATTACTGTAAACTTCCAACTGATGTTACTGAAAGAGACTTACTTGTAGTAGATCCCATGTTAGCCACGGGAGGTTCCGCATCAGCCGCTATTGAATTTGTAAAAGACAGAAATCCCAGAAATATTAAACTGGTTGTATTAATTGCAGCTCCTGAAGGAATTGAGAGAGTACAAAAAGAACATCCTGATGTAGATATCTATACAGCAGCTATTGATGAGAAATTAAATGATCATGCATACATAGTACCTGGACTTGGCGATGCCGGTGATAGACTTTACGGTACTAAATAATTTAAGACAAAGAAGGGAACTAAAGTGATATCTAAATTTATCCTGATTTTTATATCCAGTTTAATAATAAGTTATATATTAACTCCCCTGGTTAAAAAGATGGCCAGGATGGTCAATGGTTTTGACCATCCGTCCAAACGAAGAGTTAATACTAGGCCTATTCCTAATACTGGGGGGATAGCTATCTTTTCAGCTTTTATGATCAGCTATTTTCTTTTTAATGATCATTCCCTGTCTACTTATGGGATTATGTTCGGGGCTACCTTTATTTTTATTTTGGGGCTTATTGATGATATTTTTGAAATCTCGCCCTTAGTTAAGCTGTTAGGTCAAATAGGTGCTGCCTCGATTTTAATCTATTATGGTATTCAGATTAACTTTATTACTAATCCTTTAGGTGGCATGATTTACTTAGGTTACTTTAGTTTCCCTATTACAATATTATGGGTGGTTGGTATCACCAATACTGTTAATTTAATTGATGGACTTGATGGTTTAGCAGCCGGTATTTCGATCATTGCTACCATCACTCTATTTGCAGTAGCGATGCAGGAATACCGCTTAATTCCGGCTGTATTAGCTATTGCCCTGGCCGGTAGTTTAAGCGGCTTCTTAAAGTATAACTTCCATCCCGCGGAAATCTTTATGGGTGATTCAGGTTCGATGTTTACCGGTTTTATCTTAGCGGCTATTTCCGCCACTGGTGCTTTAAAGAGTGCAGCAGCTGTAACCATAGTTGTCCCGATCTTAGCTTTAGGAGTACCAATCTTTGATACAATTTTTGCGATTGTCAGAAGACTTTATCATAATAAGCCAATCGGAGAAGCCGACCGTGGTCATATTCACCATAGACTGATGGCCTTAGGTTGGAGCCATAGGCAGGCAGTTATTATTGTTTATGGCAGCAGTTTGCTCTTAGGTGCTACAGCATTAATCATTAACGGCCTTAATATCAAAAATGGAATGATCCTATTTGGGCTGGCTGTAACCGGTGTAATCTATGGAGCCTGGAAGCTTGGAATCTTCTCAACTGAACTTTCCCATGAAAGTCAAGCATTAGAAGAAAGCAATTAAACACTTTACATTTATGTCTAGTTGTGATATATTTAACAATAATCAAGCGTAAAAAGTAATCATGATTATTCCCGTAAAATCAATGATTGCCGCGATATATTTATTTGTTTTCAATAGCTTAAGAAATCAATAGGAATTAAATCGCAAAAAGTAAATATAGTTTTAATCTAAATTGGAAATTAAAAAATAACTATGATATAATTACTGTTTGTAGAGTTGCAAAAAAATGAACTGCCAGAGGTATAAAAATATGAAACCACAAGACTGGCGTAAAATCATGAGAACGATGGGGCTCTTAACCCAACTTGGTATTGTAATTATAGTTAATATTGGAGTTGGTTTTTACCTTGGTCTCAAATTAGACCAATGGTTAGGATATACATATCTATTTAAAATTTTAGGAATCATCATTGGAATTGGGTCCGGTTTCTATTCCGATTATAAGCTTATTTTAGGCTCAATGGAAGATGATGAAGAAGATTAACTTTTCAAGAAAGGAGACTTTGCTATGAATCCCGGTCCAAAAGTCGTAACCCACCTCTTTGGAAAATCATATTTACCAATTACTGATACCCTGATTGTCGGTTGGGTATCTGTTGTTTTAATTATTATCTTGGCCAAATATTTAACCAGCGAGTTAAAAATAAGGCCAGGTAAAAAACAGAATATTGCAGAATTTCTAATCACGGCAATTCATGACCAGATTGAGCCGATGCTTCCGGGAGAAGGCTGGCGGTTTTTACCTTTTATTGCCACCATATTCATCTATGTTGGTGTAGGTAACCTAATCGGTTTATTACCGGGAGTTGCTAGTCCAACCGGTGACTTGAATACCACTTTAGGCTTAGCCTTAGTAGTATTTTTAACAAGTCATATCGAAGGAATGAGAGAAAAAGGAGTCTGGGGATACATAAAAAGTTTTGGACAACCAGTCATCTTTTTACTTCCCCTAAATGTTGTGGGTGAACTCGCGAAACCTATTTCACACTCTTTCCGTCTTTTTGGTAATATCGTAGGCGGTGGAATCATTATCACTTTAATTTATCAGGCAGCCCCGGGTTTAATCCCAGTACCCATCCATGCCTGGTTTGATTTCTTTATTGGTTTAATTCAGGCCTTGATCTTTGGTATGGTTGCCATTGCTTATATCTCTGTAGCAAAATCTTAAGGTAAGAATTTTCTTTTCGGCAGAAGGGAGGACACTTTATGATAGAATTTTCACCGGAAACTATTGAAATGATAATAAGAAGTGTTTCTGTAATCGCAGCCGGCCTGGCCCTGATAGCGGGAGTAGGTCCCGGCGTCGGTATGGGCTTTGCTGCTGGTAAAGCTACTTCTGCAGTTAGAAGGCAGCCGGAAGCACGGGGAGCGATAGTTACTACTATGCTCTTAGGACAGATAATTTCAGGTTCCACTGGTATTTACTCTTTAGTTATTGCTATTTATCTGGTTTTCACTTAAAAATAGTTTTGAGGTTTAAGTTATGAAGTATATTAATGATCCGGGTCGAATGCAGATCGAAATAATAAAAAAAACATATTTAATAGCGAGTATTCCTATACTCTATTCATTAATTTCAGGCAATTTTGAAAGCTTATTAGGCTTTATTTTCGGCTTGGTAATAAGCACATTAATTTTGAGATTAAGAGTTATAAACATACAAAAAGCACTTGATATGTCAGAAGGGAAAGCAGAAACTTTTATTAGAAATAGGTACTTTATTGAGTACGGAATCTACTTTGTTGTGTTAGTAGTAGCAAGGAAAAATCCTTCTTTAAACTTTTTGGCTACAGCTGTAGGGCTGTTCATGATGAAATTTACTGTAATCATGTGGGCAATCCTCGATATGGCCAGAGGAGGATTGAATAAAAAATTAGAAGAATATAAAGATTTAAAAGACGACAAATTTGAGAAAGGGGGAAAATAAAATGGTAGAATTTTCACCACAAGTTATTGACACTATTATTAGAGCTGCTGCCCTACTAGGAGCTGGATTTGCCATGATTGCCGGTATTGGTCCTGGTATTGGTCAGGGTTATGCTGCCGGTAAAGCAGTAGAATCTGTAGCACGCGATCCTGAAGCAAGAGGTAATATCATTACTACTATGCTTTTAGGTCAGGCTGTAGCAGAGTCAACTGGTATATATTCCCTGGTTATTGCGATCGTTTTAATCTTTACAATATAATGGCACATATGAGAGGGAACTTTTCCCTCTCTTTTTAGCATTCATTTTTATTATTATAATATTTTTCCCATTTTTGACATTTTTCATTTCACGGGAGGTGAAGGACTTTGGTTGAAATTAATGCAACCTTATTATGGCAGGTATTTAACTTTTTTGTACTTATGTGGCTGTTAAAAAGATACCTTTATGGTCCTGTCAAAGAGATTTTAGATAAAAGAGAACAGACCATTAAAAATGAGATACAGGAAGCCGAAGAAAAACATGAAGAAGCAATGGAATTAAAAGAAGAATATAAATCTGAACTGAAAAGAGCTCGCGAAAAATCTTCTGATATTATTGAAAAAGCGGAAAGAAGAGCTCGGGAACGCGCTAAAGAAATTATAAATGATGCCAAACAGAAGGCCGAAAAGATTGAAGAGGATAAGATGAAAGAAATCCAACAGGCCAAAGTAGAAGCCAGAAAAGAGATCAGAGATGAATTTGCTGATGTGACCATGATGGCAGCTGCCCAAATGATTGGCAGAGAATTAGACCGCGAAAAACATGAAGAACTCATGACGCAATATATTGAAACACTTGACCAGGAGAAATTGGGTGATGTTCAGTGAAGAAAAATGAAATAGCCCGCCAATACAGCAAGGCCCTTTATGAGATAGGAGAAGAAAAAGATAACCTATTTGAACTCTATGATGAATTAAAGGAACTTCATCAAACAATAAAGTCGAGTGAAGAGTTAAGTGAAGCACTTTTTCACCAGAGGGTCCTTGTTGAAGAAAAACAAAAAGTATTTAAAAGAGTATTCGAAGGTAAACTTTCAGATGATATCTACAAGTTTATGCTGCTTTTAATAGAAAAAAGAAGAATCTACTTTTTAGAAAACATAGTTCAGGAATTTAGACGTCACGTCTATAAACATGAAAATATCATAACCGTTAAAGTAACAACTGCAGTAGAAATGCAAGAAGAAACGCGCGAAAAACTGAAAGCTAAGCTTAAGGAACATGTAGATAAAAAAATAGAAATGGAAGAATACTGTGACCCTGACATTATAGGGGGGATGATCATCAAAATAGGTGATTATCTAATAGATGGAAGCATAAAAAGCAAGTTAGAATCCCTTGAAGAAAAAATCAAGAAAATTCCATTACAGGAGATTGGGGTGTAATATGATATGGAACTTAG
>CAZXRH010000061.1:0-13209 GCA_964642575.1 uncultured Halanaerobiales bacterium
AGATTTAAGTGAAGAGTTAGTGCAAGAATTAAGAGATAAATATACGAGAATTAAAATAAAGAAGATAGCTATGGTCTGTCTCATTGGATCCAATATCAGTAAACCCAATATCTTAGCTAAAGCAGCTCAGGTTCTGGGGGAAAATGATATTAATATAAATTGTGTTTCGATTTCTTTAAGTCAGGTTAATATTCAGTTTGTGGTTGATCGCGAAAACTATACCCAGTCCATTCAACTTTTAAATGACAACTTAATGTATAACAAATAGATTTGGTGGTGAATAAAATGCAAAAAGAACTTCCTTTTAGTAAAGAAAAGATTGAAAAAATAATAGATAAGTATCCGACTCCTTTTCATATTTATGATGAAAAGGCTATTAGAGCCAATGCTCGAAGATTCCTAAAAGCATTTGACTGGAATGATGGCTTTAAAGAATTTTTTGCTGTCAAAGCAACCCCTAATCCCTTCATTTTAAAAATATTAAAAGAAGAAGGGTTTGGAACTGACTGTAGTTCTTTAAGTGAGTTAATACTTTCAGAAGAAGTTGGTATTACCGGAGAAGATATTATGTTTACCTCAAATAATACTCCGGCTGAAGAATATGAGAAAGCACGTGAGTTAGGGGCAATCATCAATTTAGATGATATCTCTCACATCCCATTTTTAGCTAAACATGGTGGTATTCCAAACTTAATTTCCTTAAGGTATAATCCGGGTAGTCGGAGAGAGGGCAGCTTTATCATGGGCGATCCTTCTGAAGTTAAGTATGGGTTTACCAAAGAGCAGATTTTTGAGGGATTAGCTGATTTAAAACAGCGGGGAGTTGAAAGGTTTGGACTACACACCTTTATTGCTTCTAATGAACTGAATCCTCAGTACTTTGTTGATACAGCTGCCATGATGTTTAAGTTAGCGGTAGAAGTAAAAGAAAGGCTCGATATCAACTTAGAGTTTCTAAATATCGGGGGTGGAATAGGTATACCTTACCGTCCAGAAGAAGAACCGGTTGATTTAGAGTATGTTGGTTCTGGTATTAAAGAAAAGTATGATGAGATTATCAAAGATAATGGACTTGATCCTCTGGCCATCTTCATGGAATGTGGCCGAATGATCACTGGTCCTTATGGTTATCTGGTGTCTAAAGTAATTCACAAAAAGGATATTTACAAAAACCATGTGGGATTAGATGCCAGTATGAATGATCTGATGAGACCGGGTATGTATGATGCATACCATCATTTAACAATCCTGGGTAAAGAAGATGAACCTAGAGAATTCACCTATGATGTGACTGGTTCTCTTTGTGAATCGATTGACCGTTTTGCTGTGGATAGAAAACTACCTAAAGTTGAGGTGGGCGATACTGTTGTGATCCATGATACAGGTGCTCATGGACATGCAATGGGTTTTAACTATAATGGTAAACTTAGAGGTGGCGAACTTCTCTTAAGGGAAAATGGAGAAGTTGAAGAGATAAGAAGAACAGAAACCCTTCAGGACTATTTTGCCACCCTGGATTTTGATAAACTGCAAGATTTTGAAGCTTAATTGAGAAAAAATTAAATAATATAGAATACAAACCCTGCTTGATAGATTTTTAAGCAGGGTTTTTCCTATTTTTTCTCCTATTTATGATTTATATCACAGAATTGCATTTATTAAACTATTATAATATAATTAAAGTAAATAAATCCGACAAGATTAATCAAGTATAGGAGGAAAATATTATGACTGATAAAAAGGAAAGATTAAAAGAAATTTTAGAAAGATTAAATAATGATGAAGATATAGAGGAAGTTAAAGCGGAAGCGCGTGAACTGATTGATGAAATCTCAGCAAAAGACCTTTCTGAGGCAGAACAGGCCTTAATCAATGAAGGTTTAGAGGAAAGTAAGTTAAGACATCTCTGTGCTGCTCATCTAGAAGTAATGGCAGAAGAACTGGAAGCTATGATGGGTGATTTAGATGAAGATCATCCCCTGGCTGTATTAGTTAGAGAACATGATGAAATTTTAAATACCTTAGATAGATTAGAAGTTGCTATGGATAAAATAGATAAATTAGATGAATACGATCCTAATAAGGAAGTATTTGAAGAGTTAAAAGAAATAGGTCAACTATTAATTGAGACTGAAAAGCACCATGAAAGAGAAGAAGATGCACTCTTCCCAGAAGTAGATAAACTTGGTATTACCGGTCCTACTCGTATCATGAGGATGGAACACGAAGATCTCTGGCCCTACAAAGAAGAGATCAATGAACTGGCTCAAAATGCAGATGAACTAGAATTTGCTGAATTCAAAAGGCAGCTCAAAGAACTCTCAGAGCACCTTATTGCAACTCTGAGAGATCATATATATAAGGAAAATAATATCCTGTACCCTACTGCCAAAGATGTAATAACTTATGACAAATGGGAAAAAATCCAGAATTTAAGTGATGAAATAGGCTATTGTTCATTTACAACCTTTAAAGAGGAGGACAAATAGGGATGAGTGTAATTAAACTAGAAAACTTAGAACAACATGAAAACATGCGAGGAATCATGACAAAGGATGTTCTAAAAAATGAAGATGTTCAGGTGAAGAACTTAAACTTAAAAGAGGGAGATGTAGTTCCCCCTCATCAAGTTCCAGTTAATGTATTCTTTCATGTTTTAGAAGGCAAAGGTTCCATTATGATTGGAGATGAAACCTTCCAATTAGATGAAAAAGATTTTATAACATGTCCCCCAAACACAAAAATGAAAGTTATGGCAGATAGAGGAGCCAAATTCAGTATACTGAATGTCAAAACCCCTGCTTTAAACTAAAAAAACAATATTTGTTTTTTCACACAGGTCCTCCCCTGTGTGTTTTTTATTTTCAAAATAAAAACTATAATAATTATTTAATTCACCTGTTTATTACCAGCTAAAGTCTGCATCATCTCCCAACAGTTTTTCTGCAATTCCATATAGTTGATTTAAGAGATCGACAAAAGCTCCATAGTCTTTAGGTGAATCAAATTCAATTCCATGGGCAAAATGATAATTTGAAGCACCTTTTTGATCTATTTCACACTCGAAGATTTCATTTTCATTTGCAATTGTATAATCTTTCATAACTCCACTACTGTCCATTTCAAAATCGGCAAACTCTACCTCAAAAACAACAAACCCAATAGCATTTTCTTCTGGTTTGTATCTAATCACAAAACCACTATCATCAGGCTTTTTGTAGACAAATTCTTGGCCTTCGGGTGACATATTTATAACCTCCCACTGTTTTTATTTTAAAACCTATTATATCTAATTATTGACTATATTATATTAAAGTCCTTTCTCATTGTAAAATATATAACTCAAAAAAGATGAAATGTATAATTAGATGCTCAGAGTTTCAACATAATAATATAATACCTATTGGTAAACAGTTTTAAAATGTTTTTAACTAATCAAGCAAAACAAGGAGACTCTGATATAAGTCAAAATAATTTTAATAAAAAAACAAAAGAAGGCAGAATGATCCGAAACCGTCCGGTAGTTGAAGATAAAAAATCTAAAAGGAAAAAAACTTTGTTAAGTTTATAGAAGTATTTATTATTACTTATCCACTGAAGATGCTTGATCCTAAAACATCACGGTAGTTATTCCAAGGTGCAAAAAATTTTGTTTAGCTAAATTCGAGCTTATCCAAGTTAAAAACCATAAAAACTGTGCAATCTACAATAATATATAAATATACAGTAATACCTTATAATTATTTACATATATGAAGATTTGTGATAATATTAAAAAAATAAGATAATAAAAGTCCGCGTTTAAAAAAGGAGGATTTGAATGATCTTAGGGATTAGTGGTAGTGGTCGACCGGAAGGTATAACTTCAAAAGCAGTAAAATTTTTGTTGGAAGCTACAGATGAACAATATCAATACATATCACTTTCAGGTAAACAAATTAATGGCTGTATTGGATGTACAAGGTGTGCCGAAGATGCTATATGCAAACAAAATGATGACTGGAATAAAATAGGACAAAAAATGCTAGACGCTGATGCAATTGTCTTTGGAGCACCCAATTACTATGATAACTTGAATGCTTTAGCACATGCTTGTCTGGAACGCACCTATTGTTTTAGACACCGTGAGATATTCAAGCTTGCTGGGAAACTTGGTATTGCAATTGGAGTTGATGATAATCAAAAAGATCCAATCATAACTGACCTGATTACAAAATATATGAATTCCAATCAAATGGCAGTGGTTGATGAAATTCAGTTTGAAGGTTATTCACAGTGTTATACATGTGGATATGGAAAGAATTGTGCTGCAGGGAATGTAGTAAAAAACCATGGGTTTGTTGAAGAAATTCAAAAGTGGCATTTACCTCAAGATTTTTCCGAGCGAAACGAGGGGATTTTTAAGCTTAATAAAACAGGTAAAATTTTAGGTTCAATTTTAAAAAACCAAAATAATGAGGGAATTTAAAATGAAGACATCTAGAAAAACAGACTATGCTATCCATTCATTAATGCTATTAGCTAAAAAAGAAAAAGAAATGAGTGTTACCGAATTAGCAGAAGAACAAAATATATCAAGAACGTATCTAGCTAAAGTAATGCAGAAATTGTCAAATGCTGGTCTTGTAAAATCTTCTGAAGGGATAAAAGGAGGATACAAATTAACAAAACCTCCTGCTGATATTAAACTTTCTGAAATTGTAAAAATTACAGAAGAAGGAATTAATGTTTTTAAATGTGTGGATGAAAAAAGAAACTGCACAATAAGAGATAAGTGTAAAATTCATAATGTATTTAAGGAATCCTATCAAATCATGTTAAAAGAGTTGGAAAAGACAAGTATAAAAGACATTCTAAATCCAAAAATAGAAGGAGAGACAATCAATGACATGGATAAAAATGATTGAAGAGGAAAAAGCTGAAGGTAAATTAAAAAAGTTATATAAAAAGATGGCAAACCCTACCAATCAAAAGGTAGCAAATGTTTTAAAGGTACATTCTATTAAGCCTGATATTTTAGAGGCTCATTTTAATCTTTATAGAAAAATAATGTTTGGGAAATCAAACATAAGCAGAAAGCAAAGAGAGATGATCGCTGTTTTGGTGTCGAGCGTTAATGAATGTCATTATTGAATTGAACATCATGGAGCGGCGCTCCACAAATTAATTGATCAAAAGAATCTTAAAAAAGAAATTATACATAATTATCAAGCAAGTAAAAAGTTGACCAAAAAAGAAAAAATAATGCTTGATTATGCCAAAAGTTTAACTATAAAGCCTACTAGTGTTAAGGAAAATATCATTAAAAAATTAAAAAATATAGGTTTTTCTGATGAAGACATTTTAGATATAAATCAGGTTGTATCTTATTTTAATTACGTTAACCGGATTGTAGAAGGGTTAGGAGTGAACCTCGAAACTGAAGGGGGTAATTCCGATTAATAATAGTGATAAGTAATATATTCTTTGGACAAATGATGATGAAATAAATTTTAAAAAATGATTACTATGTATGCTTAAAATGGCAAGAAGAATAAATGGTGGGATGAAATAGTGATAATTATTTGGGAACCACAAGCCAAATTAGCTGCAAATAATAATGAAATTCAGGAATTAATTAAAATTCTAATATATAACGGAGTGAAAATTTCTGCCTGCAAAGCATGTGCTGATGAATTGAATGTAACTGAAGAGCGAAAAAATCTGAATATTGAAGTTATATATTGGGGTGAACACTAACTGAGATTTTAATTGATAACAATAGTTTATTAAATATTTAATCTTTCTAATATAGAAATAATAGTAAATGTTTTTTATTATGAATAAAAGATACAGTATAAAAAAGAAAGTAATATCCTGTCAAAAGGTAAAAGGTTCTATTTAGAATGATAAGCCAAAAGAACATGTTCAAAATGATTTCTTTTAAGAAAGTTGTTGCACACAGGTTATTATAACAAACTGGTTAGTTAAACATTGAGTATTAGAGGAGAGAATATTATGGAATATCCTAAGATTAAAAAAGAAAAGATTCCTTCACATATAATGATTAGATGGCAGGAAATAGTGAATACATTAGCAGAATTATTAGATGTTCCGGCAGCTTTAATTATGAGGGCAGATCCTCCCTTTATTGAAGTTTTTAAAGCAAGTAATACGGAAAACAATCCTTATGTCGAAGGAGATAGAGAAAAATTAGCAGGTCTTTACTGTGAAAAAGTGATTTTAAGTGATGAAAAATTATTAGTTACAAATGCTTTAAAAAGCGAAGTATGGAAAGATAATCCAGACGTAGATAAAGGTATGATATCTTATCTGGGATTCCCCTTGAAATGGCCCGATAAAGAATTTTTTGGTACTTTATGTGTGCTTGATTCAAAGGAGAAAAAATTTGATAAAAATAGTGAAAACATACTTAAAGGGTTTAGAGATCTAATTGAGAAGCAATTAGAATTAATCTATAAAAACCGGAAACTAACAGAAAAAGAAAAGAGATTAAGTACAACTCTCCATTCTATAGGTGATGCTGTAATAACTACTGATCCAGAAGGTTACATAACAAGAATGAATAAGCGAGCGATGAAATTAACGGGGTGGCGTTTTAAAAAAGCCGAAGGAGAAAAGTTAGATGAAGTTTTTGAAATTATAAATACCAATACGGGGAAAATAGTTAAAAGCCCTGTGAAAAAGGTTTTGCAAACGGGAGAGATTATGGGGCTAGCAAATGATACAACATTAATAGCTAAAGATGGTACAAGAAGACAAATTGCTGATAGTGCTGCACCTATTGTGGATAATGAAGGTGAATTATTAGGGGTAATATTGGTATTTAGAGATGTTACAGAACAATATGAAGCCCGAAGGAAGATTAAAGAAGAAAATGAATGGTTAACAGCTTTATATGAAAACAGCACTGATCCAATTGTAATGTTGGATAAAAAACACTGTGTATTAGATATAAATGAAGCATTCAAAAACATATTTGGATATAAATTGGATGAAATCAAAGGGGAGAACTTAGATAAGGTATTAAATAGAGGCAAAGAAAATTCTACTAATAAAAACTTAACCAAAAGACTTTTAGATGGTAAAGAAGTAGAAAAAGAAGGAACTCGCTATAATAAAAATGGGGAAGCTATAGAATGTATAGTTAAAGGAATACCTGTAACAGTAAATAACAAGCTAGTTGGAGCATATGGAATTTATAATGATATCACTGAAAGGAAAAATAAAGAAAAAGAGATCAGATATATTAGTTATCATGATGAGTTGACTGGTCTATATAATCGGACTTTTTTGGAAGAGGAAATTAAAAGACTTGATGTTGAAAGGCAACTTCCTTTGAGTATGATTATGATTGATTTAAATGGACTAAAAATAATAAATGATACTTATGGACATAAAATAGGTGATAAACTTCTAAAAAAGACAGCAAAAGTTTTAAATAATATTTTTAGAGATGAAGACATTATTGCTCGGTGGGGAGGAGACGAGTTTGTTATTTTACTTACTCAAGTAAATGAAGAAATAACTGAAAAATTAACTAATAGAATAAAAAAGAAAAAGGCGTTTGTTAATGTAACCCCAGATGAAAAAATACCACTTTCTTTAGCAGTGGGTTATGCTGTAAAAGAAGAAATATCAAAGAATACTTATTCCATATTTCAAAGAGCAGAAGATATGATGTATAAAGATAAATTATTAGAGAAGAAAAGTGTAAAGGGACATATTATTGAAACTTTATTAGTTACATTGAGGGAGAAAAGTGCTGAAACCGAAGAACATGGGGAAAGAATGAAAAACCTAGCCTTATTATTAGGTAAAGAAATTGGGCTTTCAAAAACTGAATTAGATAGGCTTTCTTTGTTAGCAGCTTTGCATGATATTGGTAAGTCAACTATTCCTGAGGAAATATTAAACAAACCGGACCAACTAACAGACAAAGAATGGAATAAGATGAAAAAGCATCCGGGAATAGGCTATAGAATATGTTCGGAAGTAGAAGAGTTTTCACATGTGGCCCATGATATTTTAGCCCACCATGAATGGTGGAATGGTAGTGGTTATCCGAAAGGTTTAAAAGGTAATGATATACCAATATTAGCAAGGATTATTAGTATTATTGATGCATTTGATGTCATGACACATGATAGACCTTATAGTATAGCCATATCAACCGAAGAAGCATTAGAAGAAATAGATAGATGTAAAGAAGTACAATTTGATCCGGATTTGGCAGATGTTTTTATAGAAATGGTCTAAGCAGAATAAAAAGAAATTGTTAACATAGATGGATAGAAGAATATTATTTTTTCAAATAAATGTTATATTGAAATTATTATGAAATAAATTTTATGGCTAAACATAACCAAGTTAAAAACCCCTCTCCCCTCCAAGAGGGGTTTTCAATAGTTTACCATCTTTATATTCAATTTTAAGGTTAAAGACCCAAATCCCAAAGGGGAGATAAAGTTTATAACAATAATAAAAAACCATCAATTTTAAGACAATATTTTTTAGCACTTTTACACTACTTTCTACCTTTAGAACGAAAGTAGTTTTCTCATCTATGTTTTCTTTCTATTGAACCTGAAGGCTAACTTTAGATTTATCAATTATAATGGATATTATTGCCAGTCAATTTGATCGATTATTAGAAAATTAGGCAAAAAAAATTTTAGTCAACAATACCGGATAAAAATTAAAAATACAGAACAAGTTAATAATAAGAAAGATGGTTTAGAGAAAACATCTTGCCATATAAATAAAGAATCTGAAAACAAAGCAAAATCGCCTCCTAAGAATTGACATCAAAAAGTATAGTTATAAGAACTATTAAAAGAAATTTATAAAACAGGCAACATAAAGGTATTTTCATATTTTATGCTATTGGTTGCATTTGGACAGATATTTGAAATTATTATGTCTTAAGAATTAGTAGTTAATCTTTTCAAAAGTAATTATTCCTATCTAATTCCTTTAGCAGCAATTATTGGTTTATGAGTATATATAACCTGTAATATTTTTAGCTTAATTAAAGATTTTTTTATCAATATGGGCTGTTGAAAGTGCTTTGCTAACATTTGTCATCACAAGACAGAATAGAAATTTATTGTAATAACAGGATTAACTACAATTATTAAAAAGATAACTTTATTATTTGTATTATTCATTCTTTGAAGTCCGATGATATTTGGTTACTTATATAATATGTTATTTGTATATTAGCAGGATATAAGATTAAATTGAAGAAACAAAAGATAAGACAAAATAGTATTTTTTGAATTACTAATACTAGGCGATATAATATTTTGAATTATTGGAAGGAGTATATCATGTATGACATCATTATAGTGGGTGCTGGCCCAGCCGGATCTACCCTGGCAAGGTTATTAAAAAAAGATTATAACATACTACTATTAGAGAAGAGAAACTTTTCCGATAACAGCAGTGATATTCACAAATGCTGTGGCGGCTTACTTGCCCCTGATGCTCAGTTAATGCTTGCCAAGTTTGGATTAGGGATTCCAAAATCAGTATTATTAAGTCCACAGTTATTTGCTGTGAGAGTTATAGATTTAGATAATACCATTGAAAGATATTATCAAAGACATTATATCAATGTTGATAGAGGTAAATTTGATAAATGGTTAATGGATATGATTGATAGTGATGTTCAAATTGTGAATGAAAGTATATATAAAACCCATCAAGAAAAAGAAGATCATGTAATTGTGAAGTTTCATAAAAAAGGTAAAACATATGAAAAAGCAGCTAAGTTATTAATTGGTGCAGATGGTGCTTTTTCTAAAGTGAGAAGGCAATCTTTTAATTCACATTCTCAACCTGATCTATATATAGCTATACAAGAATGGTTTAAAGATCATAATGATAAAAAATATTTTGGGGCTATCTTTGATAAAGAGATCACGGACTTTTACTCCTGGACAATTCCTAAAGGAAATTATTTAATTGTAGGTGGAGCTCTGAAACCACATAAAAATGTCGATAAAAAATTTCAAAAGCTTAAAACAAAATTAGGAACTTATGGATATAATTTAGAAGAGAGTATTAAAAAGAGTGGAGGATATTTATATAGACCGGTAAAAAGCAAACAGATCTGTTTGGGAAATAAAAGAGTAGCCTTAGTCGGTGAAGCAGCCGGCTTTATAAGTCCGAGTTCGGCTGAAGGTATTAGTTATGCTTTTAGAAGTTCTTTAGCTTTAAGTAAAGCCTTAAGAAAAGGAATAGATGATTATCAAAAAGCTTATCAAAATAATTTGAAGTCATTAATGTTAAATATTACCCGGAAGAATTTAAAATGTCCAGCAATGTATAATAAGTATTTAAGAAAGTTAGTTATGAAATCTGGTATTATTACTGTTAAACCCGAAAGTGTTTAATAATCTAAAAAATAAAAAAGCGTATAATATAGCTATGTTATCTTAAAAACTAATTTTGTAGAAGTCATAGAGTTTTGATTTTACATTTTGAGATTAAATTCATATCTCACAAAATATTATTTCCAAAAATTATCATAATAGCATAGAAAATTTATTACCATGAGTTTTATCAGTTTATTTTAAGAATTTAATGATAATTTGTTAAACAAGGAATTAGAATTGGTCCATGAATACATTATAAGTTCTAATAGAAATTATGAAACCATTTAATAGATAAGATTACTATTTTCATTTATTCATAAATATACAATACAATACTATATAAGAGTATTAGGGTTCTTATGTTTATTAAGAGCGACACTTCTGCTTAGAGAGTGTTTAAGAATATTCAGAATATATCGATTTAAATAATAGGATAATTTACTGCGGGATGTGATGCTCTAATAAATGTTAATTTTAAAATCATACTAAACTTTATTAAGAAACTTGAAGTTTAAAAAAATTATTAAATTTAACCACATAAAATAATAAATAAATTCAAAGTTTCTGCTACTATATTTCTTCATTGAAAAGCAAATTTTGTTTTTAAATAAACCAGCTGCGAAAATTAGATAAAGATGTTTAGCATAATTATGTTATGGGTAAATTAAAAGGTGAGATAATATGTTTGAGAACTTAAATATCAAAAGTAATAATAAAACCATGCTTAGTTTGGCCCAAGAAAATTGGCAGAGAATTGTAAATTTAATTTCAGATATTTTAAATGTCAAGACCGCTTTGATAACAAGAGTGGACAAACAATATATTAAAATAATAAAAACTAATCTGTCTGATGATAATCCATTAAAAGAAGGGCAATGGTTTCAACTAACGGGTCATTTTTGTGAAAAAGTTATTGAAAATAGAGAAATATTAGAGGTATCTAATAGTTTAGAAAATGATAACTGGGATAATAATCCAGAATTAGAATATGATTTAATATCTTATCTTGGTTATCCAATTATTAAGCCAGATAATGAGATTTTTGGTACTTTATGTGTTTTAGATAATAAAGAAAGTGAATTCAATAATGTGCAAAAAGAAATCATGTTAGAACTGAAAAGTTTAATTGAATTTCAGCTTGAAAATATCTATCTAAACAAAAATTTAAATGATCGAATCAAGGAAATAGGTAAAATCAATAATAATTATAAACATATTATCAATAATATAAATGACGCTTTATTCCTAAATAAATATAATAGTGAATCAGAAAAAAAGATTGGTAAATTTGTTAAAGTCAATCAAGTGGCAGCGGAAAGATTAGGTTATTCAAAAGATGAGTTGCTTAAAATGGCCCCTGATGATATTGATAGTTTTAGCTTTAATAATAGCAAACAAAAAAAGAAGATTTTAGAAAAATTAGAAAATGAAGACGAAATGACATTTGAAGCAGTACATGAGGCATGTGACGGTAGAAAAATACCTGTAGAAATCAATGCTAATGTAATAATATTTAACGATGAGCAAATGGTTTTGAGTGTAGCTAGAGATATTACAGCCAGAAAGCAAATTGAAAATAAATTAGAAACACAAAAAAACATGATACAGTCTATTCTTGATTCGCTTTCTGCTAATATAGCAGTTTTAGATGACAGAGGAATAATTAAATATACTAATCAAGCCTGGGATAAGTTTTCTGAAAATAACGATCTATCTTTAGAAAAGTGTGGTGAAGGTGTAAACTACTTAAAAGTATGTAAAAACGTGCAAGGAAAATGGTCTGAAGAGACCATGCCGTCCTATGAAGGAATTAAAAGTGTAATTGATGGCCAAAAAGATTTCTTTTCTATAGAATACCCTTGTCATTATCCTGATGAAAAAAGATGGTTCCAAATGAGAGTAACACCTTTTGTTGGCGGAAGTGAATATAGTGTTGTCATAGCTCATGAGAATATTACCCAAAGAAAGATGAATGATATAGAAATTAGACAACAGAGAAAGAAATTCAAAAAGATTTTAGAAACTACCGGAGATGGATTTTTCATTCTTGATATAAACGGGGATTTTTTAGAAGTGAATAATTCATTTATAGACATGACCGGTTATAGTAAAAAAAGTTTGTTGGATATGAATATTACCGATCTTGATGATAAAGAAAATCATAAGATGTTTAAAAAACATATAAAAAAAATAAAAGCAAATGGCAGTGAACTTTTTGAAAAAGAATTTAAAGTAAAAAATGATAATACAATTTATGTCGAAATAAATACTACATTTATAAATGATTTAGAGCAGCCGATATTTTATGCTTTTGTCAGAGATATCACCGAAAGAAAGCAAAAGGAAAATCAAATTAGATATTTATCTTTACACGATCAAATGACTGGTTTATATAATAGAAGGTACTTTGAAGATACTATAAAAAGGTTTGATAATTCCAGATTATTACCCATTGGTATTGTAACAGCCGATATTGATAACTTAAAAGCAATAAATGACCTTTACGGACATCATATTGGTGATAAATATATCAAAAGAGTAGCTGAAATATTAGAAAACAATGTTAGAACCGAAGATATAGTATGTCGAATTGGCGGGGATGAATTTGCTGTCATTTTACCGGAGATAAAAAGTGACAATATTACTACTATTGTAGATCGCATAAATAAAAAGATTAAAAAAATAGATATTAAAGATATTAATTTTACTATATCAATTGGTTATGATCTTAAAAATTCTCAAGAAATAAGTTTAGATGAAATAGTAATAAGTTCTGACCAAAAGATGTATTACATGAAACAAAAAACTAAAGAAGAAAATATAAAAA
>CAZXRH010000062.1:0-12713 GCA_964642575.1 uncultured Halanaerobiales bacterium
AACTAACTGTCCATTAACAAACACATCTGCTTTTTTCATCACACCATCAAATTTAACAATAATCTTTTGGTCTTTAAACTTTTCATCAAGATAAAAAGGCCTCCGATACCAGGATACAAATTCATATTCATTATGGTTAAAATAATGATGGGGAACTAATTTGTTAGAATGAGGAATACTGATATCTTCTACTTCAGAATTACTATAATTAATATCTTTCATCTTTTCTTCATCACAAGCAAGATACTGCCAGTCTGTATTAAAGTTTAAGATCTGCCTCATAAAAATAACCTCCAAATATTCATTATTTACCTGTACCCATTGTCAATCCTCTAATAAAGTATTTTTGTAAAAAGATAAATACAATTATGGTCGGAATTGTAGCCAACAGTGAACCGGCTACTAAAACTCCCCAGGATGTAATAAAATTACCCTTCAGTGAAGCCAGTCCTGCGGTCACTGGTTTAAACTTGTTATCACGGATTAAAACTAGGGCCCAAATATAATCATTAAAAATCCAGGTGAACTCAAGTGTACCTAAGGCAGCTAAGGCTGGTTTGGAAAGTGGTAAATAGATTCTATAAAATATTTTAAATTCTGAACAACCATCCATGCGGGCTGCTTCTGAGAGTTCCTCAGGAATTGTCATCATAAAATTCCTTAAAAAGAATGTACAAAAACCTATTTGAAAGACCATATGAATCATAATTAAACCCCAATAGGTATTATAGATACCTAAAAAGTTACTGAGCTTAAAAACTGGGATTAAAAGGATTTGAAATGGTATTAACATCCCTCCGACAAACATTAAATATAAGGGCATATTTAATTTAAAATCATACTGGGCCAGTGCATAAGCAGCCAGTGAGGATAAAAACAAGGTCCCAATTAAAGCAGGTATTGTAATAATAAAACTGTTTAAAAGATAGGTATTTAAGTTACCTTCACTCCAGGCTACCTTAAAATTATTTATGGTAAATTCTTCAGGAATGGTCCAAAAACCTTTTGCCATAATCTCATCCATCGACCTAAATGCTGTTATAAAAGCACCAAACACCGGTAAGAGCCACGCAATTACAAAAAGGAGGAGAGCTAAAAAGATAAAGACATTGAGATACTTCTTCTTTTGCAAATAATTCATACACTCAGTTCCTCCTCTCTGATTCTTCTTAGATAAAAGAAGATAAAGACAAACATGATAATAAATAAGATAACTGCAACAGCAGCTCCATAACCCATTTCATAGTTACGGAAAGCTTCTGTATACATATAGTTAGCTAAAACATTGGTTGAATTAAATGGTCCACCTCTGGTCATAATATTTACAAAGTCAAAGGCGCGCAGGGATTGAATCATGGTAATTACAAGTACAATTACAGTGGCAGGTTTTAAAAGCGGTAATATTATGTATCTAAATCTCTGCCAAGCTGTGGCACCATCGATCCTAGCTGCTTCAATTAAAGTTGGTGGAATTGAAGTTAAACCTGCTAAAAATAATAGCATCACATAACCAGTATGACGCCAGACAGCTGCCCCAATAACAGCATAAAGAGCAGTTTCAGGATTACTTAGCCATCCTCTGGTCAAGGCATCTAATCCTACATAAGTTAAGGTATTATTTAATAAACCTGCATTAGGATGGTATATCCAGGACCAGATTAATCCAATAACAACTGGAGCTAAAATCATGGGAGAATATATAGCGGCCTTAAAACCTTTCGCCCATCTAATTTTTTTACTGAGTAATATAGCCAAAAATAGTCCCAAAACTACCGGAATTAATAAAAATATAAAAAGCCAAATAAAATTATTAACCAAAGAAGTATAAAAAACAGAATTATTAAATAAATCCACATAATTTTCGATTCCGATAAATTCAGGTGGAGTTAGTCCATCCCATTCGGTTAGACTTAAATAAAAAGTATATAAGGTAGGACCAATAACCCAAATAGAATAAAATATTAAAGGTATTGCTAGAAATTTCCATTGAACCTTTCTTTTTTTCATCTTTAAAGTTACCTCCACTATCACAAATTAATGAAAAGCAGGGGAGTTATCCCCTGCTTATTTGGTTATTATTATTTATTCCATAACATCCTGTCTTACCTGTTCCATTTCTTCCATGATTGACTCGTACTGATCTGGATACTGCCAGAATTTCATGAGTAGATCCATGGTATCTCCTGCCATGGCAGGATCCATATCTCTATCATAAAACTGTGCTAGGGCATCGGTACTTTCGATCATTTCTTTACCTTTAAGAGCTGCTTCATCATATACTTCATCAGGTACATCAGTATTAGGTACCATACGACCCATATCTTCAGCAAATACTCTCTGTCCTTCTACACTAGCTAAGAAAGCAATAAAGTCTTTGGCCAGTTCAGGATTAGGTGCCTTAGCTGGAATCATGAAACCATCAGTAGGTAGGTCTTCGCCTACAGGCACATTTTTATTAATAATTGGGAATCTAAAGAAGTTCATATCTTCTGATACTTCATCAGATACAGCATCATTTATAAACTGACCCATTAGATACATTGCAGCATCACCCTGAGTCATAAACTGGAGACCTTCCTGCCAGGAGTATGCAGCTGCATTTTCAACAAAGAAATCATTTTCAATTAAGTATTTCCACTTTTTGAATACTTCTGCTACACGGTCATCAGTAAAGGGCACTTCACCATGCATTAAGTCAACGTGGAATTCAGGACCATTAATTCTCATATTGAGATAGTCAAACCAACCAGCTGCAGTCCACTTAAACTTAGTACCAATTGCAAATGGAGTAATTCCGTTTGCTTTTAAGGTTTCTCCTACTTCTAATAGTTGTTCCCAAGTTTGTGGTTCTTCTAAACCGTATTCTTCAAAGATTGATTCTCTGTAATAAACTGCCCACCAATAGTAACTATGAGGTAAAAAGTAAGCTTCATCTTCAAAGAAACTGATACTTTTAAAGGCTCTTGGTATTTTTTGGTCTAGATTTTCTTCTTCCCAAACATCGGTAAAGGGCATTACTAAGCCTTTATCAACAAAAAACTTAGCACGATTACCAGCAAACCAACTGAATACATCAGGTGGATTATCTGATGATAACCAAACTCTAATTGCCTTTTTGAAGTCCTCATGTGCAGTAATATTAAGCTCAACATCTACATCAGGATTATTTTCTTCATAGATCTCAACTAACTTCTGCATAGCTTTTCTGGGAGCAGGATCACTGGTATAAGTATTAACAGTAAGTGTCTCAGCCATTGAAACCGCACTAAAGGATAAGATTAAAGTAAATACTAACAGAATTGGTAACAATCTTTTAATTTTCATTTTTAACTTATTCCCCCCTAAGTTTTTTAAAAATTTTAAACGTTTTAAAAACTGTTAATAAAAAGATACCACCTCCATTAAAGATTAATTAATTGTTTTTGAAGATTTGCGAATAATAAGTTCTGTAGGAAAGATCACCAGTTGTTCACTTGGTGTCAATTTTTCATTATTTATTCTTTTAAGTAATATCTCGGCTGCTTTTTTACCCATCTCTTTTTTGGGAATATTTAAAGTAGTGAGTGATGGGTTATAGTATTCTGACATTCTAATATTATCAATACCAATTACTGAAATATCATCAGGTACTTTTATATCAGTCGAAGTTAAGGATTGGATAACCCCCATCGCCATTTCGTCATTTAAACAAATTAAAGCTGTAGGAAGGTCATCTAGTTTTAAGATCTTTTGACCAACCTTATATCCCCCTTCTATTGTTAAGTAATCATAAAAAACATATTTGTTTTTAACTTTAATCTTATTATCTCTTAAGGCTTTTTTATAGCCGGTAACTCTTTCTTCACTTTGGCCCACAAAGCCGATCTTTTTATGTCCCTTATTAATTAGATGAGTTGCAATTTTATAGGCACCTTCAAATAAATCAGTTTTAATAACAGGAATCAGATTATAGTTATTGATCTCACGGTCTACAAATACAACCGGGGTATTATTTTTTACTAGATCAATAATCATCTTATTATGTTCTTCCATCATATCGCCTAAACATGCAAAAATGGCTCCATCTACTAAGCCACTTTTAAATAAGTTTATATATCTTAACTCTTCTTCTGATTTATATTCTGTACTACAAAGTATTAAATTATAGCCGCTTTCTTTAATGGTATTTTTTATCGACTGGGCCATTTCTGCAAAAAATGGATTTTCCACTTCTGGAATAACTAAACCGATTGTTTCAGTTGCCTTTTTAACTAAGGCTCTAGCCCTAGCATTCGGTGTATAATTTAATTCTTTGGCAATTTTTTGAATCTTTTCATAGGTTGCATGATTTACTTTCTCGCTATCATTTAAGGCGAGTGATGCAGTTGCAATCGACACATTTGCCTTTTTAGCTATATCTTTTAAAGTAGTAGACATAATAACTAACCTTCTTTATTTATATGGTTTAAAACGTTTTAACACAGATTATTATATAATAAGAATTTTTAATTGTCAAACAATTTCCAAAATTCTTTTAATATTTGCCAAAAAAAGAGACCAAAGATTAATCTTTGATCTCAATACCATTTCTTTCAATAACATTACTGTAAAACTTACCACTGTCCTTGATATATCTTTTTTGATTATCTTTATAATCAACAAAAACAATTCCAAAACGTTTTGAATAACCGTATGCCCATTCAAAGTTGTCCATGATAGACCATAAATAATATCCTTTGAGAGGAATACCTTCTTCGATAGCCTGATGTGCTTTTAAAAGATGACCTTTTATATATTCTTTGCGGTCATGGTCTTTTACTTTACCATCCTCTGTGAGTTTATCAGCAAAAGCAGCACCATTTTCAGTAATATATAGAGGTAAATCTGAATACTCATTATTAACCCTATTTAATACATTTAATAAACCTTGTGGATATACTTCCCAGCCCATTTCTGTATATTGGCTATCATCCATTTTCACTTCTTTGGTTTCTAATATATTGGCTTCTTCGGCATGTTTAATCACATTACGTGAGTAATAGTTGATACCTAAAAAATCCATGGGGTAACTTATTATAGACATATCTCCATCTCTAACTTCTATTTCACCCACATTTTCTTCAAAGAATTCAAACAGTTCTTTAGGGTATTTAGCTCTAAAAAGAGGATCTAAAACAATTTTATTGATAAAGTTATCCTGACGCCAGGCTGCTGCTAAATCTTTTTTACTATCTGTAGCAGGCTGGAAATCACCCAGGTTAACAGTTATTCCGACCTTACCTTCTCTCTCTTCTTCTTTAAAGGATCTCACTACCATCCCATGTGATAAAAGCAAATGGTGTAAGACTTGTAATGCGCTTTGATAGTCCTGTTTACCCGGGGCATGCTGACCGAAAGCATTACCAACAAAACTTACTACCCAGGGTTCATTATGAGTAATCCACTGATCGATTAAACCATCAAACTCTTCAATCATCCGCATTGCGTAATCATGAAAGTACTTAGCTGTATCTCTATTTTCCCAGCCCCCTCTATCCTGTAAGGCTTGTGGTAAGTCCCAATGGTAGAGAGTTGGAACCGGTTTAATATCATTTTTTAGTAATTCATCAACTAGCCTTTTATAAAAATCGAGTCCTTTTTGATTTAAAGAACCAGTACCTTCTGGATAAATTCTAGGCCAGGAAATTGAAAAACGATAAGAATCTAAACCAATTTCTTTCATTAATTGGACGTCTTCTTTATATTTGTGGTAATGGTCACAGGCCACATCTCCGGTATCATTATTTTTAATATTATCCTTTTGATGTGTAAATCTATCCCAGATTGATTCACCTTTACCATCTTCATCATAAGCACCTTCTATTTGGTATGAAGCTGCTGCTGCTCCCCAAACGAAATCTTTCGGAAATTTATACTCAGTCACAGATACTCCCTCCTTTTATTTAGATATTAAATATTTAATACCATCCTCCTCCCTTTAATTCTTAGAAAATTAATAGAGTATTTTAAAATGAATTTGCTCCTTTTTCAGGACGGCTGATATAAAAGTCAGGTACTTTATTAAATTCTTTTTTATATTTACTTTTAATCATATTTATGATTTTATTTTTATATTCCTTTTGAATTAGATTAACAGTACAGCCTCCGAAGCCCGCTCCAGTCATTCGGGCTCCTAATACACCCTTTAAGTCTACCGCAGTATCAACTAAAAAATCAAGTTCTTGACAACTCACCTCATATTCATTTTTCAAACTGAGATGAGAAGCATACATTAAACGTCCCGCCTTTTCATAGTTACCATTTTCTAAACTATCACAAAAGTCAAGAACCCTTCTATTCTCAGTTAAAACATGGGTAGCTCTCTTGTAATCTGTCTCATTTATCTTCCCTTCAAAACTAAATAATTCATTAATATTAAGGTCCCTTAAGCTTTTAATCTCTTCTTCATATTTTTGATTGAAAAACTCTACTACATTATTACATTGTTTACGCCTTAAATTATACTCAGAATCAACTAAACCCCTCTGTACTTTAGAATCAACTATTAATATCTGATAATCTTTATTCTCAAAGGGAACCTTTTCATAATCATAGCTCTCACAGTCTATTAACAGGGCATTGTCCTTCTCTCCCAGACAGGAAATGTATTGATCCATAATTCCACATTCAACCCCAACAAAGTTATTCTCAGCCTGCTGAGCAATTACTGCTTTTTTAACCGGACTGATCTCAAAGTTATTTAACTGAGCTAAAGCATAAATAGTAACTACTTCCAGGGCAGCTGAAGAACTTAAACCTGCTCCCTGAGGAATATCACCGGTAAAGACCATATTAAAGCCTTGTGGATGATATTCTTCTTTTTGTAGTTCACTAACTACTCCAATGATATAGTTAGACCAGCTGTTATCTTCATTAAAAGCTAATGTCTTTGTATTAGTGGTAAAAAAACGATCTAAATCTATTGAATATATGTTAATATTATTATCATCTCTTAGTTGGACATAAGCATATATTCTGCGGTCAATTGCCATTGGTAAAACAAACCCATTATTATAATCAGTATGTTCACCAATTAAATTTACTCTGCCTGGAGCAAAGAAATATCCTGCATTTTGTTTTGTGTCATTAAAATTTTCTTCATATTTTTTAGTTAATAAACTTTTATCCATAAATACCACCTACTCTTTACATATTTCAAAAGGTTTTGTCTTTCTTAATTCTTCTGCTTTTTCTTCTGGTAAAGAACCATTAATAAAGGCTCCCGCACCTGATTCACTACCAGCTAAGTACTTTAACTTATCTTTAGTTCGATAGGGAGGATAAAATTCGATATGAAAGTGAGAATACTTTTCTGTTCCATCTACTGCCGGTTTTTGATGAATGGCCATTATATAGGGAAATTCAAACCCAAATAGATTATCATATTTTTTAACTACTGTTTTTAATATAGCAGCCAATTCATTTATATGTTTTTCTTTAAATTCAGAAAAAGAAGTTAAGTGTTGATTAGCATAAATATTAACTTCATAAGCATAACGAGCAAAAAACGGTACTAAAGCTGTAAAGGAATCATTTTGGACAATAATTCTTTCATCTTGATTTAATTCCTGTTGTAAAACATCACAATAAAGACAGCTGTCGTGTTCTTCAAAATGTTCTCGGCTGTTATCTAATTCTTTTTTCAGTAAGGGGGGTATGTCGGGATAAGCATATATTTGTCCATGGGGATGTGGAAGAGTAACTCCCACCTCTTCACCCTTGTTTTCAAAAATATAGACATAATCAATATAATCTTTGGCACTTAAAGACTCATATCTGTCTTTCCATACTTTCACTAACTTAACAAAACGACTGAGTGGTTTTTTCGACATCATACCATCATGGTCTGAAGTAAATAAGACAACTTCACAGATTCCTTTTGAATCTTTGACAGGAGTTAGTTCAGTTCCTCCCACCACCGGTTGACGAGGATTCCTTTCTAAGGAAGGAAACTTGTTTTCAAAAACTACAATGTCATAATCAGGCCGGGGTACTTCGGTTTCAAAACCACCCGGATCAGTCGGACAAAGGGGGCAGTAATCTTCGGGAGGATTAAAGGTTCTATCCTGACGATGGGTTGCTGTTATTAACCATTCTTTTAAAATAGGGTTATATCTCATTTCAGACATTATTTCTTATCCTCCTCTTTTTTATTATCTTCTTCTTCAAAAGTATAATAATACATCAAGCGTCCATCATCTTTTTTTACTTCTTCTTTTTTCATTTTCATTTTTAAAAGCCACCTTTCTGATGCCAGTTCCAGGCAGTTTCAATTATTTTTTCAAGTTCGGGATAATCAGCTTGCCAGTTCAGTTCATTTTTAATCTTTTTTGAACTTGCAATTAAAACAGCTGGATCTCCTTCTCTTCTCGAACTATTTTCAGCTGGTATCTCTTTGTTTGTAACCTTACGGGCAGTTTCAATTACTTCACGTACTGTATAACCTTCACCATTACCTAGATTATAGATCCCACTGTCTTTACCCTGCATTAAAGCCTGCAGGGCTAAAATATGTGCTTTTGCAAGATCATTTACATGAATATAGTCCCTTACACAGGTACCATCACGAGTGTCATAATCATTCCCAAAGATATATAACTTATCTCTCTTACCCAGAGCAGTATCTAAAACTAAAGGAATCAGATGAGTTTCAGGATCATGATCTTCTCCGATTTCACCACTTGGGTCAGCACCAGCTGCATTGAAGTATCTTAAAGACATATAATTTAAATCAAAAAGTTTATTATATCTTTCCATTGCTTTTTCAAAAAAATATTTGCTTTCACCATAAGGATTGGTGGGCTTAATAGGATGGTCTTCCTTAATAGGAACCTGCTGTGGTTCTCCGTAAACAGCAGCTGTTGAAGAAAAGACAATATTTTTAACCCCATGTTCAAGCATTACATCTAAGAGTTTAATACCATTATCAAAGTTATTATGATAATACTTTCCAGGATTTTCCATTGATTCACCAACCAGACTATCTGCCGCTAAATGTACTACCGCTTCTATTTCATTATAGCTGAAAACTTCCTTTAAGAACTCTAAATCAGTAATATCACCTACAATTAATTTCCCACCTAAAACTGCTTTTGTATGCCCTTTTTTTAAATTATCTACTGTTATTACATCATAATCATTTTCAATTAAATCTTTAACCACGTGGCTGCCGATATAGCCGGCTCCACCTGTTACTAAAATACTCATTAGATTTCCTCCTCAGTATAAAAATATTTTTCTAAAATTGAAAACGCTGCTCCCACTGCACCTGCTATTTTATTGTAATCTGTGAATTCTATGGGAGAAGTCTCCTCATATTTATTTAATGAATTTTCTACCACAAAAGAAGTTAAATATGGTTTTAATTTATCTTTTATATCTAAAAAATCTCCCCCAATAATTATTTCAGAAGGATTTAATAAATTGATGAGATTTACAATAGCAATACCAAGATATTTACTAATATAATTTAATATCTGTTCGATATTTTTTTCTTTTGAATTAATAATATTGGTTAACTTATTCCAACTATTTATTTTAATATCAAATATCTGATCGGCATACTCAATAAGGTTTTCTCTAGCTAACATAGCTTCCAGACAACCTCTGTTACCACAGCTGCACTTTGGACCATCTTCTTTAACGATAATATGACCAATTTCACCAGCTAGAAAATCCTGTCCATAAATCAATCTATTATTTAATACTACAGCTGAACCAATGCCTCGACCGGTATTGATATATATAAAATTTTTCTTTTTATGCCATCGTTCAGCTCTCGCCATCATCCTTACATCATTATCAATTGTTATAGGAATATCATAAATCTTATTTAGCTTAGTTAAAACATCCTTATTATTCCAATGAAAATGAGGTGCAAATTTTGATATTCCTTTTTGGGGATCAACTACACCGTGAATTCCAATTCCAGTCCCCTTAACTAATACTGGATCAATATTATGAAATATATGGTCGGTAATTTGTTTGGTTAATTTTAGAAAATTACCTAAAGAAAGATTTTCGATTGACTTTTTGCCTTGCATTTCAATTTTTCCTTCTAAATTCACTACAGCATATTTGATGGAGTGAATACCCCATTCTATACCAACCACTTTGGTAAATTCTCCATTTAATTTGAGAAAAACTGGCCGCCTGCCCCCTTTAGATTCCCCTCTTTTACTTTCTTTAATCAACTTACTTTCAATCAAATCATTGACAATATTGGTTACTGTGGCGGGCGAAAGTCCGGTTTTTTCAGCAATATCTGCCCTTGATATTTGCTTAAATTCTTTTATAACTTTCAAGATTTGTCTTTCATTTCTGCTTTTCATAATATCAAAACTTGTCTGTTGGGTCATATCTTCACCCACTTTCTTTATTTAATAAATTAACTAACTAAATAGTATCATAGTTCTGGGTATTTGTAAAATATAAACTGTTTATCATTTTCTTTCAATTCAATAATCTCTGTAATTATAATTATATCAATTTCATGGATTTAATTGCATATTCATATAAATGGGTATATAATTATACATAGAAAAACTAATCAAATTTTATCAATTTGCATATATTTATGAAAATTACTTTTATTACTTTTCTACTCTTATTAAGATTCCCTTCCTCTCATCCTCAAAGTTCTCTTGTCTTTTTATAAGTTATATCAACCCCTCTCGTCTCTTTAAAATTTCTCTTATCTCTTTACAAACTATTTTAATTTAATACTGAAAGGGGGAATAATATGGTTTCCCTCAAGAAAATATTGTCTCTATTTTTAGTCTTCTTCATTATTTTCACGTTTACTTTTCCAATACTAGCAAAGCCCTTACTTTTTGCACCTAAAAATGAATTTGAAGTCCACTCTTACTGGAAAGGTGGATATGATGGTATTGCACGTAATAAATTATTTGAAGACTTTAAAAGCAAATTTCCTGGAATAAATATTGTCCATGCTAACATAAGTTGTCGTCCAGAAGAAAAAATGAATAATCTCTTATTAGAACGTATTTTCAAAGGTAATCCTCCTGATGTCCTACAAGTACATAGTGGACCAGAACTCATCAATAAATATGTCAAAAATAACGCTCTTGAACCTTTAACATCGCTGTTAAAAGAATGGGATCTTTTTAATAAATACAATCCTATGCTTTTAAAAATGTCTAGTTATGAGGGTGAAGTCTATGCTCTGCCTGTAACAATGCACCGTGGTAATATTATATTTTATAATAAACATATCTTAGAAAAATTAAATATTGATAAACCACATGATTTCGAAACATTGATATCATCAATGGATATAATACAGAAAAATAATATATTGCCTTTAGCTCTGGGCAATGTAGATAATAAATCACTTCTTCATTTATATGAAAATATTTTAATCGATACATTAGGAATTTACTCTTATCAAAATTTTTGTGATGGTGATATTGCATTAGATAATCCAACCATCAAATATACGCTTCAATTATTTAAAAAAGTTACCTCTTATATGAATTATGACTACCAAAACATAAATTGGCAGCAGGCTGTAGAAATGGTTTATGAAGGAAAAGCAGCTTATACAATTATGGGGGATTGGGCAGTTAATTATTTTAAATCTTTAGGTGCGATACCTAGACAAAACTTTGACTGGATAGTAGTCGGTGCTCCTAATAGCTTTATGTTAATTTGTGATAGCTTCAGTATCCCTAAAAATTTATTACATAAGGAAAAATCTAAGGCATGGCTTAAAGTAATATCGGATCAAAATTGTCAATTTGAACTAAACCAAATCAAAGGAACCTTATCTACACGTTTGGATTTAGATGACTGTGATTTTAAAGATCCTTATCTAAATGATCCTATTAATAATTATGATCTTAATTATTTTATTTATTACCCTTCAATGGCATATGGTTGTGCAGCTCCAGATGGTTTAAGATTAATTTTAAATCAAATACTCTCAAATTATATTTTGAATAGAAATATTAATAATGCCCAGTATGATTTGATGATTGCAGTTAACAACTTAAATTATTAAATATATCATTTTGGCAAATATTACATTTGAAAATTATTAGAGTTTAATTTTGGAATTAGGAAAATTTGATTCCATATTAAAAAAGATTTAAAGTTTATTTGATTAAATTTGATATTTACAGAACTATATCATCTCTATATTTACTTAAAAAATTGTTAATCCCCCTTAATTCATCTATACCTCTTCATTTAAACAAAATTCATATAATAATTATAAAATACCGTCTTATGTACTTTAACCTAATTCCAAGCTTAAAATAATAGGAGGTGATAGTCATATTTTTTAAATTAAAAGGTATTAAGGGGGGATATAGATGAAACTTAATAAAATGGTATTTATCACCATGATAATAATTACATTGTTATTTGCTTTTTCGTTATCAATAATGGCTAAACCATTATTTTTCGAACCAGAAGGTTATGAAGATTCTTATGAAATTGTCTATGCTTACATCGAAACCATTGAATCCTTTAGATATGCTGAAACAATCAGTGTTGCATATACACCAATTGGTTTTGGTCATCCACTTGATGTTGTAGAATAGAGTTATAAAAATTTACAAATATCTATACTGTTTAAACTTATATAGTAAAAAATAATATAACTAAGTGTATTTCACCTATATTATTTTAAAAAAATATAGTTATTATAAGGATGAAAAAGAAAATAGACT
>CAZXRH010000063.1:0-12481 GCA_964642575.1 uncultured Halanaerobiales bacterium
ATCATTAATATATCGATTTGGCGAACTATCATGTCTTCTATACTGTTTAACTGACGGGAGGCATCATTTTGAGCATCCACTATTATTAACTCTACACCTAGTTCATCAGCTTTCATTTGAGCTCCATCTCTTAGAGTAACAAAGAAAGGATTATTTAAAGTAGATATAGCTAGCCCAAATCTGGTTTGTGCTAAGATAGTACTACTAAAAATTAATAAAAAGGAAATTCCTACAATTAAGGTTAGTAAAAATAACTTGTTTTTTTTCATTTTTTTCACCTCACTTTCTTAAAGTATTATTCAACAGCTTTGCTTCTACGGTCAATATAGACAGCTATCAGGATGACCGCACCTTTAGCAACCTGTTGATAAAAGGAAGAGACATTTAAGAGGTTAAGTCCATTATTTAATACTCCAATGATTAAAGCACCAATGATTGTACCAATTACTCCCCCCTGTCCCCCCGAAAGACTGGTTCCTCCCAGGACAACTGTTGCAATAGCATCCAGTTCATATCCACTACCTGCTGTAGGTTGGGCTGAATTTAAACGAGATGCTAAAATTATCCCACTGATAGCTGAAAGAAGGCCACTTAAAGCATAAACGGACATTTTAATTCGATCTACATTTATTCCGGAAAGTTTTGCCGCCTCTTCATTGCCTCCTATAGCATAGACATAACGACCATAAGGTGTTTTCTTTAAAGTAATATAACAAATAAATAAAATAATTAACATAATAATAACTGGGACTGGAATACCACCAATATGACCTGCTCCAATAAAACGAAAGTCTTCATTAAAACCTGAAATAGGTCTTCCATCAGTATAGATTAGGGTTAATCCGCGCGCAATGGTCATCATACCCAGGGTAACAATGAAAGCCGGCATCTTGGCCTTAGCTACCATTAACCCACTAAAACCACCTAGTAAAATTCCAATTAACATCCCGATAGGAATTACTAACAAATAAAAGATACCTACATTTATAATTAATCCGGCTGTGACTGCAGCTGATACGGCCAGTAATGATCCAACAGAAAGATCAATACCACCGGTTAAAATTACAAAGGTCATACCGAAAGCCATAATAGCAATAATAGAAACCTGTCTAATAATATTTAATAAGTTATTAACTGTAAAAAAGTAATCACTTAAAAAGGAAAGCACAATAACTAAAATAATTAAACCAATGGCAGATTTAAATTTATCTACAAAATATAATAATCGATCTTTCATTATATTATCAGCCACTTTTACCACCTCCGGTTGCCAGTTCCATAATATTTTGCTGGGTTGCCTGAGCTGAATTTATCATACCTTTCATTGTCTTTTCATGTAATACAATTATCTGATGACTCATATTAATAACTTCCGGTAGTTCAGATGAAATTAAAATAATTCCAACCTTTTCTTTTGTTAAATCTTTAATTATTTCATATATTTCCTGTTTAGCCCCTACATCTATACCTCTAGTTGGGTCATCCATTATAATTATTTCAGGATTTGTAGAAAGAACTTTTGATACAACTACCTTTTGTTGGTTTCCTCCACTGAGGTTTTTAACTAACTGTTTTTCGGAAGGTGTTTTAATATTTAAATCTTTAATATATTTAAGAGCGGTTTCTTTTTCAGTTTGACTATTGATAAAGATTTTTAAATTAAGTATTTCTCTTAAAATTGATAGAGTAATATTATCCTGTACTGATAGGATAGTAACTAAACCTTCCCCTTTTCTATCTTCACTAAGATAATAAATACCTTTTTGAATTGCTTCTTTAGGAGAGGTAAGTTCGAGTTTTTCTCCCTTATAAGTAATTTGTCCTTCTGTTGGTTTAAAAACTCCAAATAAAGACTTTGCTAACTCAGTTCGGCCTGCTCCCATTAATCCTGCAATGCCAATTACTTCTCCGCGGTGCAGTGTGAAGTTTACTTTTTCAATTTTTCCTGGAACCTTAAGGTTTTCAACTTTGAGCAGTTCTTCACCGATATTTTTATCTAAAGTAGGAAATCTTTCCCCAATTTCTCGTCCCACCATCATTTTAATTAGTTCACTTCTTTTAGTCTGAGAAACAACTGACTGGCCAGCATTTTTCCCATCTCTGAGTACAGTAACACGATCACAAATTTCAAATACTTCTTCTAGACGGTGTGAAATATATATAATTGAAATCCCCTGTTTTTTTAAACGGTTGATTAAATTAAACAATATATCAATTTCCTGTTGAGTTAAGGAAGATGTTGGTTCATCCATAACCAGAATTTCGGCATTTTGTGAAACAGCTTTTGCAATTTCCACCATCTGTTGACTTCCAATATTTAATGTATTTAAAGTTGCTTTGGGATTTATTTTAACTCCAAGTTTATCTAAAATATCAACTGCCCTCTGATTAAGAGTTTTATAATCAACAAAAACTCCTTTTTTAGGTTCTCTACCTAAAAAAATGTTTTCAGCAACAGTTAAATATGGTATTAATTCTAATTCCTGATGAATTATGGCTAATCCAGCTTTTTGTGCTTCGGAAGGATTATTAAAAACAACTTCCTGATCTTGAAATTTTATAGTGCCAGTATCTCTTTTATGGATACCGTTTAAAACATTCATTAAGGTTGATTTACCGGCCCCATTTTCACCAAGCAAGGCATGTACTTCACCCTGTTTTAAATAAAAATCAACATCATCTAAGGCCTGTACCCCAGGAAACCTTTTACTGATTTTATCCATTTTTAATATATAATTATTATTTTCCATCAAAATCAACTCCCGCTACTATAATAATATTGGAAAAGGGAGTAACTTCACCGGTCCTTATCACACCTTTACTACCACTGACTCTTTCTTTAAAAAGTTTATGCGGGATATACTCAACTTCAATATGATCACCTATTAAATCAATAATTTGTTTTTTCATTTGGGGATTTTTAGTTTTTATTTCTTCGGCTATTAGTACTTTTTCAACAGCCATTTCTCCCAATATAGTTTTAAAAACAGTTAGAAAAGTAGGTACACCTCTTTTTAAAGTTAGATCTATTCTATTTACATATTCTGGTATAGGAAGCCCACAGTCAGCTACTACTATTTTATCCATATGACCAAGGGTTGCTAAAAGATAAGAAAGATCAGGGTTTAAAATAGTTCCTCTTTTCAATTTCAACCCTCCTTTCAATATAAAATTTAAAATATTTAAAGAAAAATTTTTTTAATACTTTAGGAAAGTTATTTAGAGTATAAATATATATTATGGAAAGAAAGTTGTAGAGATTAAAATAACCCCTACCGTTTTCTAGGAAAGAATGGTAGGGGTTTGAGTGCAGAAAATATATGTGTATAAATATATAGTTTCTAATTATATATTACTCATTTTTGACTAAAAAGTAAAGTGTTTTCAAAAAATATTTAATATGTTTTTTATGGAGATAAATAAGAAAGGAAGATAATTATGCAAATCACCTTCCCTTCTTATTAGTATTCAAATTTTAATTATATTATTTAATAACGTTTTGGCCGCAAAGAAAACAGTAATCAGGTGCTACTTGTTCGAAATTATCAAATTCATGTTCAGGATCATTAGTATAATCTTTATCGATATTACCATCTACTATTTCAATAACTCTGTCAGTTTTGGATGCAATATGACGATCATGAGTTACTATAATAAAAGTAGTATCAAGTTCTTTATTTATATCTCTTAAAAGATTATATATTTTATCAGAAGTCTCAGTGTCCAAGTTACCGGTTGGTTCATCTGCTAAAATAATTTGCGGTTTATTCATCAGAGACCGGGCAAGTGCTACTCTTTGCTTTTGTCCACCGGATATTTTGGTTACCAATTTATCTTCAAAGCCTTTTAATCCAACCAAATCTAATAACTCCATAGCTCTTTCCTTTTTATCATTACTGGGAATTCCATCGTTAATCCAGTTTGGGATCATTACATTTTCTACAGAAGTAAATTCTGGTAAAAGGTGATGGAATTGAAAGACAAAACCTATATTTTTGTTACGAAAGTCTGCCAGTTCATCATCTTCTAATTTATTCATATGACTATTATTTAGATAGATATCTCCATTAGTTGGTTTATCTAAAGCCCCTAATAGATTCAGTAAAGTAGACTTTCCTGAACCCGAAGGACCTATGATTGAAGAAAATTCTCCTTTTTTAATTTCTAAGTTTATTCCATGTAAAACTTCATTTTTAACTTCAGTACCATATACTTTTACAAGGTTTTTAGTTTCAATCATGTTAGGCATTATGGATCACCTCAATTGGATTTAATTTAGCCGAGTTACGGGCCGGGATAGATGCTGCTATCATACCGGCTGATGTTGCAATTACAACTGAAATTATGATAAAAACAGGGTCAACAGTGATTGGAAACAAAGGATCACCTGTTGCATTACGAGTAAAGGTCACAAAGGCCTGACTTATACCGATTCCTGTTAAGGCTCCTAGAAGTGAGCCCGATAGTCCTAAGATCGCACCCTGAATGAGAAAGATTAGACCAACTCTTTTTCTTTTAGTCCCCATTGCCTTTAAGATACCGATCTGTCTTGATTTTTGAACAACAGACACAGCTAATACACTGGCAATACCAAGAGTAACGGCAATTATTACAAAAACTTGGATTAATAGACTTGAACTGGACTGACTCGGTAGGGCTGTCAATAGTGACTGGTTATTCCTCTGCCAGCTTTCGGCATTTATATCAGGATAGCGATCCATGATTTGATCCGAGATTCCGTTGGCTGTAAATACATCCTGAATTTGAACTTCTATATTGGAGATTTTATCATTAAAGTCCAGCAAAGTTGCTGCTCTTCTCATTGATAAGAAAATCCAACTTGAGTTAAGTTCTTTTGATCCTAAATCGAAAATGCCGCTAATTATGAAACGATCTGTTACCCCACCTGAAGTATTAATTTTAAGGGTATCCCCGGTTACAAGTTCTAATTCATTAGCAAGTTCAGTTCCGATTAAAATATTATTGCCACCGATATCTGTTTGACCACTTTCAATACTTTCTTCAATATTATAAATACCATCTGCTTTATCTATTTCTACTCCTCGCAATACAATAGGAAGATTTTTTTGACCTCTTATAGCAAAACCGGATCCATCAATGGTGGGAGAAACTGCTGTAATTTCTTCTACCGAACTTAAATAATCTTCTATCTCCCGCCAGCGGTTAATCCCGGTTTGTGCACCGGCAAAGGTAACGATACGTGAAAATTTATCTTCATTTACCACTAACGGTCTTGGTCTTTGATCCTCCGGTAAAATTGTAATATGAGGAGAACTACCAACGGTCTGGTTAATTAAATCTTGCTGTAGTCCACTAATTAAAGAGCCTAAAAAGACCTGAACACTGACTCCTATAACAATTCCAAGTAGAATCAGAATTGTTTGTGTTTTATTTGATTTTAAAAAACGCCAGGCAACTTTAAATTCAAACCACATTTAGATCACTCCTCTATCACAACTGATTGTCCATCACTTATATTATCTGGACGTAAAACTTGATCACCAGATTCAAGTCCACTATCCACAACTACTCTGCCATTAAAGTTTTGATCTACTTCTATATTTTGTTTAATAGCAGTTCCATTATCATATATATAAACATATTGACCAGAGTTATCTTCTAATACATAGTTACGTGGAACTAAAATTACTTCTTCTTTTTTCTCACTAATTATTTCAACTGAAACTGACATGTTAGGTATCAACCTATTTTTTTCTTCAGTTGGTTTTAAGTATACATCAATAGTGCCCCGGTCAGAATCAATACTAGGAGAAATTCTAAAGATTTCTACTTCATATCTTCTATTCGGATAAGCTTCTGGAGATACATATCCGGTCTTTCCAACCGAGAGTAAATTTAATTCTTTTTCATCAGGACTAATCTCAATTTGTAGTTCTTGGGTTCCTATCTCAATAAGTGTACGGCCGGGTTGCACATATTCTCCTTCTTCTACCATTTTATTCAAAATTACTCCATTGATAGGTGATTCTACTTTATATTTATTTAAATTAACTTCTGCTCTATTTAAAGCTGCTTGGGCTGAACTTACATTACTTTCAGCTACATAGTATTGTTTTTGGGCAGCTTGATATGAAACCTCTGCTCTTTTCAATTCTTCACTAGCCTCTTTTACTCGATTATTACGAGTCTTTTGTAATTCTACTAATCTTTGTTCTAAAACTCGTTTGTTAGAACGAAGTACATTTACTCTGTGTTGTTGTTCTTCTACTTTGATTTCTTCAATTGCATTGTTTTCATATAAATACTGTCTACGTTCAAGTTCACTGACCGCATTTTGTATTTCTAATTCAGCCTGATTTATTTCTTCTTGTAGTGATTCATCATTTAATTCATTAGCATTTTCTAATTTAGTTTGAGCTAAATTTATTTGTGCATTTGATTCTTGAATACTTGCTTCAGTCTGTTCTAAAGAAGCTTCGGCACTTTCTAACTGAGCCTGAGCCTGTTCATAATCAGCTTGAGCCAGGTCATCATCAAATTCTAAAATCACTTCTCCCTTTTGGACTTGATCACCTTCATCATAATTAATCAACTCAACATTTTCAGCAATCGTTGAACTTATTTCTATTGTCTTATGTGGTTTTACTATACCTGAAGCTCTTAGAGATTCAATTAATTCTGTTTGCTCAATAGTAATATATTCTGTTACTTCCTGCTGTTGTTGGTTTTGATAGTAAAACCAGCCCCCTGCTGCAACTAAGATTATTAATATTAATGCTATATAACTTTTTTTCATCATAACCCTCCTCAGATGTGAACCTAATTTTTAATATATTAAGTTTATTATTTCCTTTTAACTTATCTTCATATAATATATTATACCACAAATTGTGTTGAATCTATTAAATATATTACAATTTATGATAAATATTTGATAAAGTTACAATTAAATAAAAAAACTCCTCTCAGCAAACAGTAATGTGATCTAATTTGTTTGCCTCAAGGAGTATAGACAACTTTTGTTTTATGAAAATATTTTATTTAGCTAATAATTTTTAAATTTTTAAAATATTTTTTATAAAAGCCTCTATCACGAGTTATTAATACATTTCCATTTTCTGTGGCATGACCACCGATTATGAAATCAGGTATGATATGTTGTTTAGATTTTATTATTTCATTACATTGTTCGCAATAATATGTCTGTAAATTTCCACAGTTAGTACATTGTAGTTTTTTATTCCTCTTATTATTATAATGCGCCCAAACTTTTGCAGCAATCCAAAGACCCTCTTTACTTGTAGTTTTAATGAAAATATTTACATCAGATAAAAAAGATTCTAATAATGGCTTTTTATTAAATTGAGATGCCAGTTCACTATATACAATTTCTGAAATAACTAATCTATCACTCTTAGAGAATTTTTTTATTAATTCTAATGATGAATCTTTAAATTTAGGATCAGGTAAGAGTATATCAAATAATATATTTGTATCAATTGCTATCGTCATTGCCTCTTAACTCCTTTATTAATTGATCAGTGGTTTTGTCTTTGTTTAATATACCAACATATTTATTGATTTTTTCTTCGTTAATTTCCTTTTCTATACAATATCCTTCTTGCGTTTCTTTTATTTTAATGTAATCTCCAGTTTCTAAACCTAATTTCCTTCTTAACTTTTTAGGTATAGTAACTTGACCTTTGGAAGTAACTTTAGCCCTATACATATCCTTACCTCCTAGTAAGAAATATATTTCTTACTTTTATTATATTGGATTTTAATTTAGTAATCAAGTATATTTTTTAATTTATATATTCTTCAAACTTATTCATAACTTCATTTATTTGTTTTTTATTTAATATTTTAGGTTCTCCCATAGTTTTTGCATTATAGTAAATTTCAGCAGTATATTCGACCATCTCTGTTGTAGCTAAGGCTTCTTTAATATTATAGCCAACAGTAATCAGGCCGTGATTAGCCATTAAACTTGCATTATAATTTTTCCCCATTGCTTTATAGACATTTTTAGCTAATTTTTTTGTGCCAAAAGCTGCATATTTAGCACAGGGGACTTTCTCACCTGCATAGGCAACTAGATAATGAACAGGTGGTATTTCCTGATTTAGACAGGCGATAGTAGTGGCATAAGTTGGATGGGTATGTATGATAGCATTAATATCATTTCGTTTTTGATATAAAAGTAGATGTAAGTCAAGTTCAGAGGAAGGTTTGTTATCTCCTTCTATTACTTTTCCTTCTGGATTAATTATTACAATGTCTTCTAAATCTATATCTTCATAAGAAATACCGGAGGGAGAAATTGCTATTAAGTTTTCTTTTCTATTATAGATACTTAGATTACCACCAGTACCTTTGGTTAAATCTTTTTCAATTAGTTTTAGCCCATATTCAGTGATTAGTTTTCTTTCTTTATGTAATAACATGGATATCATTCCTTTTAATTTTTACTTATTTTACCTCTATTTTTAAAAATCCGATCTGTTGTTTATTCCGGGCAAATTTCTGAACTTCTTCTGAAAAAAAGTCAGCTGCAAGCCAAATTGCATGGTAGTTTAGAAAGTTATCTTTGATTAAGGCAATTAGTTCCTCTATGTTATCTTTTGTTACTTCTTTGATTAAAACATAAATATGAACTCGATTAAAGATGAAAAAGGTCTTCTTTTTAGCTCTTACACAGTATAGTTCTTCATCATATTCTAATTCTTGTTCTTTTGCTTTCCAACCATCTGTAGTTAAATTTTTAATTAATTCCTGTTTATGTTCTTGTAATGTTTTAATTTTAAACACCTTCTTTTTAAAGTATTTATAATTATATTTTTATGGTTTATATAAAAATGCCCAGGGTACAATAATCTCATGGAAAGATTTTCCTCCATGAAGATAACGTGGTTCTTCATATTTATCTTGCTTTTTAAAGTTGTGATTTATTGTATAACCATGGTCAGAAAAGATTAAAATACCACTTTTTGATTCAATTTTTTCTAAAAAAGGTATTAAACGATTTCGGGTCTGAAACTGAATCTCTTCAATAAAACTAATATAATCTTCTTTAAAACTGTGAATTTTATTATCAATATAGGCAAATTTAATAATTTCATTACATTTTTCTTTATTATCATTAAGTTTATTCAATTTGTTTAGTACTTCGTTTTGAGCTTTAATATTAATATTTAAACCAGCTTTATCTATAGCATTGAGCTGTGTTTCAGTATTTGTTGGGCTAAGAGCAAAAAGTGAGTTTTCTTCAATTATTCGTAAAGCTAGTTCACTAGTGATTTGTCTTTTAATCAACTTCCAAAGATCCCATCTCATTCCATCTAATAAAAGGCAGTAACCCTGATTTACATTCATTTTGTTTATTAGACTTAGATATTTATCTTTTAAAAGATAAATTAGATTATTTCCCATAAATCGTTCATAGTCCTCTCCCATGATATCGCGGCTGTCATGGAAGTTAGTGAATAATTTTTGATAATTATTAATAGTTTGTCTTACCTTTTTTAATTTAATCGATTTGGGAATTCTGTCCTGTAGATTAATTTGATGGGACAGCTGATCTAATTTAAAGTAATTATATTCTAATTCAGATAGATGATTAACATAGACGTTTTTCCAGCCCTTGATATCATTTATATTCTCTTTCGAGTCAAGATAGCTAAAACTTTTTTCCAAAGAAAGATAATTGGTTATTACAGATAAAGAAGTGATTTTATAGTCAGATAAAACTCCACCATTGATTTGTTCAGTTAATTTAAGAGCTTCTTCTTTTAAAGTTTCTTTTTCCTGATAATCAAGGTGAATATTTTCTATAATGTTTACAAACTGAATTAATAATTTATTAATTAACTTTTGTGATAATTTTTCTGATTTTACAGCTTCTATTACTTCTGTAATATTAGCTGGTGAAATAATATCCATTAATGGTTTGGAAAGATCTAAAGCATCAACTTTTTTAGTAATTTCCTTTTTAACATCCAGGTTTTCTTTGTTGGTGTATAGATTTTCGAACATCTCTTTTAAAGAAGTTTCAATTCCTGTATTTCTGTTAAGTTCTTCCATTAAGACAGTACTGTTTTGAGGGATAATTTCAGTTATTAAATTATCTAACGAACTATCAATTCTATATATTTCTCGCCAGGCAACAACGGCAAAAAGTTTAATAAATACATTGATATCTGTATTTTGGATAATTAAATTTAGTTCTGGATAATTTTGGTTTATATAGTTTAAGAGAACTTCTTCTTTTTGATTATTCTCTTTTGACTTATTTTTTTGATCTAAATTACCTTTTACTTTGATATATGTTTTGTCTCCTAATCCACTACCACCTTCTAGCCATTCTTTAAATATTTCTCTGATCTGGGTGGGAGAAAAACTTCTGTTAATCAAATTCTCATAGAGATCATCTAAATCTCTTTCCACCATGGAAACATCACCAGACAAGGCGGTATTTATTCTTTTGATCACATTTCGATTTAAGATCTCATCTAGTTTATTATAAATGTCTTCATCTACTTTAATATTAAGTAAATTTCGAATGGGACGGGCAAAGCGTTTATTACCTGCTGCTTCCATGTTATCCAGATAAACTTCAATCTTTTCTTTATATTCTGGAGTTTTTAATTTACTCAGATACTGACTAACTCCATTATCAATAATCTTTTGTATTTCTCTACGAGAGGGAAGATCAATTTTTTCGCCTAGTTTAAAACCACATTCACAGACCGGTACATCCTGTAAACGATTATAAGTATTTTTAGTACACCTTTTACTTAAAGCCTGAGATATTTTACGTTTAACTTTAACTAAATCATCTTTAACAGAGATTAGTTCTATACTAGAAAGTGAATCAAGCAACTGATATCCTTTTTTATCTTTTATATTTTCAATTGGTTTAAACCTATCAGACCCTTTTTGTTGGTTATGTTCTTTTTGATAGACGTCGATATATTCTTGTTTAAATTCAGAAAACTTATTTTTTAATTCTTCAAAAAACTCTTTATCATAGATGACAGAGTTGTCATTTAGAGAAGCAGTCAGATTTGTTTTAAAGTTACGTAGGTTATCATACTTATCTTTTGTTGGTATATTTAATTTGTCATGATTAAGATAGTTTGCCATATTTCTAAATTCAGCTAAGTTATTGTCCAAAAAGTATTTTACCTGTTCTATTTTTTCTAAATATTTTTCTATATTAGGCATGTTCCTATATTTAGAAGCAAATCTTTCTAAGCCTTCTTCAGAAGAATAGCTTACCATAATTTCAGACAAAAGATCTGAGATTTTGTTTAAATAATTATCAATCTGTTCGAGATTAAAGTTAACAAAATTACTGTCATTTTTTAGTCTCTCAATCTGATACTTCATAGTTTCTATATCAGTTTCTAATTCTTTTTTCTTTTCTATTAGATGTTCCCAAATATCTTGCTGTAAAGGTAAAGAAAAATGTTTCTTCCGATAACGGGGTGGTAAAAGAGAACAGTTACTTAAGATAACCTGAAATTCATCATCAATTAGTTCTCCATAACCAATATATTTAATCCGGTTAAAGTTACGAGCATTTAAGTTTTTTAGACTGATTTTTTTACTAACACTATAGGCGGTTAGATATCCAGAATAAAGTAAAGAATAGATAAGTAACTTAAACTGGGTTTTAGTTAAGCCATAACTTCCTTTTCTTAATTTCCAATAGACGTCTTCTATTGATGTCTTCTCTTCTTCTAATAAGTGAAAGACTCTTTTAATTAACTCATTTTTACCAGGGTCAATCGTTAGTCTTATCCCATTTTTTCTTTTTTTGATAAGATCCATAGGCTTCATAAAAGAGTCAATAACACTTAATACACGTCCACTTATCTCTTTTAAGTCATCTACATCTCCTTGTGATATAAATTGGTCTAAAACTTCATCTAAACGTTCTGTGGTCAAATAAGACTTATAGGGAGATATCTTTTTATGGTCAGGATAACGGTTATTTAATAGATTAGCAACAATTTTATCTAAGAATCTCTGAAAAGGTAAAAATCCAATATTATCTAATTCTAATAGTTTATTATTAAAGCCATTAATTACCTTACCATTGAAATAAGCATCTCTAAAGATTTTACTAATTCTATCTTTTTCTTCTTTAATTAAATTATTTAACTGTGCCTTTACTTTTTCAGCTGTGTCTGACGAATCTTTTGCATATTTTTCCTTTAAAATAATTTTAGCGAGAGCATTTTTTAAAAAATCTTTATCTTTTAGTTCAGTCGGGAACCAAAAGATAAAAGCACTTTTTTCTTCTTCACTTAGTTCCGGTAATAATACGTTATTTAAGTATTTTTTATCTTCTTTTACATCTAGGGCATAGTTTATAATTAACATGAAGTCCTCTTCATCTTTAGTTAACCGTTTAGCTGTCTTTTTGATGTTTTCTATCGAGATATCTTTAATAGGTAGGAAGTATAAAAAGCCGTTTCGTTCTGTATTCTGC
>CAZXRH010000064.1:0-12357 GCA_964642575.1 uncultured Halanaerobiales bacterium
ATTTTGTTCTTATTTATTTTATTTATAATTTCATCAATATTTTTTTCTTTTTTCACATTATTATAACTGATTTCTTTTAGCTTTTCTTCAATATCTTCTTCAAACCGGTCTAAAAGAGAATTAAACTCTAATCTTTTAAATAATTCAACTGCATCATCAATATTAGGTTCTTCTAATCTTAACTCTGCAAAATCAAGATCAATCGAAACATCTGTAACAATCTTACCGAGCTTTTTACTCATTTTTGCCTGTTCAGAATATTTTCTTAAATTCTCTTTTCTTTTTTTACCGGAAACTTTATCTATGTTAGATAATACATTTTCCATATTATTGAATTCTTTAAGTAATTTTACGGCAGTTTTTTCTCCAATACCTGGTACACCTGGAATATTATCTGAACTATCTCCCATTAGACCTTTCATATCAACTAATTGATCTGGTTTTAGTTCATATTTTTCTTTTACCTTTTGAATATCATATTCGACAATATCAGTTATACCTTTACGGGTATAAATAACATTAATATATTCATCCACTAATTGAAGTGCATCCCTATCTCCTGTTACTATCTTAACATTGATCTTCTTTTGGGCTGCTTCTTTTGCCATTGTCCCTATAACATCATCTGCTTCATAACCTTCTTTTTCAATAATTGGAATATTTAAAGACCTTAAAACATCTTTTATAAGATCAATTTGGGGTACGAGTTCTTCAGGAGTTTTTTTACGGCCAGCTTTATAATCTTCATATTCTTCATGACGAAAAGTTGGGCCTTTAAGGTCAAAAGCGACAGCAATATGATCAGGCTGCTCTTCATCTATTATTTTAAATAACATTCTAGAAAAACCAAATACGGAATTTGTATACTCACCTGATTCGGTGGTTAAGAGAGGTAAGGCATAAAAGGCTCTGTGGGCAAGACTGTGTCCATCTAGTAGATATAATTTCTCCATTATAAATCATCTCCTCTAAAATATTATATTCATGAAAGAATAGGAAATCCCTGCTAAGTTGTGGAGAGTAAAATGAAAATATATAGGGATTAATATATAATATAAGGAGATTAATACTTTAAATTATATTTATTATTTATATCTTAATATATGTAAAAAATAATTTACTTTGTTGCCCAACTCAAATAATATATATGCCACAAATAATCGCTGTTATATATTTGAAGTATAGCGATTATATTTTTACCTCTATTATTTTCCTTTATCATGAGTATTTTACTCTATTTAAAGCCAAAAGTAAAGTAAAATGATTAAGTGTTAATCTTTATAAGATTCTGAAAATAGCTGATAAAAAAAGACCCGGCTGGATAACCGGGTTTTCTTTTTAAGAATGCAGTTGGACAAAATGTTCGATAGAACGATCATAGGTTTTTTCTGCCTTGTCAGGAAAGAAGCAAGCTGGTAGTTCCCCCATATTTTTATGATATTTTATACACTCACAACATTTCCCTTTGCGAGGACAGGGGTCATATGTACAGTTGCAATAGTCCATATTTGCTTCAAAATTTTCACACTTTGACACATAATCACCTCAAGATTTTTTATATTTTATACCTTTTCTTAAAATAAATGTATAATTAAAATAACCTTGTGTCAAGTATTATCCATTTCTTCCAAACAGTTATTACAAACCCTTTTCCCCATGTATATTATAGTATTATCTGAATTATCACAGAAAAGACAACTCTGTTCATATTTTTGCAGCACTATCTTATCATTTTTGACAAAAATTTCTATAGAATCTTCACTTTTTAAATCCAGGCTGTCCCTTAATTCCTTTGGAATAACTACTCTGCCCATTTCATCAACTCTTCTTAATATACCTGTTGCTTTCACTGCTATCACTCCAATTTTAATATTTCCTATATATATTAACATCAGATAATAACGTATTCAATAGTAAAATTAAATTTCATATTTGTTGATAAATGGGATGGATTTTAGTTGCAACTTTTCTATAATATTATTTGTCGATTTTTATCGGATCTCCGGCTCTGACAATCCCGCCTTTAATTACTTTTGTAAAAATTCCTTCTTTAGGCATAATACATTCTCCTACTTGTTTTAAAATATCACACCCATGATGACATTCTTTACCAATCTGAGTTACTTCTAATTTTACTTGATCACCAATTGTTAAAATAGCTCCAATTGGCAATTCATATAACTTTATGCCCTCTGTTGTTATATTTTCAGCAAAATCACCATAATCTAAATTATAATCTAAACCTTTTTCTTTCATCTTATTAATACTTTCTATTCCTAATAAGCTTACCTGTCGATGCCATTTCCCAGCATGGGCATCTTCTTTAATTCCATGTTCTGTAATTAATTCGGCTTCTTTTATATTTTCTTTTTTTGTACCTTTCTCACGACTTATACAAACTGCTTTAACTTGACCATCCATATTAATTCTCTCCCTCTTCTCTTTTATAATGTCCACTTTTACCACCGGTCTTTTCTAAAAGTTTAATATCATCAATTACCATTCCTTTATCAACTGCTTTACACATATCATAAATTGTTAAAGCAGCTGTAGAAACACCATTTAATGCTTCCATTTCAACACCGGTTTTATCATATGTTTTGACAGTTACTTTGATTGCAATTGATTTGTTATCCCTATATTCAAAATCAACCTCTATACCACCAATTGCAATGGGATGACACATCGGAATTGTTTGAGCAGTGTTTTTGACCGCCATTATTCCAGCTATTCTAGCTGTTTCTAAAACTGGCCCTTTTTTAATACTGTTTTCTTTTATCATTTGTAGGGTATCTTCTTTCATTTTAACTATACCACTGGCTGTAGCTTTTCGATTAGTTTTATTTTTTTGAGTTATGTCCACCATTTGAGCATTACCATTTTCATCTATATGGCTAAATTTATCCATTTATTTAACCCCCAATACTATTCATGTTGGTATTGTTTTTTATCATAACATCTTCATAACCACCATGTGGACTCTTATTTTCAATGGCTTTTAATACTATTTCTTTAATTTTCTTTTCATCTAATAGTTCGTTTTGATTATACAAGCTAGTTTCCGCCTCTTTAAGGAGACAAGACCTTATTTTGCCATCGGCAGTTAACCTTAATCTATTGCAGTCAGAACAAATATCATGGCTAAAAGGTGAGATAAAGCCGATTCTTCCTTTTAATCCCTTTATTTTATAATAACGAGCAGGTCCATTGCCCTTTACATTGACAGGTCTGAGTTCATAATTTTTATTGATAATTTCTTTTAAATCATTAATTGACATGTAGTTGTTATCATTTTTCTCACTGCCCACCGGCATATATTCAATAAAACGTTGGATAATGTCTTTTTTGTCCATAAAACTTAAAAAATCATCTATTTGATTATCATTAACCCCTTTTATCAAAACTGTATTAACTTTAACAGGGTCTAATTTTAGTTCTTTTGCTTTATCAATGCTTTTCAATACATTATTTAACTTATCACGACCGGTTATTTCTCGATACTGACTTCTGCTTAAAGTATCAAGACTAATATTAACCCTTTTAAGTCCGCTTTTCTTTAATTGATCAGCTTTTTTATAAAAGTTTACTCCATTAGTAGTCATACTGATTTCAGAAATATTGTCAATTGAATTTAGTTGAGTTATTAAATCACTTACACCTAACCTGGCCAGGGGTTCTCCCCCGGTTAATCTTACCTTTTCAATACCAATCGTAGAAGCAACTTTAGTTACTTTATAGATATCTTCATAACTCATAATATCAGCATGTTTTTTTAGATCTATACCTTCTTTTGGCATACAGTAAAAACATCTTAAATTACATCGATCTGTTACTGAGATTCTCAGATAATTTACATTCATTTTATCAACCTTTCTAATCTACCTTGCCAAATGAACAATGGGGATATTGACAGACCGGACAGTGATGGCACAGTCCGCCATAAGATAGTTTAATTAACTTGTCTTTGGTCATCTGTTCTCCTGCTAATATTCTAGGATAAACAATATCAAATACAGTTACCTTTTCAAATATTACACAGGCTGGTAACCCTAAAATTGGAATATCGTCTAAATATGCAACCATCAATTTATTACCTGGTAGTACAGGTACCCCATATTTAATAACTTGGGCATCGGTAGCCCTAATTCCTGCTGGAGTTACATCATCTGGGTCTACAGACATTCCACCTCCGGTCAATAAAATGTCCGCACCCTCTTTTTTTAATTTAAGTAATGCAGCCTTTATTTTATCAGGTTTATCAGGTACATACTCATGGCCAATCAGATTACCTCCCCAGCGTTTAAACTTCCGCTTTAAAGTAGGTAAAAACTTATCTTCAATTCTACCGTTATAAACTTCATTGCCGGTAATTACAACCCCTATATTATAGTCTTTATACGGTCTAACTTGAAATAAGTTCCCTTTACTTAATATTTTTTCAACCTTGTTAATCTTCTCTTTCTCAATTGTCAGTGGGTTAATACGAACCCCGGCAATGACTTCATCTTTTTTAACCGGTACCTTGTTTTGTCCGGTTGTGATCAAAATATCGTCTTCAGTATTGGCTTCAAGCAGTAGTTTTTTATCTATATTTAAAATACCAGCTTGATTTGCAATTAAAGATATTTTGCCTTCATGTGGCTCACTCAAATTTATATATCGATTATCAAAATGTGCAGCCATTCTTTGAGCTGCTTGATCTTCATGTAAGGTATCTTGATCAAGGTCTAATACATATATATTTTCTTTTCCCATATCTTTTAATGTTTCAATATCTTCTTTTTTAATGATATCTCCCTTTTTAAATCTGGCACCCTTATATTCATCTGGTATGATCTGGGTCATATCATGTGCAACAACTTTACCCACAGCATTTTCAACTGATATTTTCTCTATATTCATTAAAGTCCACCTCATCTTGTTTTTTAAAACTCAAAAATTTATTACCTAAAAATCTTGATTCCTTAATACTATGTGTGACGTAAATAAAAGGAATATCCCATTCTTGTTGGATCAATTTAATTTCTTTTAATAACTTAGTTTTCAATTCATTATCTACTGAAGATAATGGTTCATCTAAAAGTAAAAGATCTGGTTCTGTCATTAATGCTCGTGCTAAGGCAGTTCTTTGTTTTTCTCCACCCGAAAGAGTGTTGGGATAACGATTTTTCAAATCACTTATATGAAATTTTTCTAATATTTGATTTACCTTATTTATTTTAACTTCTTTACAACCATACTCTATATTTTCTAACACAGTTAGATGCGGAAACAGGGCATAATCCTGAAATATATAACCAATTTTCCTCTGAAAAGTTGGTTTACTAATATTATCTTTTGAGGAGTATAATACACTATTATTTAACTTTATATAGCCCTGGTCTGGTTTTTCCAATCCAGCCAAACAGTTTAAAATCGTTGTTTTACCAGAACCAGAAGGACCTAAAAATATTAAAATTTCATTATCTAGCTGAAACTCTTTATGTATTTGTTTGCTGCCAAAATCTTTTATGATAGATACCTCTAAAGCCATTAATTCATACCTCCATATTGGTAAATACTTTTATTATATAACTGTAAAATACCCATTATAATAATAGAAAAAATTATCATAACAATGGAAACTGTTACAGCCATTTCTAAATCACCGGTTGTCATATTTAAATAAACTGCAATCGGTAGAGTTTCTGTTTTAAAACGTGTAGCACCTGCCAGCATTACAGTGGCTCCAAACTCACCCATAGCTCTTGCCCAGGCGGTTGTAATCCCGGTAATAATTCCATCCTTTGCTAAAGGTAGAGTTATGTTTTTAAATACTTGAAAATGGTTATCACCTAAGGTCATTGCTGCTTTTTCCAATTTAGGATCTATATTAGAAAAGGCAATTTTTAAACTTCTAATCAAAAGTGGGGCTGCCACTATAAACTGGGCCATTACAATCCCAAGCCTTGTAAATACAAAGTTTAGACCTATTTTAGCAAGTTGGTTTCCTCCAATTGGTCCTAACAAAACTAAAAGACTTAAACCCAGTATAATTGGTGGTAAAACTAGTGGAATATCCAAGATTATATCTATAAATTTTTTAAACTTAAAATCATAACGTGCTAAAACATAGGCAGTCGGCACCCCGAAAATTACAGCTAGAATAACTGCGCTTATAGAAGTAGTTAAACTTAAAATAAGAGAAAATGATATTTCTCTACTATTTAATAACAGTTCAAATAAATTGTTTGTTTTTATATATAATGTAGGCGAAATTAATACTAAAATAATAAAAAGAACAAATATGGCAAAAATAGCGGTCATTATTTGTTTAAAAATGGACTGTTTCATGATTTCACCTTTTCTCACTTATGTCATAGCCGTAACTTTTAAATACTTCTTTGGCTGTTTTACTTCTCAAATAATCAATAAAAAGTTGTGCCTGTTTTTTATTAGAACTGTATTTTAAGATTCCCATACTTATATCTTTAATAATATTATTTTCATCAGCTATTTCTATTAACTTTAACTTATCTTTACTTTCGAAATAGTTTGCTCGCCATACTATACCGGCATCTCCTTGTCCCATGATTATATACATCCTCACCTTATTTACAGTCTCGGCTTTTGATATTATATTGTTATAAAAGTTATCTCCTAGTTTGTTTTTCTTTATTATTTCCTCTGTTACCCTTCCAATCGCTGCACTTGGATCCGCAACTACAACTTTAATATCTTCTTTTAGTAAATCTCGTAATTTGTTAATTTCCTTATTACTGTTTTTAGGTAAAATAATTACCGGAGTATGGCTTGCTATATTATAATAATCTTTAACAATACTTTTTTTAGCCAAATCTTTTAAATACCAGCTGTCTGCAGCTATATATATATCACCTTTTTTCACAGTTTCAATCTGATTTTTTAAAACACCTGAACCATTAAATTGAAGATGGATATCTAAATCATATTCAGTTTTGAACTGTTCAGTAATCACTTCCATAGGTTTAATTAAGCCGGCGGCTGAATAAACCAACAGACTTTCTTTAGCTAAAGTGCTGGTGTGAAAAGTTATTAATAGTAAAATTATGAGTAAAAATGATATAAAGTATCTTTTCATTATTTATTACTCCTTCACTTCGTTATTGGTAACCTCATATAGCGATTTTAAAAAAAATATGACTAACTTACTAATGATTATAACATAAAATTAACACTTTATCATTATGAAATTAGCACAAATTAAGAAAAATTCATTGATTATTCTTTCTAAATTTACTATTTATCTTAATATTTGAATATAATAATAACGTTGACAGTATAAAGTTGTTATGTTAAAATTTTGTTGTAAATCTGATTTAGTTACTCAACTTTATTTTATATAAATAAATGGAGGTTTCAAATATGAATGATGTATATTTTGATCATGCGGCAACCACACCGATGGATCCCGAAGTAATAAAAACAATTAATTATTATATGAAAAATTATTATGGTAACCCCTCCAGTATTTATGAAACCGGACAGGAAGCCAATAATGAATTACAAAAAGCACGACAATCTTTAGCAGACTTTATTAACGCTGCTGACTTTCGCGAAATAATTTTTACGAGTGGAGGTTCTGAGTCTGATAACTTAGCTATTAAAGGTACAGCTCTTGCCTATCAGGATAAAGGCAATCATATTATTACTACTAAAATAGAACACCATGCAGTTTTACATACTTGTGAGTATTTAGAAAAACATCATGGCTTTGAAGTCACTTATCTTGATGTGGATGAACAAGGCTTTGTCAGCTTATCTGATTTAAAGGACGCTGTTCAAGAAGAAACTATTTTAGTTTCAATTATGACAGCAAATAATGAAATTGGTACAATCCAACCTATTCAAGCCATTGGTGATTATCTGAAAGAAAAAAATATTTTATTCCATACCGATGCTGTACAAGCTTTAGGACAAATGGCTGTTGATGTCCAAAAGATGAATATTGATTTGCTATCTGCTTCGGCTCATAAACTTTATGGTCCCAAAGGAGTAGGAATACTTTATAAGAAAAAAGGAACAAAATTAGTTCCTCAAATCAATGGTGGAGCCCAGGAAAGAAATATGAGAGCAGGTACAGAGAACTTACCGGGAATTATGGGCTTTAAAAAAGCAGTTGAAATTATAAAAGAAACTAGAAAAACAAAGGTAGAAAAAAACACTTATCTAAGGGACAAAATGATTGAGGGTATTGAAAATAATATTGATAAAGTAATGTTGAACGGTCCCCGTGGTAATAAAAGACTTTCTAATAATGTAAGTTTTTGTTTTAAATTCGTGGAAGGTGAATCAGTCCTATTAAATTTAGATATGATAGGGATTGCAGCTTCAAGTGGTTCTGCTTGTGCTTCCGGCTCAGTAGATCCTTCTCACGTACTGCTTGCAATTGGACGAGATAGAACAACCGCCCGTGGGTCAATCAGGCTGTCCTTAGGTCAGGATAACACAGAGGAAGATGTAGACTTTTTAATTGATAAATTACCAGGCATTATTGAAAAAATTAGAGCAATGTCTCCTTTAAATGAAGATTAAAACTTAACTGAAAGGAGTAGGAATCCAGATGTATACCGAAGAAGTTAAAGAACATTTTAAAAACCCTCAAAATGTAGGTGAATTAGAAAATCCCGATGCTGTGGGTGAAGCTAAATATGAAGCCCATGGTGATATTATTAAATTGTTTATTAAAATTGAAGATAATGTAATTAGCGATATAAAGTTTAAAACTTTTGGCTGTGCTGCTGCTGTTGCTACTAGCAGTATGTTTACAGTCTTAGCAAAAGGTAAAACTATTGAAGAAGCTTTAAATATCAGTAAACAGGATGTAGCAGATCAGTTGGGTGGACTTCCCGAGAACAAAATGGAATGTTCTAATTTAGCATCCGAAGCCTTTCAAAAAGCAATTGATCAATATCGCAGCAAAGACTAAACTTAATTAAAGAAGGATGAAATGCATGACAAAAGTATTAGCAGCAATGAGTGGGGGAGTCGACAGTTCAGTTACAGCTGCCCTCTTACAAGAAAAAGGATTTGAAGTAATTGGTGGGACAATGGAAATATTTCCAGATTATGAGCAAAAACCCCTTGATGAAGGTGGTTGTTGTTCTCTATCCTCAATTGAAGATGCAAAAATGATTGCAGCAAAATTAGGTATACCACATTATACTTTTAATCTAAAAGATGTTTTTCAAAAAGAAGTAATAAATGATTTTGTTAATGAATATAGTCAGGGTAATACACCAAACCCCTGTATTGTCTGTAATAAGGAAATAAAATTTAAAGCCCTGCTTAAAAAAGCCTTAGAGATCGGGGCAGATTATATTGCCACCGGCCATTATGCTAAGATTCGTCAGGCTGATAATGGAAGATACCTCTTAAAAAGAGCAGAAGATGACTATAAAGATCAAACCTATATGCTTTACGGATTTACCCAGGCCCAATTAAAACATACTTTAATGCCCCTCGGTGATTACACTAAAAAAGAAATTAGAACAAAGGCTAAGGAATTGAATTTTTCTGTACATGATAAACCCGACAGTCAGGAAATTTGTTTTGTGCCTGATAATGATTATACTAGGTTTTTAGATGAAAACTATCCAGATATCGCTAAGTCAGGACTTATCTATGATACTAATGGTAATAAGTTGGGACAGCATGATGGACTTTATAATTATACGATTGGACAAAGAAGAGGGCTTGGCATTTCTGCTCCTCATCCACTTTATGTAGTTGACTTAGATAATGAGAGAAATGCAGTAATAGTTGGTAAAGACAACGAAGTCTATTTTGAAGGATTAATAGCTGATGATATAAATTATCTCTCAATTCCTAATTTAGAGAAAAAAACCAGTGCAGATGTGAAGATAAGATATAATTCACCTGCTTTTAAAGCAGATTTAATACCAATTGATGATAACAATATAAAGGTTGTTTTTAATCAAAAACAACGTGCCGTTACTCCCGGCCAATCAGTAGTATTTTATGATAGAAATATTGTTTTAGGCGGTGGAGTAATTAATAAAGCATTATAGAAATCAACCCCTAAATATATAATTTAGGGGCTTTTTTATTTATATTTAATCTTCCAGTACATGTTTTAATCCCTGTCCCAAAAAACAAATCACATGTTGGTCATCTAGGGAGTAATAAACTGACCGGCCTTCTTTTCTAAACTTGACCAGTTTGTTATTCCTTAACACTCTCAGCTGATGAGATATGGCAGAAGAACTCATCTCCAAGAGTTCAGCCAAATCACATACACATAATTCCTTCTCTTTTAAAGCATATAATATCTTAATCCGGGTAGGATCTCCTAATACTTTAAAGGTTTCTGCCAAATCATTAATAACATCATCTTCTAAACTTTTCTCTTTTAATTTATTAACCACTTCTGTATCTGGGTTGAAAACTTCACAAACATCACAAAATTTCTCGGCTTTTTGCATTTTCTCCACCACCTCTATTTGATGATCCGAGTAGAATTAAACACTGCCAGTAAGGCTACTCCTACATCAGCAAATACAGCACTCCACATTGAAGCTAAACCAAATGCCCCTAAAATCAAGACAGCTGCTTTTACTGATAAAGCTAAAATTATATTCTGCCAGACAATTCTATTGGTTAAAACACTTGTATCTAAGGCTGTTGCTATTTTTTCTAAATTATCATTCATTATTACTAAATCAGAGGCCTCAATTGCAGCATCAGTTCCTAAACCACCCATCGCAATACCAATATCAGAACGAGCCAATACAGGTGCATCATTAATACCATCACCTACAAAAGCAACTCTACCTTCATGATTATTTTCTATTATTTCCTCTAAAACATTTACCTTATCGGCTGGCATCATGCTATGGTAAAATTTATCTATTTTTAATTGTTTGGCTACTACTTTTGCCTTTTCTTCATTATCACCAGTTAGCATTACCTTTTTAATATTTTTTAATTTTTCCATAGCCTTATATGAACTTCCCTTAATTTTTTCTGCTAATTTGATTGCTCCAATAATATTGCCATCTAAAGCTATATATATTAAATCTTTGTCATTATCTTCAACTGATTTTTCAATCTTTTCTCTATCTAGTAATTTTTCATTACCAATTACAATCTTCTGTTCATTCATCTTAGCTATGACTCCCATTCCAGCTATTTCCTTAAAATTACTAATGTTATTTACTGGTGCATCTCCCTCGAAATGTTCAATAATTGCTCTAGCAATAGGATGATTTGAAAAACTTTCCACTCCAGCTGCAAGTTCCATTAACTGTTCTTTGCTGTAATTAGCAAAAACTTTTACCTCTTGTACAGCCAACTTACCTTCAGTTAGAGTACCTGATTTATCAAAGACAATTGTATCAATATTACGCAGTGCTTCCAAATAGTTACTCCCCTTTACTAATATACCATTTTTAGAAGCACGTCCTATTCCTCCAAAATATCCTAATGGTATTGAAATTAAAAGTGCACAGGGACAAGAAATTACTAAAAATATTAATGAACGGTATAACCAAACACTAAAAGTTCCATTAAAAAAGAGCACTGGAATAACAGTTAATAGGGCTGACAATACTACTATAATGGGAGTATATACTTTGGCAAATCTGGTGATGAACTTTTCTGTTTTTGCCTTCTTTTCAGAAGATTCTTCTACTAATTTTAATATTTTGGCTACTGTAGAATCTTCATAAAGACTAGTAACTTTAATATATAAAAAACCTTCTTTATTAATTACACCACTTTTTATTTCGTCACCTTGAGAAACTCTTTTTAGTTCTGACTCCCCTGTTAAAGCAGAGGTGTCTAAAACTGATTCTCCTTTTGTAATTTTTCCATCTAAAGGTACTTTTTCTCCTGCTTTTACTAAGATAATATCACCCACATTTACATTTTGTGGACTTACTTTAATGATCTGATCTTCTTTATATAAATTTACATGATCAGGTTGAATATCCATTAGATCTTTAATTGACCTGCGTGAATTATCTACAGCTTTATCCTGAAGAAGGTCCCCAATTCTATAAAAAAGCATTACAGATACAGCTTCTGGATATTCACCAATAGCAATAGCACCGATGGTGGCTATACTCATTAAAAAGTATTCATCAAACCAAAACCCATTTATAATATTTTTCATTGCTCTTTTGAGAACAGATCTACCAATTAATAAATAGGCAGCTATATATAATAATATTTCAGCTGTCTCTACATAAAATCCATAACTTTTTACAAAAGCCAGATTAGCATAAAAAATAGTACTAATAAAGATTATTGTCCCAAATACTAAATTTATTATTCTCTTTTTATTCTGGCTGAAGAAACCAACAGTTTCTGATTTTT
>CAZXRH010000065.1:0-12318 GCA_964642575.1 uncultured Halanaerobiales bacterium
TGACCGTCCTTTTTTTCAATATTTTTTAAATCAGCTTCGAAAGTTCTACGATAGGGATCTTTTTCATATAACTTCTCTGTCATAAAATCACCTTTTTAATTATTTTTATTATCCTGACCTTCATCTTCAGTTTCATAGTCAACATCTACAAAGTCATTGTCTTGTCTGTTTCTATTATCCTGAAAATCAGAATGAAAAGTAAAGTTACCCTTTGTTTTAAACTGTCCTTTATCAACATACTTTTTAAATATTTTAGTTGCTAAAGTTGCAAAAATCGGTCTGGTAAAGGGAATGATTAATAGAAAACCGGTAATATCAGTTAAAACCCCTGGAGTTAATAATGTGACTCCACCGACTAAAATCATTAAAGCTTCAATCATATCCCGAGTAGGAATTTGACCCTGAGCCAACTTTTCTCTTATCTTTGTTACTACAATCAACCCCTGATTACGAGCAAGGGTAACACCAACTATACCAGTAATTGCTACCAAAGCAATTGTGGGTAGGACCCCAATATAACTACCGATTTCAATTAATAGTGCCATCTCTACAATTGGTACAATTGTAAATATTAAAAGTAATCTAATAAAAATCTTTATCACCTTCTATTCAATATATCTTAATGTTAAAATTCTCTTAAAGCATCTGTCGGTTCTAATTTAGCTGCTCTGCGAGCCGGAATTACACATGCTATTGTAACAACAATCAGTCCTAATATAAAGCCAAATACAATATTTTGATAGGAAAAGACTGGATACATAGTGGAGCTAATAAAAATATCAGAACTGAATCCTTCCAATGTGGAACCAAAATCAATACCTACCTGACTCATTATATTAGTTAATACTCCCCCGAAAACAGAACCAATTAAACTACCGATTCCACCCATAATAGCTCCTTCTATTAAAAAGAGGTAGAGGATCTCTCTTTTTTCTAAACCAAGAGCACTCATCATCCCTATTTCACGGGTTCTTTCATTAACTATCATAATCATTGTATTAATAATTACAAAACTAGCTAGAATAACTAAAAAGATATAAATGAAATTATAGATATTTTTAGCAAATTCAAGCCATCCAATTATCCCTCCAGTTGCATCATACGGTCTCACTATATATTTATTATCAGCTGGTAATATATTATTAACCTCTGCCATGATCTGATTGGTATTTGTCCGATCATCAGCAAATAACAATACTTCAGTGGCCTGATTTTCCATTAATAAAAGCCGTTGGGCCTGATCAATTGGTAAGTAAAATAAGATTTCATTTAACTTCTGCAGTTGACTGTTGATTTCTCCTACTATCCTAAAAGTGGCTCCATTAAACGAGTTAAAGGAGTTATTAAATACTAAGGTTACTTTTTCTCCCACTTCTTTATTAAGTTTATTTAACAACTCTGAACCCATGACAACTTCCATTTGACCGGGCTCAATCATTCTACCATTATCAATCTGTCTGCCAATATCCGTTTCCTGTAATTCTTTTTGAGGATCCACACCCCAGCCAATCATATTGATTAATTCATCTTCAGTTGTAGTTATTGCACCAAATTTAATTCTCGGCATTACAGTCTTAACATGCTCTATTTCAGATAAATTCTCAATCATACCATTAAGGTTAGTATTATTATATCCATCAACTGTTTCTGTTAATGAAAAAACCCTTCCTTCTAATTGATAATCCTGGTCAATAATTTTTACATGTCCTGTATCATATTGAATTGTATCCGAATATGTTTCATTAACCATACCTAAGATAAATCCCCTTGCAAATATTACAACCATAACAGCAAAGGCAATCGCAATAATTGAAACTAGGGTTCTTAATCTATGTCTCGCCAAGTTTTTATATGCTAATCTTAAAAAGTACTTCATATTTTTCACCTACCTCCTGTAGATTGCCTTGACCGGATCTTTTTTAGCAGCCCAGCGGGCAGGTAAGATACTTGCCAAAAGGGAGCCAAAAACTGCAAAGAGGAACATATAAATAAATGTACCCGGGTTCCAACTACCATAGATTGTACTAATAATTGGTATTCCGTATTCCGACATATCCATATCCATCAAAGCACCAAAATCTAGACCATAAATTGTCATCAAATATACTGCAATGGCGCCTAAAATAACACCCAGTACACCACCGATTATGCCAATCAAGGTTGATTCAGCCACAAAGGTAAAAACTATCTCTTTTTCTTTTAAACCGAGGGCTTTCATCATTCCAATCTCTTCCATCCGTTCTAAAGCAGACAAAATTACAATATTTACAATACCTATAGCAGCAATTGTTAATACAATCATAAGAATCATGGCATTACCGGACTGTTTAGCTTTGGTAATACCGACTTCATCTAAATCACGCCATGAGTATACATTTAACTTACTATTATAATTATTTATATTACTTTGAAAGTTTTGAACTACAGAGTTATTAAAGTTTTGAGTGTTTAATCTCATAATATAATGAGTTACTTTATTATCAACATTTAATGTATCCTGTGCTATATCTAAAGGTACAAATACAATGTTTTGGTTTATATTAGGATTAGGAGTATTAATTATCCCACTAATTTCAGCATCTATTGTATTAAAAGTATCACTTTCAGTTCTGGTTAATAAGGTGATATATTCCCCTAGTTCCAATTTCATAATCTCAGCTAATCTTTGTCCAATAACCGTTTTGTATTCACCCATTTCAAACATCTCACCTTCGATAATATAATCTTCATACTCTAATACACTGAGTGTCTTTTCCGGGTCAATACCTTTACCCATCACAGGAGTTTCATTGACACCATCATTTAATCTAACCTGAAAATTTAGTTGAGGAGCATGGGCTTGATAACCTTCAATTTCAGTTAAATTCTGATTTAACTCTTCGCTATTTACTACTAAATTCTCTAAAGGAAGTTCATCTTTTTCCTCCCAGTATGAGGTGTTTGCCACTTGTACATGTCCATATTCATAATCTATAATATTTTGAAACACCATATCATTCATACCTATTAACATCGAATCGAACACAATATAGAAAAATACAGCCCAGGCTATTATGGCCGCGGTAATTAAGGTTCTCCGTTTATGACGCAATAAGTTTTTAAAAGAAAGTTTAACTAAAAACATTCACCTCTTCCCTCCTTTCATCCTTTGTAATAAGACCATCCTTTAATTCTATCTCTCGTTTAGCATGGTCCATTACTAAAGGATCGTGAGTTGAGAAAAGAAAAGTAGTATCCAATTCTTCATTCATCTTTAACATGACCTGTAGGACTTCTTTACTTGTTTCTGAATCCAGATTAGCTGAAGGTTCATCAGCCAATACTAATTTAGGTTCTTTAACTAAAGCTCTTGCTATCGCGACTCTCTGTTTTTGACCACCTGAAAGTTCATTTGGCTTTCTATCTTCTAGTCCCGCTAAACCTACTAAGTCCAAGATATGCATTACTTTATCATGTATATCTGCTTGAGATAAATGCTCAAGTATTTTGACTGCAAATTCCACATTTTCATAAGCAGTTAAAACTGGAATAAGATTATAGCTTTGAAATACAAAACCAATATTTTTCCTTCTTACTATAGACAATTCTTTTTTGGAAAGATCGGCTACATTATTACTATTAAAATATATTTCACCTTCAGTCGGTTTGTCCAGACAGCCGATCACATTTAATAAAGTTGTTTTACCTGAACCAGAAGGCCCAAAAACGGTTGTGAACTCACCTGTCTCAATTTCTAAATTAATACCTCTCAAGGCCGGTACCGCAATCTCACCCTGCTGATAAATTTTGGTAATTTCTTTTAACCTAAGTAAACTCACTTTATTCATCACCTCTCTTGGGTTTAATACCATTTTCAATAATATTTATCAAGACATCAATTACTTCCATAGCATCTTCACTTAGACCTGAGTCGGTATATATAAAATCACCTAAAGAATAATTAATATTTGTTAAAAATTTAGCTGTAAACTCAATATCTATATCTTCTTTTACATCACCACGATCTACAGCATTTTTTAGTATTTTTATAAAAAATTGATGACTTGTAGGTTTAAGTTCTTCCCTAATTTGACTACAGACCTCACAATTACTATTCATTAATTCATCTCCAATAGAAACTAAACGAGGGTTTTCTTTGGCAAATTCAATTCCACCTCTATAAACCTCTCTTAAAAACTCAAAAAAACTTAACTGAGCAGGATTTATTAGAATCTCCTGGTCAATATATTCAAGTTTTCTTTTACTTACTATTTCTACTATATATTTAAATAAATCTTCTTTACCGTCAAAATACTGATAAAAACTGCCACTTGCAATATCAGCTTTATCTATTATATTTGTTACGCTAGCTTTATGAAAGTTGTTTTGAGAAAACTCATCAATAGCTGCTTCTATGATTCTGTTTTTCTTTGCATCATCTAAATTAAAAAATGTTTGTTTAGGCATTATAGACCTCCTTTTTGCATGAATGTGAATTCATCTTCATGTGACTATATATTCATTATATACCTAAAAAAATAAAAAATCAAATAAAAAACTCCTATTATTATTTTTTTAATAATAGGAGTAGTTGTTTTTATATTTACTTTTTTACCCAAACTGACCAGCCTTGATCTTCCTTTGCTTTAACTTTAAAAGTACCGATTCCTTGCTTGTTAGTTTTTACAACATGATCAAAATGTCCTGTGATATCTATATACTTGCTATTTGGATTTTTAGTATCTATATCTTTAACTATATCATCACCTGATTTATCGACTGTAATTAACAAGACCAGTCCAGTTTCATTATTTTTGCCTTCTCTTATATAACAATAAGTGTTTTCATCGGTAACATCACTTTCATGTCCTTTTCCATAAGCATATTGACTCCGAGCATTGATGAGTGGTTGTAAATTATCGGCCATATCCCGAGTGAAATAATCCTTCCAGTAAACGGTTGGGATACCTTCCGCCCGCATCAAAATATATGCATAAGCTTGATACTTGTAATGAGAAATTGATTCAATGTTTTCGCGTTTTTGATCCCGATCTGTATCATGTGTGTCAACAAATGTCACAGCTCTATTTTTATAATTTCCCTGATTTACCAAACCACTATTTTTAAGTGAATTCATATCTATTTCACGGTTTTTCATTTCAATAAATTTTTCCCTGAGGGGATAATCAAAAACTTTTAGTCTTTTATTGTTTATCTGCTTAAGGTAATCAATTAATGTTTCTTCCTTATCTACCCAAACTTCCCCTCCGAAAAATAATTCTTTTTTAGAACTTTCATCAACTTCTTTTACAAAATTTCTTATAAAACCATTATCAATATGTTTAGCTGCATCAATCCGAAAACCGTCAAAACCCAAATCATTGACAATCCATTTACCCCAGTTTATTACATCTTCTCTTACTTTTTCATTATTATAATCAAGATCTGCTCCCATTAAAAAGTCTTCTCCATAAGACCAGTCCCAATCTTTACCTTCAAATAGATATTTACCGATCTCCTGACTTCTTTCATTCCAATCCACACCATCAAAACATTTCCAGTTTAACTTAAAATCGCTATACTGCTCTTGCCTGCCGGGGAAATTAAACTTTGTCCATACTTCCGCCTGCTCTCCTTCTTGTAACTCCACCTCTTCGGTTTCATCAGCACCAAAACGGTGGTTTAAAACAGCATCAAAATATACTTTTATATTATTTTCATGTAATTCTTTTAAGGCTTGCAGCAACTCTTCTTTAGTTCCATATTTTGTACGAACGGTACCTTTTTGGTCAAATTCACCGAGATCCCAGAGGTCATATACTCCATAGCCAACATCATAAGTTCCAGCATTACCCTTCGTGGCTGGTGGTATCCATACCGAGGTAAAACCTATTTCGGCAAATGTATCTGCTTTTTGATTTAATAGATTCCAAAGTTCACATTCAGCCGGAAATTCTTCTTTATATTCACCTGTACACATTTCCCAGTAGAAACTCTGAAGAATAATTTCATTTCTCATGATTTCACCCTTGATTTATTAAAATATTTTCTCAATTAATTCTTTGACTGTAATATTAAGATAGAACATATTAAACTAATAAATATTTTAACATCACCTAATATAATAGACTGTAGTTTTATTAAAACACGCTATATCCCTGAATTATATTTGTAATTCTTTTATGAAAATACTTAGCCCCAAATGAAACTAATATTCTATATAACATTTTGGGTGATGACCATAATATTGATCGGTATATTTTTGCTTTTTTTAATTTGTTTATTATTTCTTCATTGATTCTTTCATTATAAAGATTAGGTATCATTTGAGTATCTTTTTGGTTTTCAATTATGACTTGACTTACAATTTGGGCACTTTTATGAGCATAACAAAGCCCTTCTCCTGTTAATGGATCGACTAAATTTGCAGCATCACCTATTAAAAAGGCATTTTTATAGGACGGCCTATCTAAATAATTACCGAATGGTAACGGCCACCCCTTTACTTTCAAAGGATATTTATCCAATTTAAGTAACTTTAAATATTCTTTGAAAATTTCTTTTAAATCTTTATTTTGATTAACTAAGCCACCTAAACCAATAACTGCTGTATCTCTTTTGGGAAAAACCCAGCCATATCCCCAATTTATTACACCAAAGTATATAATAGGACCATCTAAATCAAAAGGTAATTTTTCTTTAGTTACCTCGGTTTCGATAGTCATCGCCTTATTATTTACAATATAACTATTATTTTTAAGATTTCTCTCCATAAGTATTTTATTTTTTATAACACTATTCACACCGTCTGCAGCTATTATGTAATCAGATCGAAACTCTTTATCCTTTTCAGTTTTTATTATATTATTTTTAAAATCAACATCTGTTACTTTGGTATTTTCTAATACTTCTACTCCTTTTTGCTTGACAGTCTGTAATAAATAATTATCATATACATCTCTTTTAATTAGATGGAATTTGCCTTCCAGATGATTTTTAGTAATTTGTTTGTTCTCAAAGTAAATTTGGTATGAATCAGACACATAATCAATAACATTATCATTTTTTAATTCATCTAAACTAAAATCAAAAATGTCTTGGATAAGATTGAGGGTTTTTTCGGTAATTAAACCACCACAAAGTTTTTTTCGTGGAAATTTGGCTTTATCTACTAAAAGAACTTCATAACCAGCCTTACTGAGAAGAAATGCGGAAGTACTGCCAGCTGGTCCTCCTCCTACTACTATTACATCATATTCAGATATTTTGTTTTCGCTTGTCATCTTAATCACACCTTACTTTGTAAAAAATATCAAAGCCATTTATAATAAACTTTGAGATTATTAGTTAGATTCCTTGTTTAATAACTTTAAAATTAAATTTTTTTCATCTTTTTTAAAAAAAAGACCCCTTGCGGGGTTTGTTTAAATCATTTATTATGTGAAGCGAAATCATCTTTAAGGCTTTGATACAAGTTCTGATAAGTGGCATAATTATGTCTATATACACCATAATTGTTTTTGTCAGGTATATAAGATTTTGTTATTTTAATAAAACGTTTTTCTGCCTCTTCAAAACTTTCAAAAACTCCGACTCCTACCCCTGCTATAAGAGCAGCACCAAAAGCAGGGCCTTCTTCAATATTGATCAGAGATATTTCTTTTTCAAAAATATCGGCTAAAATCTGACACCACAGTTTACTTTTAGCTCCCCCCCCAATCACTCTAATTTGTTCTATATTAACATTTTTTTCTTTGATAAGTTCATATGAATCTCTTAAACCAAAGGCCACACCTTCCATAGTACTTCTGACTAAATGATTAATATCATGTTTGTTTGATAGACCAAAATATACTCCTCTTGCATTAGAATCAGCATGAGGAGTCCGTTCTCCATTTAAGTAGGGTAAAAAGATTAAGCCTTCACTACCAGGTTCACTCTTTTTAGCTAATTCATTTAATTTTTTGATACTGTAATTACCTTGATAGATCTTGTCTTTCAACCAATTAAAGGAACCAGCTGCAGAAAGCATCACCCCCATCATATAGTGTTTGGAGGGATAAGCATGATTAAATAGATGAATTCTACCTTTTTTATCAGGAGTTATTGTATCTACTTGGGCTAAGACAACCCCAGAAGTTCCAATACTGACCATAACCCGACCATCTTTGATGATACCACTCCCGACAGCTCCACAAGCATTGTCTGCTCCCCCAGCTATAACTGGTATACCTTCCTTAAGTCCTGTAACATCTTGAACCTTTTTTGTGATATAACCTGCAATTTGATTAGAATTTAAAACTTTTGGTAATAGATTAAGACTAATATCTAATTGATTTAAGATTTTTTTTGACCACTGCTTTTTATTAACATCAAAGAGTAAAGTTCCCGCAGCATCAGAAACTTCACTATTTATCTCACCTGTTAGTTTAAATCTTATATAATCTTTTGGTAGCATTACATACCTTATCTTTTTGTAATTATCAGGTTCATTATCTCTGAGCCAGAGTAGTTTTGGTGCAGTAAAACCCTCAAGAGCTGGATTAGATACTAATTTTATTAGATTACTTAATCCTCCTGTTATTTCATAAATTTCTTGGCATTGTTGGGTGGTTCTAGTATCATTCCACAATATAGCTGGTCTTATTACATTTTTATTTTTATCAAGTATTACAAGGCTGTGCATCTGTCCTGAAAGACTAATACCTTTAATTTCAGTAGTTTCTATTTTATTAGTTTTTATTATATTATTTAAAGCTTTTTTAGTTGAATTCCACCAATCAGTTGGGTTTTGTTCTGACCAACCCTGTTGAGGTGAATACAACGGATAAGAGACTGTTTCTGAAGCAACCAGTTCTCCTTTAGCCGAAATTAATAATATTTTTACATTACTTGTCCCAATATCTATGCCTATTAAGTAAGCCATTTTAATCCTTCTTTCTATTGTTTAATCATTTTCTATAATATACTGATTTAAGATGGCTTCTAACATTTCCTGGCGGCCAGAAGAAGTAGTAACTTGTTCTTCCTTATTAATTATATAATCTGAAAGGGAAGCAAAGTTTTCCTGACCATTTTTTATTTTCAAACCGATTCCACTATTATAACTTTCATATCTGTTTTCAATAAAATCTTCAAATACTCTATCTTTTAACATTTTATCTGCTATCTTTAAACCTTTAGCATAACTGTCCATCCCTAAAATATGGCCATACATTAAATCTACCGGGTCTGTAGAAGGTCTTCTCACCTTTGCATCAAAGTTTAAACCACCCGGATTTATGCCGTCATTTTTTAATATTTCATACATAGCAAGTGTAGACATATAAATATTAGAAGGATATTGATCTGTATCCCAGCCTAAAAGCAAGTCACCCTGATTAATATCAACACTTCCTAAAAGACCATTAATTCGGGCTAACCTTAGTTCATGTTGGAAATTATGTCCGGCCAAAGTAGCATGGTTTGCTTCAATATTTATTTTAAAGTAATCTTTTAAATCATATTTTTCTAAAAATGAAATCACATTTGCCACATCAAAATCATACTGATGTTTAGTTGGTTCTTTCGGTTTCGGTTCAATTAAAAACTGACCCTTAAAACCAATCTTTTCAGCGTGTTCGACTGCCATTGAAAAAAAGCGTGCCATATTATCCTGTTCTAAAGCCATATTAGTATTGAGGAGAGTTTCATAACCTTCCCGTCCTCCCCAAAATACATAATTAGAACCTCCTAAATAATTGGTAACTTCCATTGCTTTTTTTACCTGAGCAGCTGCAAAGGCAAATACATCAGCATCAGGTGAAGTTGCCGCCCCATTAGCAAAACGAGGGTGGCTAAATAAATTAGCTGTGCCCCAGAGTAGTTCAATATCAGTTTCTTCCATTAACTTCTTTATTTTTTCGGCTATTTGGTCCAAATTATAGTTTGTCTCCTTTAAATTTTCACCAGCAGGTGCAACATCTCTATCATGAAAACAAAAATAATTAACCCCTAATTTATCCATAAACTCAAAGGCTCCTTCAGCCTTTTTCATGGCTCTTTCTAATGGATCTCTAATATCATCCCAGGGCTTTTGCAGTGTTTTTTCTCCAAAGGGATCACTTCCATCATGGCAGAAGGTATGCCAGTAAGCAACAGCAAACCTCAGTAAATCTTTCATTTTTTGGCCACGAATTTTTTCCTCGGGATTATAATATTTAAAAGACAGAAGATTTTTACTGTCTTTACCTTCATATTTAATCTTACTTAAATTAGGAAAGATTTCACTCATAAAAATCATCCTTTCTTAGTCAATCATTATTTCTTCATTAAAAACTATATTTTTTACTATATAATTTTTTAAACAATAAGGTGGGCACTTAGCATACACTAAGTGCCCTTTTTTTGAAATATGATCTTAGAATACACTATCAGGATAGTAGTAATCTTCTGCATTTTCTTCGGTTATTAGTTCTGCTCTCAATATTACTTCTGAAGGTAGTTCATTTTGATAGAACCCATCTAGTTTTTCACCATGCATAGCTTTGACTGCCATACTAATACCAGTAGCTATCATAGATGGTGGATAGGTTACATCTGCTCGTACTAAGTCACTACCTTCCATGACCATCTTAACGATATCTTTAGAGCCAGCTCCACCTAAGAAGAATTTAATATCATCTCTACCAGATTCTTCATAAGCTTGTAAAACACCTTTTAAGACATCATCATCTTGTGCCCAAACCGCATCTATCTTGTCATATTTTTGGAGATAGTTTTCCATAATTTCTAGCCCTTTTTGAGTTGACCAATTAGCGGGCTGAGAATCCATTATGGTTATGTTTGGATATTGTTCCATTACTTTTTCAAAAGCCTCTACCCGTTGAGTATTAATAACACAGGGTATACCTTCGAGAACTACAATATCACCTTCACCATTTAATTCTTTAGCCATCCATTCGGCACTAACTCTACCTAAACCAGGATTATCACCAGCTACATAAATATCAGCTACCGGTTCAGTGAGTCCTCTATCAACAGATACTACATATATACCTTCTTCAGATGCCTGTTTTACAATAGGTGTTAAGGGCGCTGAATCATGTGCTAGTATTACGAGAGCATCTATTTCTTTAATCATTAAATCTTCGACAACACTTACCTGAGTAGCGGGCGAATCAGCAGTTTCCAAAAAGAAAGTTACATCATCAGCTTTTGCTTCCCAGTCTTTGATAGCCTGTTGTGCCCAATAAACAACTCCACCGGTCCAACCATGGTCTGCAGAAGGGATAGTAACACCAATTCTAATTTCATCCTGAGCAGAAGTCATCACAGTTAAGCTAAAAGAAAACACCAATACCAAAGTTAAAATTAAAGCTATTTTTCTCATCTTAAATATTAACCTCCTTTTATTTGTTGAAGAAAATATTATTTTTTATTGATACCCCCTTTGTTTATTTTTTAAAGATTATTCTTTTTTCCTTTGAATCAAGACAGCACCAATAATGACCAGACCTTTAACTGTCCCCTGTAGATAAGGAGATACACCCAACATGTTTAACATATTGTTGACAATACCTAAGATTATTGCACCAATTAAAGTGCCCACTACAGAGCCACTACCACCCGACATTGCTGTTCCACCAATAATAACAGCTGCTATCGCATCCAGTTCATATCCCGTACCCGCTCCCGAAGAACTTATTGAATTTAAACGAGAAGATAAAAGAACAGCCGTTATTCCGACATTGATACCCACTATAACATAAGCAAAAAACTTAGTTAATTTAACTTTAATAGCAGAGTATCGAGCGACTTTCTGATTGGAACCAACCGCACAAATATATCTACCGTATTTGGTATGGTTAAGTACAATACTATAAAGTACTGTCAGTCCTAAAAATATCCAGACTGGGATCGGCAGTCTTAGAAAATAGCCCATGCCCAGTTCAGGAAAAATACTACTTGTAGATCTAAATTCACTCGCATCACTAATATATAGGGTAAGAGACCGGAAAATGGACATCGTACCCAGGGTCACAATGAAAGGAGCAACATTCCATCTTGTAATGATCAGGCCATTAACAGCTCCCAGTACAAGACCAAATAAGATACCGACAACAATGGCCATGATAATTGCAAAAATGCCTCCCCCAAAATAGTTTAAGGTCATGATTACAATTCCACCGACCAGGGCTGTCATGGAACCAACTGACAAGTCAATACCAGCTGAGATGATAACAAAGGTCATCCCTAATGCAATAATACCGGTATAGGAAACCTGTCTTAATATATTGGTTAAATTTCTAAACTTTAAAAAATAGGGACTTGCAAAAGAAGAAATAATAAAAAGTACCA
>CAZXRH010000066.1:0-12285 GCA_964642575.1 uncultured Halanaerobiales bacterium
TGTTAGATTTACAACATCCCAAGTGATGGGAGGAGCAGCTGAAATTTTGGCTTATGGCACAGCAGTTAAATTAAAATAATTTTTATAAAACCGGGTTTATACCCGGTTATTTTGTTTTGTTTAAAAATTTAATCAATTAATAGGGAGTGTTAGATATGGAAAAAAGATGGAGCCTTAATGCACTATATTCCGGTTTTGATTCCGATGAATTTAAAAGGGATAAAAGAAAATTTGAAGAGAAAATACAAAAATTACAGGCTTGGAATTTTGAAGAATACAACTCTAAATTAAAAACTGCTGAAGAATTTATAAAAGCTTTAAAAAAATATTATCAGCTTTCTATGAAGTTAAATGCCTTCAGTCATTTAACAGTAAGTGTTGAGGCTAAAAATGAACAAGCTTTAAAAATGATTGAAAAATTAGAAAAAGCCATGGTAAAAACCACAAAACCAATGGTTAACTTTCAACTTTGGTTAAGTGAAATTGATAATAGAGAACAATTATATAATAAGTCTGAACTACTTAAAGAACACAAATTTTTTCTAGAGGAATTAGTAGAGAAAAGTAAATATCTTTTACCTGAAAATGAAGAAGAAGTAATTGCCCAGATGAAGCAGACCGGTTCATCAGCCTGGACAAAATTGCAGGAAAAATTGACTTCTACTTTGAAAGTACCGATAGAAATCGAAGGCGAGAAAAAGGAACTACCGTTGCCAGTTGTACGTAATATGGCCTATAAAAAGGACCCGGAAGTACGTAAAAAAGCTTATAACGCCGAACTTGCTTCTTACCAAGATGTAGAAGAATCAGTAGCAGCTGCCTTAAATGGGATCAAAGGTGAAGTTATTACCTTGACGAAAAAAAGAGGTTATGAATCTCCACTGGCAGAATCACTCATAGATTCAAGGTTAGAAAAAGACACATTAGATGCTTTAATAGAAGCTATTGAAGCAAAATTACCGGTATTTAGAGACTTTTATAAAACAAAGGCTGAAGTATTAGGCCATAAAAACGGATTACCTTTTTATGATCTATTTGCTCCTTTAGGAGAGGCTGAAATGGAATTTTCTTATGAAGAAGCCAGAAACTTTATTATTAACAATATAGAAGATTTTAGTGAAGAAATGGCTGATCTTTACAGAGATGCTTTTGACAATCAGTGGATTGACGCTGAACCTAGAGATGGTAAAAGAGGAGGAGCATTTTGTTATAACCTGCATCCAATCGAAGAAAGCCGGATCTTAAGTAATTTTACTGGTTCTTTTAGTGATGTTACCACTTTAGCTCATGAATTAGGTCATGCGTATCACGGTCATAGCTTAGAAGAAGAAAGTATCATCAATGCAAATTATCCCATGCCTTTAGCTGAAACAGCTTCAATTTTAAGTGAAACAATTGTTACAGAAGCGGCTTTAGAGAAAGCCGATGAGCAGCAAGCTTATTCCATATTAGAAAACTATATAACATCAGCAGGACAGGTCATTGTTGATATTTATAGTAGATTTACTTTTGAGAAGAATCTCTTTGATAAAAGAGACGATAGTTCCTTAAGTGTAGATGAACTAAAAGAACTTATGATTGATGCCCAAAAGAAAGCTTATGGTGATGCTTTAGATCATGAGTATCTCCATCCCTATATGTGGTTAAATAAACCGCATTACTATTCAGCGGATAATAATTACTATAATTTTCCTTATGCTTTTGGACTGCTTTTTGGTCTGGGGGTATATGCATTAAGTCAGGAAGAAGGAAGTCAGTTTATGAATCAATATAATAATCTATTAAAAGCGACAGGTAAAAACAAGATAGAAGATGTGGCAAAAATGGTTGATATTGATGTTACCTCAAGTGAGTTTTGGATTAGTTCGCTTGAAGTAATAGAAAAAAACATTAAAAAGTTTAAAGAGCTAGCCAACAAAAGAATATAAATGTAAAAAAGCCGGGTTGTTTACAACCCGGCTTTAATTCTATATTTATTTAATTATGCTCTTTCACTGTTAATCAAAGAGTACTTAGTACTTTTACATTTAGGACATTTCGGGAGTGAACTAGAGAAAGAGTCAAGTTTGATAACTTCACCACAGTTTTTGCATTCATACTTACCCTCTTCAAATCCATTGTCAGAGGTTTTCATGCTGCCACCTCCCTTAAGATTTAATACATATTTATTATACATCATATAAGATAAGAATGAAAGTCTATTTACAAAATTTTGACAATTATTGATTTTAAAGTCTTCTCTATATATAATTATAATAACAGTAAGTACGAAAAGGAGTGGTAAAATTGTCCAAGAGTTTAAAGCAGATCATCAAAGACTTTTTTGAGAAAATGTATAATACAACAGAAACCGGAGAAGAATTAGAGGAAAAAATTCAAAGAGAAAATCAAACTTTCATCCAAAAAATAATCAAATTTTTCATGAACAAATTCAACTTTTTAAATAAAAATAGTAATAAAAAGTAGGTGAGCGACATGTATGAATTAGATGTACCCGGATATAAAACTCTCCGATTAAAGCATATAGTTTTTGATTTTAATGGTACTCTAGCTGAAGGTGGTCAATTAATTAATGGACTTAAAAATAGGTTATGTTCGTTAAATAATGATTTGAAAGTCCATATTGTGACTGCAGATACTTTTAATACGGTAAGACAAGAATTTTCAAATACAGAGATTAATATTGAAATAATTGATAAAAAAAGCCAGGGCATAGATTATAAAAAAAATTTTATTAAAGAATTGGGAAAAAATTCGGTAATAGCTGTTGGAAATGGTAATAATGATGCTAAGATGTTAAACACGGCTGAATTAGGAGTTGCTGTTATTGGTAAAGAAGGTGCAGCAGTAAGCAGTATTTTAAATGGTGACATAATAGTAAATGATATAAAAGATGTCTTTAATATAATAGATAATCCTCAAAAACTTATTGCAACATTGAGAAGGTAGGTGAATATCTTTGAAATTAAATACATTAAAAATCTTTGTAACCTTAATAGATACCGGTAGTTATTCTAGAGCAGCTGATAAAATGGACCTTACTCAGCCTGCTATTAGTATGCAGATCAAAACTTTAGAAGAAAGATTTGAAACAGAACTTGTTTTTAAGGAAAAAGGGAATATCAATCTTACCCCGGCTGGAAAAGCAGTTTATAAAAATGCTAAAGAAATTATTGAAAGATGGAATAAACTCATCATAGATGTGGAGGATAAAAAAGATAAATTATTCAAAAACATCATTATCGGTTCCAGCACTATTCCTTCGGAATATATTCTTCCCGAAATACTGGCTGATTTTTCAAAAGATGATCCTGAAATAAAGTCCTGTATTGAGGTGGGAGATAGTGCAGAAATGATTGAACTTTTAGAAGAAGGAGAAGTTGATGTAATTTTAGTTGGTTTTAAACCGGTCAGCAGTCGATATGAGACGATTGAGATTATTGAGGATAAACTGAGATTAATTACACCAGTAGGGCATTGGTTAGCCCAAAAAGATAATGTTAATATAAAAGAGTTAATCGAGGAAAATCTTTTAATTAGAGAAGTAGGCTCAGGTACGAGGAAAGCAATGTTAGATGGATTTAAAAAAGCTGGCCTTCAATTTAATGACCTTAACATCAAGGGTAGATTAGGAAGTACAGAAGCCATTATAGCGGCTGTACAGGCTGGTTTAGGTATTTCCTTTGTCTCAAAATTTGCTTCTGCAAAAGCAGCTGAATATGGACGAATTGATGAAATTGAAGTTGACCAATTGAATCTTGCTCGTAAATTTTATCTTGCTTTTAATAAAAACCGCAAGGATGATGAATTGATTAATCGCTTTATAAAATCCTGCCATAAATTATTTAAAGAATAAGTAAAAAGACTTAAAGGAGGGAGCTATTATGGATTTGGAAATTAAAGGTAACGCTGCCCTCATAACTGCCTCAAGCAGTGGATTGGGTAAAGCCTGTGCGAAAGCTTTAATCCAAGAGGGAGTTAATGTAGTTGTCAATGGGCGACACCAGGATAAATTAGAGGAGACAGTTCAGGAATTAAAAAAACTTTCAGGTGGTAAAGTAATCGGTCAGGTTGGAGATATCACAAACAAAAATGATATAAAAAAATTAGTTGAAATCACTTACGAAAAATTTGGTCGATTAGATCATTTAGTTACTTCAGCCGGAGGTCCTCCCAGCAAACCATTTATGGAAACCTCTGACGAGGAATGGTACCACACTTATGATCTTCTAGTAATGAGTGTAGTCCGATTAGTAAGAGAATCAAAAGAGTATTTAGAAGAGGGTGAAGGTGGTACAATAGTTAATATCACCTCCAGAAGTGTAAAAGAAGCTATGGAAGGACTAGTATTATCAAATTCAGTTCGAATGGCAGTAATTGGTCTGATGAAAACGCTCTCGAAAGAATTGGGACCTAAGATAAGAGCTAATGCAATTTTACAGGGATTACATGAAACAGATCGATTAAAAAATCTTTTGCAAAAACAGGTTGATGATGGTAAATTTAAGACCTATGAAGATGCGCTAAATGCCAAAAGTAATGATATACCCTTAAAAAGAATCGGTGAACCGATGGAATTAGGTGAAGTCGCTGCCTTTTTATGTTCAAAAAAATCCAGCTATTTAAATGGGGTATCACTGGTACTTGATGGAGGAGGTAGTCATTCTAATCTATAGTTATTTAAGATAAGTCTTAATTAATCAAATATATTATATGTGCTAAGCTTAATGCTAAAAATCACATTACTTAAAAAGAGGAAAAAGAAAAGACACAACTAATTCTTTATTAAGTAAATATGATTTATAAATTAAATTTTCTGTTGTTGATCTTAGGCATTTTTAGAAAGGGAGGTAAAAGATGTTAGAAATAGGAGATAGGTTACCAGATTTTTGTCTTTATGATCAAAATGAAAAACAGCACTGTCGCGAAGATTTTAAAGATCAAAGACTTGTTATGTTTTTTTACATTAAAGACAATACCCCTGGTTGAAAAAAGGAAGCAGTTGCCTTTCAAAGGCATCTGAAAACCCTGGAGGGGTTAGATACCAAAGTTATAGGTGTAAGTAAAGACAGTGTGGAATCTCACAAGAAGTTTGCCGAAGAATATGATTTAAAATTTCCATTACTAGCAGATACCGAGAAAAAACTAGCTAAAAAGTTTGATGTAGTAAATCTGGTAGGGATGTTTAAAAGGTCGACCTTTATTATTTCCAAAGAACAAAAAATTATTAAAGTATTTCCTAAGGTGAAAATAGATGGACATGCTGAAAGGGTTGTTGAATTTATAAAAGAGCTAAAAGATTAAAGAGAATATAAAAAAGAGTGGTGGCTTACATTATAAGCCTTCACTCTTTTTTTGTATTTAATATCATAAAACTGTTTAAAGTTTTTAAGCAGTCTTCTCCTAAATGCAAACCAACCTAATTTATGTTATAATAATTTAGTGTAACAAATATAAAAATGGTCTGGCTACCCGGATTTGAACCGGGGACCTCTTGCTCCCGAAGCAAGCGCGCTACCAAGCTGCGCCATAGCCAGATGAATTAAAAAAAGAAACTTAAATTTTTGATTAATCTTTTTTTATTATAACATCAATTAAATATTTAGTAAAGATTGTTAACTTAAGGCAGGATTGGACTATAAAATTATCGAAGATTGATAGTTAGGGGATAATAATTGGAAGAGATAAACAGTGGTATCTACATGCTCAAAATTTTACTATCTGAACCAACCCGAATTAAAATTGGTGCTTTAGGAGAACATGATTTTAATAAGGGATATTATTTTTATATAGGTTCAGCTCAAAAGAACTTACAAAAAAGAGTAGCCAGACATTTAAAAAACAAAAAGAGATTTCATTGGCATATTGATTATCTTTTAGATAAAGCTGAAGTAGTAGAATATTTTACCTTTAAAGGGTCTAAAAGTCTAGAATGTAAACTTTTTAAATATCTTAAAGATATAGAAAATTTTAGTATACCGATGCCTGATTTTGGTTCCAGTGACTGTAAATGTACTTCACATTTGTTATTCTCAGAAAACAATCTAGATCTTACAAACACACTTACCAACTTTAAAACGACATACAATAATTTATCAGGAGTGAATAATTAATGGACAACTCAGACGAAATTTTAGCTAAATTAAATCAACAACAAAAAAAAGCTGTTAAGCTTCATCAAGGACCCGGCTTGATTATTGCAGGAGCGGGTTCAGGTAAAACAAGAGTTTTAACAAATAGAATTGCTTATTTAATTGAAGAATATGGGGTAAAACCTTTTCAAATCTTAGGCCTTACCTTTACCAATAAAGCTGCCGATGAGATGAAGGAACGAGTCCAGCAGATGACCGGTCGAGAAGCCGATGATATCTTTTTAGGAACCTTTCATTCCTTTTGTGTCCAAATTTTAAGGCGCGAAATCGGCAAACTTGATTTTAATAGGTATTTTACAATTTATGATTCCTATGATCAAAAAAAGCTTGTTAAAAATATATTAAAAGACCTAAACTATGATGTTAAGAAGTTTAAACCTAGAGCTGTATTGAATAGAATTAGTAATGCGAAAAATGAGCTAATTGAAGCAGCCGCCTATCAAAAAGATGCGGTTGGCTATTTTGAAAAGATTGTAGCAGCTGTCTATGAAGAATATGAAAAACGTTTAAAAGACAATAACGCTTTAGATTTTGACGATCTAATCATGAAGACGGTTGAACTATTTTTAGATTTTACACAGGTTTTAGATTATTATCAAGATCGATATAAATATATACTAATTGATGAATACCAAGATGTTAACTTTGCCCAGTATAAATTTGCTCAGCTTTTAGCCAGTAAATACCGCAACATTTTTGTAGTTGGTGATCCTGACCAGAGTATTTATGCTTTTCGCGGTGCTGATATTAGAAACATCTTGAATTTTGAAGAGGATTATCCTGATGCTTCTGTAATTAAATTAGAACAAAATTATCGTTCTCATAAAAAAATACTTGATATTGCTGATAATGTAATTGAGAATAATAAAAATAGAGTTCCTAAACGATTAAAGGCTGCCCGAGGTGAAGGTGGTAATGTCTATTATAACACCTTATCTTCGGGGGAAAAAGAAGCCAACTTCATTGCCCAAAAAATAAAGTTTTTAAAAGGTGAGTACCGCTACAATGATATGGCAGTTCTTTATCGGACTAATGCTCAGTCTCGTCAGATTGAGGATGCTATGATGAAGTATGGTATACCTTATCAGATTATTGGTGGATATAAGTTCTATGAAAGAAAAGAAATCAAAGATATGTTAGCCTATTTAAAGTTAATAAATAATAATTCCGACAACTTAAGTTTTGAAAGAATCATCAACAGCCCTAAGCGGGGAATTGGAGCTGGAACATTAGATAAGGTAAAAAAACATGTATCTGATGAGAATATCAGTTTATTAAAAGCAGCTCGAAAATCGAAAGAAAACCCATATTTGAGTGGAGCATACCAAGGTCGAGTGCAAAAATTTGCTGATCTAATGAAAGAATTTATGAGAATAAAAGAAAATGAAGGCCTTATTGACCTTTTTGAAGCGGTTACCAAAAAAACAGGTTATATTAAAGAACTAAAAGAGGAAAATACTAATGAGGCAGAAAGTAGACTAGAAAATATCCAGGAATTATATAATGTTATAGAAGAACATATTAGGGAAAATCCTGATAATAACTTAAGTACCTTTTTAGAAGAAGTATCTTTAGTAGCAGATGTTGATAACTTAGAAGATAGTAAGGACATTGTAACTTTAATGACACTCCATTCTGCTAAAGGACTTGAATTTCCAGTAGTATTTTTAAGTGGGATGGAAGAAGGTATTTTTCCTCATCAAAATGCTTTTGAAGAAGCAGATGGCATCGAAGAGGAGAGAAGACTTTGTTATGTAGGTATTACAAGGGCAGAAGATATTCTTTATCTTACCAATGCCAAAAGGAGAAGGAGATATGGCCGCAATGAGTATAATTCACCTTCTCAATTCTTAGAAGAAATCCCGTTTAGTTTAATTGATAATAAAGAAAAAGAAAAAACATTTTCAGAAATTGAAAAAGATATTGAAAAGTCCCTTAGTAAACAACAGGATACAGGTTCTAGAAGCCGCAAATATAAAATAGGACAGGAAGTTGTCCATAGCCGCTGGGGGAGAGGTAAAATAGTAGATATCTCAGAAGGTAATGACCTGGAATTAACTATTGATTTTGGTAAAGGTTCACCAAAGAAATTATTAGAAAAGTATGCCCCCATTCAGAGAGCATAAACTGTTTAGGAGTGGTCAATAATGGTTGATGAAAAAATTAAAAACAAAGTAGAAAAATTAAGGGAAGAACTTAGAAAACATAACTATAAATACCATGTATTAGATAATCCTGAAATATCTGATTATGAATATGACCAGATGCTTAAAGAACTAGAAGAGTTAGAAGATAAATATCCCGAGTTAAAGACAGACGATTCTCCCACCCAGAGGGTGGGGGGTGAACCTAGGGATGAGTTTCAAAAAGTAGAACACTCAACTCAGATTTTAAGTCTTGCTAATGCATTTGACGCACAAGAATTAAAAGATTTTGATGATAGAATTAAAAGAAATCTCAATGAAAAAGACTATCAATATATTGTTGAACATAAGATTGATGGTTTATCTGCAATATTGAGATATGAGAACGGTTCATTATCCCTGGGAGCTACTCGTGGCAATGGAAGAGTTGGTGAAGATGTAACTCATAACTTAAAAACTATTCAAAGTATTCCTTTAAAACTTAGAAAAACTGATATGGACCTTGAACTCAGGGGAGAAGTCTTTATTAGAAAAGATGATTTTGAAAAATTAAATGAGAAACGGGCTGAAAATGAACAGAATCTTTTTGCCAACCCTCGTAATGCAGCCGCTGGTTCAGTAAGACAACTAGATCCAAAAGTAGCAGCTAAAAGGCCGCTTTCTTTTATAGCCTATGATCTAGTAAATTTTGAAGATGGAGATTATAATATTGATAATCACAAACAGGCCCTTGAATTATTAAAAGAACTTGGATTTAATATAAACTGGTATCAAAAGTGTGACAATATTGATGAGGTTATTGAAGTATGTGAAAAATGGGTTGAAAAACGAGAAGAAATTGATTTTGAAATAGATGGACTGGTTATTAAAGTAGACCAACTGGCTTTAAGAGAGAAGTTGGGTGCTACTTCAAAAAGTCCCCGTTGGGCTATTGCCTATAAATTTCCTGCTCAGCAGAAAACAACTAAAGTTAAGGATATTGATGTAACTGTTGGCCGCACAGGTGCTTTAACTCCTAATGCTGTTTTAGAACCAGTTTTTCTAGATGGTTCGACAGTAAGCCGCGCAACTTTACACAATGAAGATGAAGTAAAAAGAAAAGATGTGCGGATTAATGATACAGTTTTAGTTCAGAAGGCTGGTGATGTAATCCCAGAGGTTGTTAAAGTAATTAAAGAAAAAAGGACGGGCAATGAAGTCGAGTTTGAAATGCCAGACCATTGTCCAGTCTGTGGTGAAAAAGTTTATCGGGAAGAAGGAGAGGCAGTTACAAGATGTACCAATATTAGTTGTCCCGCTCAACGCAAGGAAAGCATTCTTCATTTTGTTTCCCGGGATGCGATGGATATTGAAGGAGTAGGTCCAGCTTTAGTGGATCAACTTTTAGAAAATGATTTAATTGTAAATTTTGCTGATTTATATTATCTCAAAAAAGAACATTTGATGGATTTAGAAAGAATGGCTGAAAAGTCATCCCAGAATGTAGTAGATGCAATTGAGGAAAGCAAAGATAGAGAGTTAAACAGATTAATATATGCGTTGGGAATCCGTTATATAGGGAGTAATTCAGCTCGAATCTTAACTAACCACTATAGCTCAATTGATGAGTTAAAAAAATCAAGTCAAAAAGAATTATTAGAAATTGATGAAATAGGTCCGGTTATGGCAGAAAGTATTGTTAATTACTTCAAAAGTGAACACAATCTGCAAGTCATAGAGAAGTTAAAAGAGGTTGGAGTTCGCATGGAAAAAGAAAAAGAGGAAGAAAACACAAAACAGCATCTTGAAGGTAAATCTTTTGTCTTTACAGGTAGTCTTGATTCTTATACCCGTAAAGATGCATCAAAACTGGTGAGAAAATATGGTGGAAATGTTAAATCTAGTGTAAGTTCTCGCACTTCATATTTAGTTGTTGGTGATAACCCCGGTTCTAAATATGAACAGGCACAGGATTTAGATGTTGAAATTTTAGATGAAGATCAATTTGAACAATTAATAAGGGGAGGTAGATGATTTGTTGGACTGGGAATTTTATAAATACGCCCTGGCTGCTTCTGTAATATCTGTAATATTAATAGCAATATTTAGCCCCCTATATTTTTGGCCCTGGGCGATTGTCATATTTGGCCTCCAATTAGCAGGGGTATATATTTCTAATTGGTTGGTTAAAATAGTAAGAACTAAGCGCACGGAAAGCAAGTATTTAGCCCCTGGCTTTATACTTTATAGAAGATATTTTGCTTTTACACTTTCCATTTATTTATTCATGGGGATTTTCGGTTATGTTGAAAATTTACTGGCCAAAGTGTATTTCAGCCTATTTGTAGTTGGTTTTATGGGTATTGGCTTAAGTATAGTGCTGAGAATTATGGTTGCTGGAAATCTTTTAGATAGATTTAAAGACGAAGAAGATAAGGAGTGATAAGACGTGATTAATAAAGATGAAGTGAAGTATATTGCTGATCTAGCAAGTCTTAAACTTTCAGATGATGAAGTTGATAAGTTTTCTAAACAGCTAAGTGATATCTTAGACTATGTGGAAAAACTAGATGAGCTGGATACAGAGGAAATTGTGCCAACTGCCTATACAATTCCTGTCAAAAATGTTTTAAGGGAAGATAAGGTGGAAGAATCACTGGACTTAGAAAAAGTTCTTCAAAATGCACCCGAAAAGATCGACAATCAATTTAGAGTACCAAAAATTATGGATGAAGATAATTAAGGAGGTGGCAATCCCGGTTTAAGGGAATAAATATGGAATTATATAAAAGATCATTAACAGAATTAAAAAACATGTTGGATGAAAAAAGAGTTAAGTTAAAAGATATTCATGAATCTTTTTCCTACCGGATAGGTAGTGTAGATTCAAAGGTCAAGGCTTTTGTTAATCAAAATGAAGATCTTGATTTAGAAAAATTAAAAGAAGAGGATTATCAGGATACTTATCTGAAAGGACTTCCAATTGCAATTAAGGATAATATTTCAACTGATGGATTAAATACAACTTGTTCATCTAAAATGCTTGAAGATTATAAACCACCATATGATGCAACAGTCGTTAACAAGATTAATGAAGCCGGAGGAATAATCACCGGTAAGACTAATATGGATGAGTTTGCCATGGGATCTTCTACTGAAAACTCAGCCTTTTTTCCTACTGTAAATCCCTGGGGAGAAAATAGAGTACCCGGTGGATCCAGTGGAGGCTCTGCTGCTGCGGTAGCAGCTGGTATGGCACCTGTTGCTTTAGGTTCTGATACAGGTGGTTCAATTAGACAACCCGCTTCTTTTTGCGGTGTTGTTGGTTTAAAACCTACTTATGGTGCTGTTTCTAGATATGGATTAGTGGCCTTTGCATCTTCTTTAGATCAGATTGGACCTCTGGCTCGTAATGTAGACGATATTGCAGTAATGATGAATGTGATCACAGGTAATGATGAAAATGATTCAACCTGTGTGGACCGAGAGTATCCAGATTTTACCGAATATCTTAAAAATGATGTGAGTGGGATGAAAATTGGTATTCCCAATCAATATTTTGAAATAGATTTTGACAAAGAAGTAAAGGACTCTGTAATGGATGCTATTGAAAAGCTAAAAGAAGCAGGTGCCCAGGTAGAAAGAGTTGATGTAACAGGAGCGGAATATGCTCTTGCTGCTTATTATATCATAGCTACAGCAGAAGCCAGCTCTAACCTAGCTCGCTATGATGGAGTTAGATATGGTCTAAGAGCTGAAGGTGCTCAAAACTTAAGTGATATGTTTACTGAAACAAGACAACAGGGTTTTGGAGATGAAGTTAAAAGAAGGATTATGCTTGGTACCTATGTATTAAGTGCTGGATATTATGATGACTTTTATCTTAAAGCCCAAAAGGTAAGAACCTTAATTAAAAATGATTTTGATGAACTATTTGAGGAGTATGACTTAATTATTTCACCTACTACTCCTACTACAGCCTTTAAAATTGGTGAAAAGATGGATCCCTT
>CAZXRH010000067.1:0-12277 GCA_964642575.1 uncultured Halanaerobiales bacterium
TATTAGATATAAAAAGGAGTTATAATAAATGGATATTATTGAACTACAGGAAGATATCTATCGACCTGAATTTATCTATCACGGTAATGACCTTGGAGTAAATTACTTACAAGAAAGTACAACAATAAAGCTGTGGGCACCCACAGCTGATAATGTAGTTATTGAAATATATAACTATTATAAACAGGATGAACCAATTGAAACTTATGAAATGTATGATGATATAAATGGAACATGGACCGTGGAATTAGATGGTAATTATGCCGGTAAATATTATCTGTTTGCCATTGATTTTGGAAACCGAATAGAAAAGACCGTTGACCCTTATGCTAAAGCTTTAGCTCCTAATAGTGAAATGGGGCTAATTGTAAATCTAAATAATACTAACCCTGCTAACTGGAAAGCGGACGAGCATAAAAAATTAGAGAGTAATGTTGATGCAGTCATTTATGAAGTTCACGTGCGTGACTTTTCAACTTCTCCTTATTCCGGGATGAAAAACAGAGGAGATTACCTTGCCTTCACTGAAGAAGGTACAGTCAATAATCAAGGCCTTAGTACGGGTATTGACCATTTAAAAGAACTAGGAGTGACACATGTCCATCTTTTACCGGTCTTTGATTATGCGACTGTTGATGAAAAGGATCGTTATGAATATAATTGGGGTTATGATCCCCATTTCTATAATGTACCGGAAGGTTCATATTCAAACCAACCGGAAGGTTATCAGAGGATTAAAGAATTTAAACAAATGGTAAAAAGCTTACATGACCATGGTATCGGAGTAATCATGGATGTAGTATATAATCATACCTATTATACAAATGAGTCTGCTTTTCAAAAGACAGCTCCCGGTTACTTTTACCGTTTAATTAACAACTGTTATTTAACTAATGGTTCCGGTTGTGGTAATGAAATAGCGACTGAAAGACCAATGGTTAGGAAATTTATCATTGATTCTTTAAAATACTGGGTACAGGAATATCATATCGATGGATTCAGATTTGATCTAATGGGTCTGATGGATAAAGAGACCTTTTATACAATCGAAAATGTATTACATGAAATAAATCCAGCAATTATGCTCTACGGAGAACCCTGGGCAGCTTTACCACCTCATCTAGAGGATTTTCAAAAGATTCATAAAGGAGTCCAGCGGGACCGTAATGTAGCATTTTTCAATGATAGTTTTAGGGATGCAATTAAAGGTGATACAGATGGTTTTGTAACTGGATATATCAGTGGTAAGTTTGAAACCTATGATGAGATAAAAAGAGGTATTGTAGGTAGTATCAATTACAACCATGAACTGGAAGACTTTGCCTATAAACCGGAAGAGACCATAAATTATGTAAGTGCCCATGATAACTTAACCCTTTGGGATAAAATAAACAAATCGGTTAGTAAGGCTTCGGAAGAAGATAGAATAAAAATGGACCGCTTGGCTCAGGCAATAATCTTTACCTCTCAGGGTGTACCATTTATTCAGGGGGGAGAAGAATTTTTAAGAACTAAATATGGTAATCATAATAGTTATAATGCTGGAGACCATATAAATCAGCTTAAATGGGAAAGAAAGACTCAATATTATGATACCTTCCTTTATTATAAAGGGCTAATTAAATTAAGAAAAGAACATCCTGCTTTTAGGATGAGAAAACCAGAGATGATAAGAGAAAAACTTGATTTTTTAGAAAGCGAAGATGCAGCAATTGGTTTTGTTTTAAAAGATCATGCTAATGGAGATACTTGGAAAGATATCTATGTCTTATACAATCCTCAACATCACTGGGCGCGTTTTTGGCTGGATGAAAAACAAAAGTTCAATATTGTAGTAGATAAAGAAAAAGCAGGCACTGAAACCTTACACAACTTTAAATCTGATAATATAAAAGTACCACCGCTTTCCGCGATGGTACTCTACACTCAATAATTATTTTTCTAATTTCAAATATACAGCAGCAAGAGGAGGAACGGTTACTTTAATCGATTGTGAAAAACCGTGTAACTCCTCTTTTTTACTTTCAATAGGATTTTCATTTACAATTCCAGAGCCGCCATATTTTTCTAAGTCGGAGTTAAAGATTTCTCTATATTGACCTTGAAAAGGTACTCCAATCTTGTAATTTTCGCGCGGTACCGGGGTGAAGTTACAGAGGATCACCCTAAGGTCATCTGTCTTTTCACCTGAGCGGGTGAAGCTTAAGACACTCTGCTTGTTATCATCTGCTTCTATCCATTCAAAGCCTTCATGTTTATAATCTTTCAACCAGAAGGCGTTATTTCTTTTGTAAAAATGATTTAAATCTTTCACATATTTTTTTATTTCTTGATGTTTGGAATAATCTAAAAGCAGCCAGTCTAACTCCTGTTTGTAATTCCATTCAATAAACTGACCGAACTCACCACCCATAAATAGGAGATTTTTGCCGGGATGAGCAAACATATAGGCAAAAAGCAATCTTAAGTTAGCAAACTTCTGCCAGTAATCTCCAGACATTTTATCAAGAAGAGACTTTTTTCCGTGTACAACTTCATCATGTGATAAAGGCAGGATATAGTTTTCGGAATAGGCATACATCATAGAGAAAGTAAGCAGATTATGTCTACCTTTTCTCATAATCGGATCTTCTTCCATATATTCTAAGATATCGTTCATCCAACCCATATTCCATTTAAAGTTAAAACCGAGGCCTCCCTTGTCTACAGGACCAGTTACCATAGGATAGGCAGTTGATTCTTCTGCGATCATCATAATACCGGGAAAATCCTTAAATATAACCTGATTTAATTGTTTTATAAAATCAATAGCTTCTAAGTTTTCATTTCCTCCATACTTATTAGCAGTCCATTCCCCATCTTCTTTATTGTAATCTAAATAGAGCATATTGCTGACAGCATCTACTCTGATTCCGTCAATGTGATAGACATCAAAGAAAAAACGAGCACTTGAGATTAAAAAGCTCCAGACTTCAGGTTGACTGTAGTCAAAATTTAAGGTGTCCCACTGTTTGTTTTCTGCCTTTTTGGGATCTTCGCTTTCATAAAGTGGTGTGCCGTCAAATAGCCTTAAGCCGTGTGCATCTTTACAGAAATGGCTCGGTACCCAGTCCATAATAACACTGATTCCAAAACGGTGGGCTTTATCAACAAAGTACATGAAATCCTCTGGTTTTCCATACCTGCTAGTTAGAGAAAAATAGCCAGTGGTTTGATAACCCCAGGAGCCACCGAAAGGAAATTCTGTAAGAGGCATCAATTCTATATGTGTATATCCCATTTCTTCTACATAAGGAATTAGTTCATCTGCTAATCTCCGGTAATTATATGGATTTCCTTCTTTATCTGTTTTCCAGGAACCGGAATGAACTTCATATATATTAATAGGGTCAGTATGTGGTTCTCTTTCTTTTCTTTTGTTTATCCATAGTTTATCGTTCCAGTCATATTTATCTAAAGAGGTTACAATAGAAGCAGTATTGGGACTTTTTTCTGAATAAAAAGCTACTGGATCTGATTTTAAGAAGGTATCTCCGTGCAGACCTTTAATAGAGTATTTATAGAGGGTTCCTTCCCCTATATCCGGGACAAAAGTGGTCCAGATTCCACTGTCGCCAACCTCTTCCATTTGGTTGGCAAATTTGTTCCAGTTATTAAACTCACCAACCACAGAAACTTTACGGGCTGAAGGAGCCCAAACTGAAAATCTAACTCCTTTTTGGTTATTTTCAATTTTAAGCTGTGCTCCCATGAATTTATATATTTGATAATGTTCTCCACGGTTAAATAAATATCTATCATAATCACTTATAAATGTTTTAGACATGTAGTATTCCCCCAAACATACGCTTTTTTAAATAATTCAAGAAGTAATTAGAATATCCTTTTAATTATTGCAAATATAAGCTTTAAATGGGGACTTGAAAGGTTTAAAATTTTTTGGTTTGACACTTTTGTGAAAGTTTATTAAACTTAAGATATAATAACAATATATGAGTAGAAGAGGAGGAATTTTTAATGTCTGATAGATTAAAAATACTGTTTGTCTCTCCTGAGGTATCCCCTTTCATTAAAACTGGTGGTCTGGCTGATGTAGCCGGTGCTTTACCCCGTGAGTTAAAAAAGAAGGGGCATGATGTGAGAGTAGTATTACCTGAGTATAAAAAGATACCGGACCGTTTTGTCATGGACTTTCAACATGTTACAGATTTTCGGATGAAAATGGTCTGGAGAGACAAATATGTAGGAGTAAATAAATTAGTATATAAAGATGTACCAACTTATTTTATAGATAACAAGTATTACTTTTTTAGAGAATCACTTTATGAAAACGGAGATAAAGGTGAGCAATATGCCTTCTTTTCCCGAGCAGTACTTGAAATGTTAAATAAAATTGACTTCAAACCTGATATCATTCATTGTAATGACTGGCAGACCGGCCCATTAAGTTTAATGTTAAAAGATAACTATCAGATCTATGATTTCTATAGAGATATTAGAACTGTATTTTCCATTCATAATTTAGCTTATCAGGGTAAGTTTGATCCCTCTGTGGTTGGAGATGTTTTAGGAGTATCTAATTACCATTTAACTTCTGGCAATATTAGACATAATAATATGGTAAATTATATGAAAGCAGGTATCATGTACTCCGATGTAGTAAATACTGTAAGTAAAACATATGCAGAAGAAATCAAAAATGAGTACTTTGGAGAAGGTCTAGATTATATCCTGCGTATGCGGGACAATGATTTATATGGTATTTTAAATGGGATAGATTATGAGGAGTTTAACCCTGCTACTGATGAGCGAATTTATTATAACTATGATCAAAATCATATAGACAACAAATATAAAAATAAAGTAGCTTTACAAAAAGAAATGGATTTAAAACCCGACAAAGATACCCCGATAATTTCCATTATATCCCGTTTAGTAGAACAAAAAGGTATTGACCTTTTACCACCGATTATAGATGATCTCATGCAAGAAGACCTGCAATTTATAATCTTAGGCACCGGTCAGCCCCAGTATGAAGAGTTTTTTAAATATATCTCTTCCCGCTATCCGGATAAAATGAGTGCCAATATCAAGTATGATGGCAAACTTGCCCAAAAAATTTATGCAGGCAGTGATATGTTCTTAATGCCTTCAAGGTTTGAACCTTGTGGATTAGGACAGCTCATTAGTATGCGTTATGGTACTCTACCGATTGTAAAAGAAACCGGTGGCTTAAAAGATACTGTTATACCATATAATGAGTATGAAGATACTGGTTATGGATTTAGCTTTAGTGATTACAATGCTCATGATATGCTTCATACAATCCAGAGAGCTCTTTCATTCTATAATGAAGAAGGAGTTTGGGAAAAACTTGTTAAAAGAGTAATGAAACAGGACTTCAGTTGGAAACATGCTGCTCAAGAATATGAAAACCTTTATCAAAAGATTGTAATTGATAAGAAAAAGGTAAAAAGTAAAACAGGAGATAAAATTGATATCAATAAAGCCAAATTAAAAGAATTAATTACACTAGATGGTATTGGTAAATCTTATGCAGAAAGAATCATAAATTATAGAAAGAAAAAAGGAGAATTTAAAACTAAAAAGGAACTAATGAATATAAGTGGTATTGGAACAAAGAAATTTAAACAGCTCAAAAACAAAATAAAAATATAAATATAAAGAGGTGAAAGATATGCCAGATCTCTGGACCCATATTATTGGCGGGGATATGGTAATAAATGACCTTAATGATCGGGCCCTTTGTAATGTCATTTTAGAAAATCGGAAACGGTTTAACATGGGAACCCAGGGCCCTGATTTTTTCTTCTACAATGATTTTTGGCCCTGGATTCAGGATAAAAGAGGGCCTAAATATGGTGAGTTAATTCACACCAATCAACCTGGTGAATTTGTACTTTCCATCTTTGATATTTTACAAGACAAAGAAGGCTCAGTTCAGTATCCAGAAGCTTTATCCTACTTCATGGGCTTTATTACCCATATGGTAATGGATAAAAAGATGCACCCCATAATAAATGAACGAACGTATAATAACAAAGAGCATAAAAGATTTGAATTAGAATTAGACTGTGTTTTGGTAAATAACTACTATAATGAAGATTGTCATAAGCTGAGCCCCATTACCTATCTCAAATTTGGGGATGAGCTTGATGATTTAATAAAGGATATCTACTATTTAAATATTACCAGGTTATATGATAAGTCAATTACCCTTGAAATTATTAATAAGTCATACCAGGATATGCTTAAAGCTCACAGCATCCTTTACAGCCCTTTTAAAATAAAGGCAGCTTTATTAACTCTTCTCGATAATTTTCTTTCCCTGGACTTAGATCAATATCTCTACGCAAATGTGAATAGTTTCTATGTTTTAAATCAAAAAGATGTTGATGATATAGAGGATAAGTTTCCTGAATTTGTCTCTGCTAGTATAGATTTCATGAATGAAATTAGCCAGTATTTAAAAGGGAGAAAAGAGCGAGAAGAAATGAAGGAGTTAATTGATGGGTTTGTTGACCACGGCATTTTAGAAAGGAGATAAAAAAATGAAAAATAAACTATTTGCTATAGTTACAGTTATGTTAATTGTTTTATTAGGTTTATCGTTGGGAACTGACGTGGTACAGGCAGAAAAGGTAAATATTGCTTTAAGCGGAAAAGCTCAGACCCTTGACCCGGCCTTTTTACAACGATCTATTTCTGAATGGCCAATTATGAATAGTATATTTTCTGGATTGGTCAAGTATAAGCCGGGCACCTATGAAGTCGTCCCTGATCTTGCTAAAAGCTGGGAATTTTCTGAAGATAATACTAAGATAACTTTTCATCTCAGAGAAGGAGTTCAATTCCATAAAGGTTATGGGGAAGTTACGGCTGAAGATGTTGAGTTTAGTTTTGAAAGAATAATAGATTCTGATAATAATTCTCCAGAAGCTCAATCATTTTCAAAATTAGAAGATGTGAAAGTGATAGATAATTATACAGTACAGCTAGTCTTAACAGAGCCAATGGCCCGTTTATTCACTTCTACCCTACCTTATAATGCTGGCCTTATTGTATCAAAAAAGGCCGTACAGGAAATGGGTAAAGAAGAGTTTGCCAGTAATCCAATTGGCAGTGGCCCTTATCAGTTTGAAGAATGGAAAGTTGACAGCAGTATAGTTGTAAAGAGATTTGAAGACTATTATGGACAAAAGGCGTTTATGGAAGAGGTCGAATTTATTCCGATGGCTGAACAGATGTCACAGGAACTTGCTTTAAGATCGGGTGAAATTGATTTTGGGCAAGTTAGTTTAGAAAATTATGACCAGATTAAGGAAAATGAAGACTTAGCAACTGAAACTGCTCCTGATCTTGCCTTTCAATTTGTTGCTTTTAATGTACAGAATGCTCCCATGGACAATCCTGCTTTAAGGGAAGCATTAAGATATATTATAGACCCAGAAGAGATAATCATCGGTGCTTTTGCTAATCAGGCAGATTTGGCCTATTCCTGGCTATTACCTGATATGTTAGGATACAAAAAGTTACCTCATAAAAATATGAGTGAAGCTGGCCGTGAAAAGGTATTAGAACTCTTAGAAGAGGCAGGCTATCCAAACGGTGAAGGTTTAACTTTAAAATATGTAACTGATGCCAATGACCAGAGAAAAAATATTGCAACTTTAATCCAGGCTCAATTAGCTGAATTTAATATTCAGCTTGAAATTGAAGCCATGGAAATCGGGCCGAAAATCGAAGCCTGGCAGAATGGTGAATACCATATTACCTATGCAAGGTTTGGTAATACAGTTGATCCCGGTTACTGTAGTCAGTGGTTTTTAAGCCGTCAGGTCGGCAAGTGGAACTTAATGCACTGGTCTAATGAAGAGTATGACCAACTGTGGGAAGAAGCCGAAAAAACCATGAATGAAGAAGAGCGAGCAAAAATATATCAAGAAATGCAGACCATGATTGATAATGCTAATATAGCGGTTTGGGTAACACATGGAGTTAAAACTCCTACCTGGAATAACAATTATGAAGTAACCTTAACTCCTGATGGAGGAGTATTAAGTTGGTTAATTAAACCTAAATCTAATTAAGGAGTCTTAATATGTTTATCTATACAATCAAGCGCCTATTATTAATAATACCAACCCTCTTGGCAGTTATGCTTTTACTTTTCAGTTTAAGTTATCTACTGCCGGGAGAACCCGCTGAAATTATACTTGGTCCACGCGCCTCACAGGAGATGGTAGAAGATTTAAATCAGAGGCTTGGTCTTGATAAGCCCTGGTATGTTAGCTTTTACCGATATATTAAACAGATTGTGTCTGGAGACTTCGGTACATCCATATTTAGGGATGTACCGGTCTTACAGGCCGTTTTGGGAGTTTTACCCTATACCTTAGCCCTAACCCTAACCGGGATGGGCTTTGCGGTTATCTTAGGTATTACGATTGGTTTAACAGCCGCTAATTACCAGAATACAATCTGGGATGGCATTCTAGAAGTGTTTTCCTTTATTTGTGCTTCAACCCCTACCTATGTGGCAGGAGTAATTATCCTATTAGTGTTCTCAATTCGCTTTGACTTCCTGCCGGTCATGGGAGCTGGGGAAGGGAGTCTTTTAGACTTTCTACATCATTTAATCGGACCTGCTTTAGCACTATCAGTAGGTTGGACCGGTTATATAGCCCGTTTAACCCGGAGTTCTATGTTAGAGACAATCAATGAAGATTATATTACAACCTCTCGTTCTTTTGGACTACCAAAGTCCTTTATCTACTATCGTTATGCTCTCAAAAAAGCTATAAAACCAATTGTTGCAGTAATAGGACTGGGAATCGGACGTCTGTTAGGTGGAGCACTTTTTGTAGAAGTAATTTTTACCAGACCGGGTCTTGGCCGTCTGACAGTAGATGCTATCTTTGAAAGAGATCTCCCAATGGTTAGAGGGGGCGTTTTAATAGCGGCCTTCTTATTTGTTCTGGCCAATCTTTTAGCAGATCTATCCTATGCCTATCTAGATCCGAGAATAAGGAATAAGTAGGGATAAACCATGAATAAATATATTTATATCAAGAAAAAAATAAGTTGGGTTTATGAAAGAATGATCAGTGATTATAGATTTTATATTGCGGGAGTAATTATTGCCCTCTTTTTTTTAATGGCAATTTTTGGCCCCTGGATTTCACCTCATGATCCTTATGAAACCAATGTAAGAAGTCGACTTGAGTCACCATCTATAACTCATCCAGCTGGAACCGATAACCTGGGACGTGATACTTTAAGTAGGTTAATCTATGCAGCCCGTCCCGCTTTTTATGTTGCTTTTGGCGGACTTTTTATCTCTATTATAGTGGGAATGATTTTAGGTTCAATTGCAGCCTATACTGGAGGAATTTTGGATAATATCATCATTTTTATCTTTGATGTGATTAGGGCCTTCCCTCCCATCATTTTAATTTTGGTCTTAGTAGCAATTGTGGGGCCTTCCCTACAAAGTCTAATCATTATCTTAGGGATTACGATTATGCCCCGTTATGGGCGAGTTGTGCGGGCTGAAACCCTTTCAGTTAAAGAAGAGGAATATGTTTCTGTTGCTAAGAGTATGGGAGCCTCTTCTTATAAAATAATTTCTTTTCATATTATACCCAATATCTTTGCTTCGGTTTTAGTTTTAGCTGGGATGGATGTTGCTTCCATGATCATGTGGGAAGCAGGACTTTCCTTTCTAGGCTTAGGTGTACAGCCTCCTAACACCAGTTGGGGTGTAATGCTGCAGTCCGGCTATCAATATATTGAAACCGCCCCTATGATGTTAGTTGCCCCAGCCGTTGCAATCATGTTGACCATGATGGGCTTTTCTCTTTTAACCGAAAGTTTAAGAAATGCCCTGAATCCGAAATCTGAAAAAGAGGAGGGCTAAACTTGGATAACAAGATACTAGCAGTCAATAAATTAAAAATCATCTATAAAAAAAGAAAACAGCGTTTTTTAGCCCTGGATTGTATAAATTTAGATTTAGAGAAAGGAGAAGTATTAGGGGTAGTTGGAGAAAGTGGTAGTGGTAAATCTACCCTGGGACTTTCTATCATGAGACTTTTACCACCTCAGGCTCGGATCAAAAATGGTGAAATTTTCTTTAAAGGGAAAAATATTTGTCAGATTAAAGAAAGTAAGTTCAATAAAGAGATGAGGGGAAAGGAAATAACTTATATCCCCCAGAATCCGCAGAATTCTTTAAATCCAGTCTTTAAAGTGGGCCGACAGTTAAAAGATATTATTCGCTATCGAGCAAAAGAAAACTTTAAAGGAAAAGATATTGACCAGGCCGCAGTTGAGATCATGACCAAAATGGGAATTGCTGATGCTGAAAAGAGATTAGATGAATATCCCCATCAATTCAGTGGTGGGATGAAACAGAGAGTACTGCTTTCAATGGCATTTGTAACTAACCCTACTTTACTTATTGCTGATGAACCAACAACTGCCCTGGATGTAACGGTTGAAGCACAGATTTTAGGACTTTTAGCTGATTTAATAAAAGAATACCGTTCTTCAATTATATATATTACCCATGATTTGGGTGTAGTATCTGAGATTGCGGACCGAGTAGCAGTTTTTTATGCCGGGCGCGCTATTGAAATTAATGACCGCTATAATATCTTTAATAATCCCAAACATCCTTATACAGAAGCCTTAATAAGGTGTCTACCGGGTGAAAGTCAGGATGAGAAATTAACAGTGATTCCTGGTGAAATTCCTGATTTATCAGATCTACCTTCAGGCTGTAACTTTCATCCCCGCTGTAAGTATGCAAAAGAAAAATGTAAAAAAGAAAAACCAGGTTTATTTGAACTAGAAAACGGTGGACAGACTGCCTGTTTTTACCATGAGGAAGTAGGGAGATATGCATGAACATCATTGAAGTAAGAGACTTAAAAAAATATTTTTATAAAAAATCCGGTCTACTTTATAAGCTGTTTGGTCTAGGCCCTCAAATTATTCAGGCGGTAAGTCAGGTATCTTTTAACATTGAAAAGGGTAATACAATGGCCTTAGTAGGAGAGTCTGGCTGTGGGAAAACTACGGTTGCCCGTTTGGTTCTTAAGTTAATTGAAAAAGAAGCCGGCCAAATCTATTTTAAAGGAAAAGCTCTTGATGAGATGACGGAAGAAGAGTTCAGAGATTACCGGGAAAACGCAGCTTTTATTGCCCAGGACTTTCGTTCTTCCTTGAACCCCAGAAAACTAGTAGGAGAAATCTTGGCAGAACCATTTAGAATCCATCCTGGAGTAATAGATAAGAGTAAAGAAGAAGAGAGAATTAAAGAGATTGTCAACTTAGTTGGTCTCAATGAAGAAGCTCTTTTAAAGTTCCCCCATGAGTTTTCAGGTGGACAAGCCCGCCGAATCGGTGTAGCACGTGCTTTAATGTTAAACCCTGAATTTATTGTATGTGACGAACCAACTTCTGGACTTGACCTTTCAATAAGTGCTGCCATCATTAACTTAATGCGTGATTTAAAAAAAGAGTTTGACCTGACTTATCTTTGGATTTCCCACAACCTTAATGTGGTTCGATATATTAGTGACTTTGTGGGTGTAATGTATCTAGGTCGAATTATTGAGATCGGTGAAACACAGGATGTATTTAATAATCCCAGTCATCCTTATTCAGAGGCTTTAATTGAATCGGTGCCTTCTTTTTCAAGACAAAAAAAGAAAGTTCAAAGAAAAACTTTGGAAGGTGAAGTACCCAGTCCGATCGATCCACCACCAGGTTGTCCTTTCCATCCCCGTTGTAAATATAGTCAAGCCAAGTGTAAAGAAGTTATACCAGAGCTAAAGACAAGAAACAGCGAACGTTTAGTTGCTTGTCATTTTCCGTTGTGATTTATTTATTTTATGTTCAAAACATGGTATAATTATATAAATATAGATTAATTATTAAACTAGAGGAGGATAATAGTATGAAGAGAAGTTTTTTTAGTTTATCTTTAATCGTGATACTCCTTTTTGGCATGAGTAGTTTGGTAATGGCACAGGATGTTGTTAAGTTAGGATTTTTCGCACCCGTGACTGGACCCGCAGCAGCAGATGGTGAGAGTGCCTTAAACTCAGCTAAGTTAGCTGTAGAAGTTATTAATGAATCAGGTGGTATCGATGGTATGAATGTTGAGTTAGTTGACTATGATGACCACCTAGACTCCAAACAGTCGGTTAGTATTGCTCAAAAACTTACCACTAGAGATAATGTAGTA
>CAZXRH010000068.1:0-12271 GCA_964642575.1 uncultured Halanaerobiales bacterium
ATGAGTCCCATAACAGCAATTGCTGTTGAATTAAAAGCACCTAATATAAGATTGATAAAGACCATGGCTGTGCTAAAGAGCAGTCGGTTAACCATAGCTGGTAGTCCAACCTGATATATTTCTTTAATTATTCCAAAATCAAAGTCAAAGTCTTCTAAGTCTAGGGTTAATTCATTTTTATCGCTGAAAAGGACAAAGATAATAAAGATACCGCCAATAATTCTAGAAAATACTGTTGCATAAGCAGCTCCAGCTACTCCTAACTGAGGAAATGGACCAATTCCAAAGATTAAAAAGGGGTCGATTATCATATTTAAAACTGCCCCGATCATCATGGTCAACATCGGTACAAATGTATTTCCTTCTCCTCTTAATATATAGTTAAAGGTAGCGGGAATAAAGATAGCTATTGATCCGGTTAAGATAATATTGATGTATTGATAACCTAAATCAATTAAGACTGGATCATCAGTAAAAATTCTAATAATATCGGAAGAGAAAAAATATCCTATTACTCCAACTATTAATCCATATAAGATTGCAATAAAGAAAACATGTTCTGCTACATTATTAGCACGGTGTTTATTTCCTCTACCTAATAGTCTTGAAATTAATGAACTGGTTCCTACACCTGTTCCTACTCCAATTGCGATTAAGAACATCTGAACGGGAAAAGATACAGATAAAGCCGATAATGCTTCTGTACTTAACCGTCCTACATATATACTGTCTACTATATTATATAAAGCCTGAATGAGCATCCCCACTATTGCGGGTGCGGATAGTTTGAATAGTAATTTACCAATTGGTTGTGTACCCATTCGGCTTGATTTTGTTTCTAAAGCCATTGAATCCCTCCTAACAAACTAAATAGCTTATTTATCTAAATTGTTATATATTTTTTTAAGAATTGTATTTACGGTTTCAATTTCTTGTTCAGTAAGACCTTGCCTCATTTGCTCTTCAATTTCTTTTAAAAGTTTCTTGAAATCATCTTTCATGTCCTTTGCTTTATCAGTTAAATAGATTAACTTTTTTCTTTTGTCTTCTGGATCAGATTTACGCATTACTAAATTTTTGTCTTCTAGCTTCTTTAAAATTCTACCTACGCCTGATTTATCTAGATTGTACTCTTCACATAATCTATGCTGGCAAATACCTTCATCTCGGTAAATATTAATCAGAATAAACACCTGTCCGTGGCTTAAATTGAACTTTTCTTTAAACTTTTTATCTACTAATGATGTATGGGCTCGATGGGTAATGCTAAGATATTTACCTATAGAACTGTCCTTCATCAATAAAACACCTCTATCTATTTAGTTGATATGTCAACTAGTATTATAGGACAAACAAGTTGATATGTCAACAATATAATAATTATAATTAATAATGTATCTTGAGGTTGTCATACATTATTGTCAATTGGCAGTATCTATTGGTGTTCCTTTATACACTATAACAGATGCAGTAATAAAATGAGTTATTATTGAGAACCATTGTTCATCTATTTCAGGTACTAAAATATGCAATCTATGGATTCGACTATTGACCATATAGGTCACGCAAACATACAAGTATCTGATGCATTGTTAAATGAAACTATAGCAGTTGGCTTATATTTGGCTATTGGTTTTATTTTATAATAAAGGCAAAAAAATAAATTAAAATTATCCTTTATTAAATCCCTATCTAAATTCAATGATAATGAGTATAATAAAAAATGTAATTATTTAACTGAGTTGATTTTTAAATAATGTACAATGGGAACAGAGTACAAACAAACAGTTTAAATTATTAGTTTGAAAGGGGAGTTAATTTATGGCTAATTATACTATTAAAAAAGAAATAGATGAACCAATGGATCAGGTTATCCAAAATCTAGAGGAACAACTCGGCGATGAAGGTTTTGGAGTTTTAACAGAGATTGATTTAAAAGAAACCTTTAAAAACAAATTAGATAAAGATTTTAAAAAATATAAGATAATGGGGGCATGTAATCCTAATTTTGCTTATGAAGGTTTTCAAAGCGAAGATGATTTAGGTTTGTTACTACCCTGTAACTTTGTAGTCTATGAAAATGATAATAACAAAACTACTGTAGCAGCGATAGATCCTGTAAAGTTATTGTCACTTTCAGAAAACAACGAGATCAATGAATTAGGTAAAAAAATTAAAAATCGATTTGAAAAAGTAATTAATAATTTATAAAAATTAGATTAATGTTATAAAAATACCAAGAGTCCTCATAAATTATGTGGGGGCTCTTTACATAATTTGGACCTAGATAATTCATATATATCTAGTTTTCCCTCTTTTCAAGCACAAAAATACAAGTGAACACAATATAATAAAGGCCTAAATAATAAATAAATTCATATTTTATTCACATTTATTAATTATACTATGTTTATAGTCGATAAGTTATATATAATTTATGACAATCCAAAGGGGGTATAGGTTTATATGTTTTTATTTGGGATATTAATTATTATTGTATTTATATATTTGTTCAATAACAGTGAACGGGATAATATATTCAAGAAGAATCAATCCGATAGTTATAACAATAATAGGAAAGATCCAATAGAAATTTTAAAAGAGCGTTATGCAAAAGGTGAAATTGATAAAGAAGAATTTAATGAGATGATCAATAATTTGCATTATTAAATATGGAAAAACATATATTTTTTAAAGCAAAGTTGATTAAACTAGTAGGAATAATAAGTTTTAGTTTATATTTTTCAAGACTAACAAATAAAAGGAGGTATTTATAATGCTAAAAGGGGAATATACAAGTGGTTTATTGGTTGTAATGTTGTTGCTTTTAAGTGTAAGTGCAGTCTCTTTTGCACATGGAAATACTTCTAATGGTCCCGGTAATATGATGGGAACAACAAATAATTTTGGCTATAACGGAATGATGGGTCCCGGCATGGGGATGATGGGTCGTGGCATGTTTGGTGGAATATATCCAAATATGAGTACTAATAGAGATTATAGCTTATCTGCTGTAGGAATTACGCAACAACAGTTAAAAAATCAAGTGACAAATATAATAGAAAATAGATTTGGGCAAGATTATGTAGTGGGAGATATATTCATTTTCAATAACTCTCCATATTATATATCTGTTATTGAAGGAGATACAGGTCATGGAGCATTCGAACTTCTCTTTGATCCTTATCGTGGGGTAGTATATCCAGAAATGGGACCAAATATGGTATGGAACACTAAATATAATATGAACAATATGATGATCTGGGGAGATCCCATTGAAGAAAATATAATAGGTAGAGACAAAGCACTAGAAAGAGCCAGATTATATGCAGAACAAAATGAATTTACAATAGCTGATGAAGGACATCATTTTTATGGATATTATACTTTTCATACTGAAGTAGATGATGAAACTACAGGTATGTTAAGTGTAAATGCCTATACTGGTCAGGTTTGGTATCATAATTGGCATGTGAATTTAGATACTGTTTTAGAAGTTGAACACACAGAATAAAAAAACATGAAAGGAGAATCAACTAATGGGATATTGTTTTGGTTTAGGTAATTATGGAGCTAATTTTATGGGGGGGTTTAGCTGGTTAATGCCAATATTGTTTTTTGGTTTAGTTCTTTTTGGGATCTATTATATAACCAGGTCAAATAGTAATAGAAATATTTATAGTGCTTTAGAAACATTAAATCATGAATATGCTAAGGGAAATATCACCAGAGAAGAATATTTAGAAAGAAAAAGAGATTTACAATAATCCATGTTATTATATTAGTAGCCAGATTAGTAGTCTGGCTATTAGCTTTTGGTTTTCATTGATTTGAATTATAATCAGAAGTGAGGTGAGGTCAGATGAGTGAAGAAAAACATGATAAAATACAAAAACGATATAATAGAATTGCTCCTGTTTATGATTTAATGGAGGGTTTGATGGAAAAAGGGAAGATGGATAGTTGGAGGCAGGATTTATGGGATAAAATAGATGAGTATAAACCAAAAGATAATGGAAAATTATTAGAAGCCGGTATAGGTACTGGGAAAAACATTATATATTATCCTGATGATATTGAAATCTATGCTGTTGATTTTAGTGAAAAAATGTTAAGAGAAGCGAAAGAAAAAGCTGATAAATATAATAAAGAGGTAAAACTTATAAATATGGATATAGAAAATTTAAATTTTCCAGATAATCATTTTGATATAATAGTTACCAGCTGTGTGTTTTGTTCTGTACCTAATCCAATAAAAGGGCTAAAAGAATTAAAAAGAGTATCCAAACCAGAGGGAAAAATAATAATGTTAGAGCATATGAAAACACATAAAGAACCACTAGGTACATTAATGGATGCCTTTAACTGGGTCAGTCTATATACCTGGGGTGCCAATATAAATAGAGAAACAATGCAGAACATAAAAAAAGCTGGACTAGAAATAGTAGAAGTTCGAGATCTATTATTAGATATTGTAAAAGAAATAGTTTTACAACCTAAAAAGTGAAAACCAAGCTGTTCATCTATTTTTTATAAATTTGAATGTTAATATAATTTGTTATCTTTAGAAAAGAAAAAAAGGTTAAATTTGTATTGAAAATTAACCATCTTTAAATAATGTATTAATATCGTTAATAATTTTTTGATTAAGTTTACCTTCTAATCCCATGCTCGACAATAATTCCAGAGCATTATTATGAGTAAAGGCTTTTCTATATAGTCTGTCTTCTCTTAGGGCTTGATAAATATCTAAAGTGGCTAATAATTGAGATGAAGTTTCCTTGCTACATTTTAGATGAAAAAAGTATTTAAAATACAGAAGTGATAATGGTTTAATATCATCTATAATTGAAAAAAGAACTATAAATATTATCCTGTTTTTGTTAATTACTGCAATTGTATTGTTAATTACTTCAGTTAGTATTGGAACTACCAATATATCCATATTACAGGTGCTTAAAAGTATAGTAGGACAGGGCAACAGTCAGGCGAATCTTTTAATCAATGTCTTAAGATTACCTAGAGCACTAGCAGCATTGTTTGCGGGTATAGCATTAGCTGCTGCAGGAGCAATATTACAGGGAATAATACGTAATCCGCTTGCCTCGCCATCAATATTAGGGATTACCGGGGGAGCGTCATTTTCTTCTGTGTTATTTATTACTTTACTTTCCGGTGTTTTAAGTATTAACTGGTTACCATTGTTTTCAATATTAGGTGCTGGTTTAATAACATTTATTATCTATATATTAGCCTGGGATAAAGGGGTTACTCCGATCAGGTTAGTATTAACTGGTATAGGAATTTCAGCAGCAATGGGTGCTTTAGTAAATCTGATGATAATTGTGAGTCCGATTTATTTAGCTAACCAGGCCTATATCTGGCTAACAGGTAGTGTATACGGAACTAATTGGGATATTATTTTTTCTGTAATACCAATTGTCTTTGTTTTTTTAATTTTAGCCTTAGTATATGCAAGAGAGGTAGAGATCCAGGAACTTGGAGATGAATTAGCTTCCGGTGTGGGCTCTGCAGTACAAAAAAATAGATTTATATTATTATCACTAAGTGTAGAATTGGCTGGTGCGGGAGTTTCTTTGGCCGACGCATTAGGTTTTGTGGGATTGATTGCACCTCACATTGCCCGTAAATTAGTGAATAGATCTTTTGATGGCATTTTAATTATTTCCACTTTAAGTGGGGGAATAATGGTCATGATAGCAGACTTAATTGCCAGAACTGCCTTTATTCCTCTTGATATACCGGCTGGAGTATTTACCTCAGGAATTGGTGCACCATTTTTCATCTATTTATTATATAGAACTAGTATAAAAGTAAAGGGTTGATTTAAATGAATAGATTAAAAGCTAAATCAATAAATTTATCATATGGAAATAATACGATCATTAAGGATCTTGATATAGAGATTCCGGAAGGTGAAATAACTATTTTAATCGGAGCTAATGGTTCGGGTAAATCTACATTACTTAGAGCATTAGCAAGGTTAATGAAGCCGGATAAAGGGAACATTGTTTTAGATGGGGAAAGCATCTTTAATTTACCAACTAAAGAAGTAGCCAAAAAACTATCTATTTTACCCCAAAGTCCGATTGCTCCAGAAGGTATGACTGTTTTTCAATTAGTAAAACAGGGAAGATATCCCTACCAGACTCTTTTTCAGCAGTGGTCAAAAGAAGATGAAAAGATGGTAAATAAAGCATTAAGAGAGACAGGGATGGTGGAATTAAAGAATAGAACAGTTGATTCTCTCTCAGGTGGTCAAAGACAAAGAGCCTGGATTGCAATGACCTTAGCTCAAAACACCGAAACCATCTTATTGGATGAACCAACCACATATCTTGATTTAGCCCATCAGGTTGAAATATTAGATTTACTTGATGAGCTTAATAAAAATGAAGAAAGAACCATCGTTATGGTTTTACACGATCTCAACTTAGCTTTTAGATATGCAGATCATATTGTAGCAATTAGAGATAAGGAAATATATGCAGAAGGCAAACCCTATGACGTAGTAACTCCTGATATGGTAAGAAATGTGTTTGGTATGAAATGTCGCATAATTAATGATCCGGTAAGTGATACACCTCTCTGTGTACCTATTGGTAATAAAAAAGTGGTTAATTTGTAAACAAACGATTGGATATTTATAATTTTTATCGCTATATATACACCCTGTGTTTTTATCATATTTGAAGATGTATCAAAAAGTAATTAGCCCTATTAGGTCGGAAAGCCTACCAGATTATTATCACTTTGATTTATTTAAAAAGGGTAATAATCTTTTTTGTTTTCTATGAAAAAAGATACATTTAACATTTGATATTTAACATTTGATATGATATGGTAGTTTTAAGTTGTTAAAAATGTCTGAAAATTTAGATGGTTTGAACAATTTATTTGATGATCTTGAAAAAATTAATAGGGGTGATCAAGATGGAAGTAGAGTTCAGTAAATTGACCAGTAACAAATTAAAAAATCGAGTTTATGAAGAGATACTTAAAAAGATAATGTCAAATCAATATAATCCAGGTGATAAACTATTTATAAATGATATTGCAGAAAATCTGGGAGTTAGTAACACTCCGGTTCGGGAAGCTTTAGAAGCCTTAAAAAGTGACGGGCTTTTAGTAAAACAACCTTATAAAAGCTTTACTGTCAAAGAACATACCATTGAAGAAATCAAAGATATCTATGAATTAAGTGCTTCAATAGAAAGTTACACCTGCAAACTGGCTGCTGAAAGGATCAATGAGGAAGAGTTAAATGAATTAATCAGCCTTCATAAAAAAGGCAAAGAATTTGTTGAGGATTGCAAAACAGAAGAATATAAAAAATATGATAAGAAATTCCACTTTTCATTAGTGAAAGCCAGTCACAATGATTATCTAATTGATATTTATAGAAATATCAGATTAGAATTATCCTTATTTGCTTATCAGGTATTAGATACCTGTGAAAGAATCAAAGAATCCTATCAAAACCATGCAGAGATAATAGAGTATCTAAAAAATAATAAACCTGAAGAAGCTCGTGTCCATATGGAAGAACACATGTTATCTTCCTGGCAGGAATTTAAAACTTTACAATAAAATAATCAACTATTCATATAAGAATATGTATTTAATATTTATATCATTTGAGGTAGTTAGTTTTACACTATTAATATTTTGAAAATTAAGAATAATTGGAAATATATTCTTTTAAAATTATATATTTCTATAAATCCATAATTAGGACTTAGATAAGTAGAAGATAATAGGAGGTGGGATTTAGGAGAGTAGGGAGAGGAGAGTATGGTTAATTAAATAATGGAGCCCCAATTAAACTAATGAGGAGAGATATTTAATGAAAAAATTAACTCTAGCTTTTACTGTTCTATTAGTATTTGGTTTAGTTTTAACACTTGGATGTCAAACAGGTTATGCTGCTGAATATGAATTAAGATTAGGACATGTTGAGAATACCAGTTCTGTTGTCCACAATACTGCAGTTGAATTCAAGAATTTAGTAGAAGAAAGAACAGATGGAGAAGTTAAAGTAACAATATTTCCAAACTCACAATTAGGTTCAGGTACTGAACAGGTAAAAATGATTCAAACGGGCTCACTTAATATGGGGATTATTCCCGCCGGTCATATGGGTAGTGTATTTGCTGAAATTCAAATTTTTGATATTCCCTTCCTATTACCGGGTAATTTAGAAGATGCTAATAAAGTAATTAATGGTCCCGCAGCTGATCAAATGTTTTCATATTTGGGAGACAAAAACTTAGTTGGTGTAGCTAATTTTGCTCTAGGTCTAAAACAATATACTGCTAATGTACCAATTAGAACCCCTGCTGACTTTGATGGTTTAAAGTTTAGAACAATGGCTTCCCCCTTGATTATAGAGTCATTTAAATTGTTAGATGCCAATCCGACTGTTGTTGATTACCATGAATTGTATACAGCTTTACAATTAGGCCAGGTTGTTGGTCATGAGAACCCTTATTGGGGTATAGGTAGAATGAAGTTCCATGAGGTGCAGGATTATGTAATTGAAAGTAATCATGGTTTATATACCAATACCTTACTGGCTAGTAAAAAATGGTTCGATAATTTACCCTCTGATATTCAAGAAACGATCTTTAAAGCTGGTGAAGAAGTTACTCATGTAGCTTGGAAAGGTATTAAAGAAGTTGATCAGGAATTTAGACAAACCATTCAAGATGATCCCAATACAGAGTTAATTGTTTTAACACCAGAAGAAAGAAGTCAGTTTAGAGAAACTTTAGAACCAGTTAGAGATTTATTTGTAGAGCGTTTAGGTGACAGTGGTAAGCAAATACTTGAAGCATTTGTAGAAGAAAGCCAGAAATATAGAGAATAATTATTGATTAATACAGTCCCATTTCGTACCTTATAACTTAAATCATTTATAACCAGTACGAGATGGGATTATTTTCTTTTTATTAAAGATATCAATTTTTAACATAGGAGAGATGAGGTGAGATATAAATTGATAAAGTTTTTAAATTCTCTAGATAATATAGTAATGAAAGTAGAAAGGTCCATATTATCTTCTATAATGATGATCATTTCTTTTGCAGTAATTTTACAGGTCATTTCTAGGTATGTTTTTAATAGTTCTATTATTGGTTTAGGAGAAGTAGCGAAATTCGGAATAGTATGGATTACCTTTTTGGGTACCAGTCTATGTACTAGATTAGGATCACATATCTCAATGACCGCTGTAATAGAAAAAGTGCCCCCTAACATAAAAAAGATAATGATTACTGTAATATCTATAATATCTTCTGTTTTTACATTTTATCTAGCAATACTGAGTTATAGGTTGGTTAGAAGTTTAATTAATTTTGGGACAGTAAGCCCTACTTTAAGATTCCCGCTTTGGATTCTATATTCAATAGCACCTATTGCCTTTTTCACAACTTCAATTTATTATTTCAGAATCTTCATTAAGAATTTAAGGAATAAAGGAGTCTATGTAGGATTAGAAAATTTAGATGAAGAGGAGGAAATACAGATATGATTGCCTTTCTTACTTTAAGTATAGTTGCATTACTCCTCTTAGGATTTCCCATGTTTGTAGTTTTATTATTGCCGACTTTGGCTACTTTAAATATATTTTTCCCGTTTTTAGAATCATATGATGTTATTAATAAAATTATTGCAGGAGTCAGTCCCTTTCCATTAGTAGCTATACCATTATTTATTTATGCTGCTGATATCATGATGGAAGGTAAAATGTCGGAGAGATTAATTGATTTTACTAAAAAATTAGTGGGACATATGCCAGGTGGGCTTGCTCATACCACTACCTTAGCCTGTGGTTTATTTGGAGCGATTTCCGGTTCTACTCAGGCAGCAGTTGCGGCCATTGGTTCCAATATGAGACCGGTCTTAATGAAAAAGGGCTATGATGAGTCTTTCTCAACTGCTTTAATTATAAATGCCAGTGATTTAGCCCAACTTATACCCCCCAGTATCTTTATGATTATGTTTGGGGTAATCACAGGTGCTTCCATTGCTGCATTATTTATAGCAGGTATTGTGCCAGGCATATTATTAGGTTTAGCCTTTATGGCTTACTCCTCCTGGTGGGCAAAAAAGAATGATATTAAATTAGAACCAAGGCCTACTATGTCTGAACTATTTCAATCATTTATAAGAGCAGCTGGACCTTTAGGTTTAGTATTTATTATAATTGGTGGTATTTACTCTGGTGCCTTTAGTCCCAGTGAAGCAGCTGCAATAGCTGTTGGCTATAACATAGTTTTTGAAGTATTAATTTATAGGAAAATAAAGTTTAAGGATCTTTATAGAATCGCGTTTGGCTCTGCTATTGTGACAGCTTTAGTTTATATATTAGTAGGAGCTGCCTCTGCTTTTGGCTGGATGATTACTTTAGCTCATATACCAGAACTTGTTACAAACTTTTTGGTAAGTTTCAGTAATTCAAAAATAGCGTTTCTCTTTATCATGAATGCTGTATTTTTCATAGCGCTAATGTTAATCAATCCCTTATCAGCTATGGTTATTTTAACACCACTATTTTTCCCATTAGCTCAAACTTATGGAGTAGATCCTTTACACATGGGAGCCTTAATTACTTTAAATGCAGCGATTGGTTCTGCAACTCCACCCTTTGGAACGGATATATTTACAGCGGTGGCCATCTTTGATGTTAAATATGAGACTGTTTTAGAAGGAGTACCTCCGTTTCTTATTGCCGGAATTATTGTACTGGTCTTAGTAACACTGTTTCCGTTCTTATCAACTTTCTTACCAAATCTAGCATTTTAAACAATAGTAAATATATTTAAATTAAGAAGTTATTAAGATAATACAGGGGTGGTAATGTGTTTATTAATAATGTAAAAAAACAAGAATTTATCAATAGACAAAAGGAATGTATTCAACAATTAGAAGAGGAAAATTTAAATGGCCTTATGATTTGGTCAAGAGGTGGTGGGGTATTTGATAGATATGCCAATGTAGATTATCTGGCTAATCATTATCAGCAGCGCTGCTTTTTACCAGATTATATGCCGTTATGGAGTGGACGTTCCCATACTGTTTTATTTTTAACTCAAAATTCAGATCCAGTTTTAATAGTATCTTCACCAGAATATAAAGAGGATCTAATAATGGTTGATGATATCCGTTATAATACAGACTTTGCACAGGAGATAGTAAATACTATAAAAGAATTAAATATGGATCATGACGATATAGGAATAATTGGTTCCGATGTAATGACCTATCACCATTATATTAGTATCATAGATAATTTGCCCAAATTATCATTGATTGAAGCAGAACATATCCTAAATCCACAACGTAGAATAAAAAGCTCAAGAGAAATAACAGCAATTAAAAATGCATGTACAATAGGGACAAAAGCAATCGATATAGCAATGGAAAATGTAAAAGAAGGACTAACAGAATCACAAGTAATCGCACCAGCAATCGAAAAAGTATTTGCAGAAGGGGCTGCACTATACTTTGTTGTAACTAGTTCCGGACCATACAGTAATTCTGCTCATAGCATTGACTTTCCCGGTTATGATGGTGATAGGTCGTTAAAAAAAGGTGAAATATTTAGAATAGATTTGATTATTGCCTATGATGGATATATTTGTGACTTTGGACGAAGTACTATTGTAGGTGGTAATCCTTCTAAAGAACAAAAAGAAATGTTGGATTTAGTAACAGATTCATGTGAATATTTAATTAATTCTATTAAGCCAGGCATGAAGGTAAGTGAACTTGTTTCTATTGGTGATAATTACTTAGAAGAAGAGGGAGTATGTTTAGATCAAAAGCAAGATGATCCAGACCAGATTTATGCCGCTTATCCACCTCACTGGGGACACGGTATTGGTATGACTTGGGAAAGACCCTGGTTAGTTAAAGATGAAGATATTGTAATCAAACCAAATATGTTTTTAGCAGTAGAGAAAGCGATATATAAACCAGGTACTGGTACAGTATCATATGAACAGAACTTTTTAGTTACTGAAAATGGTACTGAAGTACTGACTAAATCAAAGAAAAAATGGTATTAAAATATATTGAGAAAAAAATGAAGTATAAATAACGTAAATAAATAATCTTATAAGGAGAGTTGACATGATTGATTTAGAGGTTAATGAAGGACAACTTAAAAGAACAGTTCAAAGGGCGAGAGAAAAAAATATAATAATGCCCACCTTTGAACAAATGAAAAATCCAGAATTAATACCAG
>CAZXRH010000069.1:0-12091 GCA_964642575.1 uncultured Halanaerobiales bacterium
GACACTTTATCAAGATTATTCATTACAGTAGACAGTAAGGCAGCCATAAACTCAGCCGGATACTTAGCCTTTAGATAGGCAGTCTGGTAAGCTAAAAGGGCATATGCGGCGCTGTGTGACTTATTAAATCCATAGCCGGCAAAGTATTCCATCTGGTCAAATATTTCACTAGCCGTTTCTTTTTTAAGACCGTTATCTACAGCACCTTTTGTAAATCGTTCTCGTTCAGCTTTGATTAGTTTTTCTTTCTTTTTACCCATACCTCTGCGAAGTAAATCGGCTTCTCCCATTGAATAACCACCGATTTTACTAGCAATTTCCATGACCTGTTCCTGATAAAGGATCATCCCATAGGTGTTCTCTAGGATTGGTTTTAACTTCGGATGTAAATATTCAGGTTCTTTTTCACCATGACGGCATTTAATATAATCATCAACAATATCACTGCCCAGCGGTCCGGGGCGTCCTAGGGCAAGCAAAGCAATAATATCTTCAAAACGGTCAGGCTGTAATTTTTTATTTAAATCCTGAAATAGTCGAGACTCCATTTGAAATACACCCAGGGTTTGTCCAGACTGTAACATCTTATATACTTTCTCATCATCTCTATCAATATTCTCTATATCAACACTTTCGTTTTTATTTCGCTTAATTAAATTAAGGGCTTTATTAATTATGGTTAAATTTCTTAAACCTAAAAAGTCCATCTTTAAAAGTCCCATATCTTCTAAATCATCCATAGGAAGCTGGGTAATTATATTCCCATCCTGCAGTTGTAAGGGAATTATATTTTTTAAATCTCCAGGACCAATAATTACACCGGCTGCATGTGTAGAAATATGTCTGGGTAAACCTTCAATTTCTTTGGAATAATCAATTAATTTTTTTACTTCTTTATCATTTTCATAATTCTTTTTTAGTTTGTCACTATTATTTAAAGCATAATCAAGGTTAACCCCATGTTGAGATGGAATCATTTTCGCCACTTTATCTACTTTACCATATGCTATATCAAGGGCTCTACCTACATCTCTTACTGCAGCTCGGGCTGCCATGGTTCCAAAGGTACCAATTTGAGCCACCCGTTCTTTACCGTATCTTTGCTTTACATATTCAATTATTTCATCTCTGCGTTCATCAAAATCAATATCAATATCAGGCATTGTTACTCGTTCTGGGTTTAAAAATCGCTCAAAGATCAGACCATATTTTAAGGGGTTAATTCTAGTAATATCTAAAAGATAAGAAACCAAAGATCCAGCTGCTGAACCACGGCCAGGTCCTACTCTGATATCATTATCATTAGCATATTTAATAAAGTCCCATACAATTAAAAAGTAGGAAACATATCCCATATCTTCAATAATTCCAAGCTCATAGTTCATTCTTTCGACTGCTTTTTTGTTATTTTCTAAGCCTTTATCTTTTAATCCTTGTTGACAAAGCTCTTTTAAATAGTCAGCCTCATTTTTTTCAGTGTCTGGATAACTCGGTAGATAAAATTTATCAGTTTCTAAATTTACATTTACTCTTTCACTTATTTTAAGAGTGTTTTCATATGCTTGTTTTATATCAGGAAATAGTTTAAACATTTCCAGTGAACTCTTAAAATAAAATTTATTATTAGGAAAAGTTAACCTATTTTCATCATTAACAGTTTTACCAGTTTGTAGGGCTAATAAAACATCATGTATTTTAGCATCATCTTTACTTTGATAGTGAACATCATTACTTACTACCAAGGGGTAATTCTCTTCATTTGCTATTTCTATCAAAGCAGCACTAACTTTCTTTTCTTCTGATAGACTATGGTCCTGTATTTCTAAAAAGAAGTTATCCTTACCGAAAATTTGTTGATATTCACCCACCACTTCTTTAAGTTCATCTTTACTATGATTACTTAATACTTTTTGAGAAAGTTCCCCCTGTAAACATCCTGAAAGGGCAATAATTCCTTCTCTATGTTCATAAAGTAAGTCTTTATCTACACGGGGTTTATAATAAAAACCCTCCAGCCAGGAGGAAGAAACAATTTTCATCAAATTTTTATACCCCTCATTATTTTCAGCCAACAATACTAAATGATATCTTTCTCTTGTTGATTTATCAAAGCGATTAGTAGGTGAAATATATACTTCACAACCTATAATAGGTTTAATATCACTTTTTTTAGCTTTTTTATAAAACTCATACATCCCATACAAAACACCATGATCTGTTATCGCCGCTGCTGGCATATTGTACTTTTTAGCCTGGGCTATTAAATTATCTAATCGGAGCGCACCATCTAAAAGACTGTACTCCGTATGGGTATGTAGATGAACAAATTTATCAACCATTTTTAAACTCTCCAATCTAAACAAAGTTGATTAATTCTGTAATTTTTATTGTATAATTTCTATAATATGTTATAATACAAATAGATAATTATATGGAGGTGTAATCTGTGAATAAAGAAGAAGTACAAGATGTTCTAGATCAAATCAGACCGGGCCTTCAAGCCGATGGTGGCGATGTAGAATTAGTAGAAGTTACTGACGAAGGTATAGTGAAAGTTAGACTCGTCGGTGCCTGTCACGGTTGCCCAATGTCTACTTTGACTTTAAAAAACGGTATAGAAAGAACTTTAAAAAAGAAATTACCTGATGTAAAAGAAGTTGTATCTGTTTAATTAAACTATAAGCACCCTTTAAAAGGGTGCTTTATTTTTATTCTTCAGATTGATTATTTTCTTCCTCGTCTTCTTCAATACCCAGTTCAAGGTCACCAAAAATAATTTTTTGGATATCATTTAAAAGAATATTTACTCTATATTCTGCCTGTAAATACTGTTTTATATCTTTATTCAAATCAACTAATTCCCTAAGATTTTCTAACTTTTCCTGCTCTTCTTCTGTTAAATCTTCTCCTGAAAGTTGTTTTGCCTGCAATTTCATCTGTTCCTGTTGAAAGTCCAATAACATTTCTTTTGTTTTTTCATTTTTCATTACCTTTTGCTTCTTATCAAGATAATCCTCATATTCATCAGAATTTTTTAACTGTTTGGCCAATCTATTTGCCAGATCATATACAGACATTTTAACTCCTCCTCAGATAAAATATTTATCTCATATCTATAATATCATATAAGAACAAATTTTGTAAATTTACTCTCATAAACTTATTAATCTTTATTATTATTGTTTTTGATATCTTTGTTATTATTTCTATTATTCTCCTCTGCCTGTTCAACCGCATCTACAGTAGATGATAATACCATATCACTTTCAAAGAAAATGTTAGCTTCTCCGACCAGATCAATAATCCCTAAATTTTTCAGGATTTCATATTTGGTCTGATTAACACCTGAAATTAATACTTCCCTTTCTTTGTCCTGAACTTCTTTGATAAACTTTTTAAGTTCATTAATCGATGTAATATCAATATTATCTATATTACGGATCCGAATTATATAGCCACAGCCAGCATTAGAAACATGTTCTAATTCATACTTGAAACTGTCGGCTGCACTAAAGGTAAAATCACCAATCAAATCTAGTATAATATATTCATCATCTGCAATTTCTTCGGGAACGGTCTGAACAATCTTGGCATGGGAATCTTCATCATATTTAAGATGACCAACATTTGCCTCTGAACTATCTTTGAGGACAGAAATTAAAGATAATAATACCCCTAGATAGACTGCATACTCAATCCGCGGTGAACTGATAGTAGCTAAAAAGGTTAAGATAAAAATTAAGGTATCTGCTTTAGTAGCAACAATTAATTCTCTCATCTCGCCTAAATCTAACATATTATATGCTACAATCAATACTAAACCAGCCAGTGATGCAATTGGGATGAATTTAATAAAGAAATTAAAAAACAAAATAAAAATCAAAATTGATAAGGCCGAAATTAGTTCTGAAATTCTGGTTTTAGCGCCACTCTGGTAATTAGTAAAAGTATTAGTAAAAGAAGCTGAACTAGCAAATCCATTAAAGAAAGATAGACCAAAGTTCATAACTCCCTGACTGATAAACTCTTTATTAATATCTAAGTCTTCATTAGCTCTATTAGAAATTGACTTAACTACAGCTAAGGTTTGGATAAGTCCTACAATTGCTACGGCCAATGCTTTAGTTGATAAATTCAAAACTAAATTGGGACTTAAATTAGGAACACTAATTATAAAACCACTTAAATTTAAGCTACCGACTGTATTAACAGAATCCTGTAAACCAGCTACCATAACCAAAATGGTGACTGCAAGCACTCCAAAAAGATAAGCAGGAATATTAAATTGACTTTTTTCAATAACAACAATCGCTAAAATAGTTAATATTCCTAAAAATAGGGTTAGAAAATTAATCGATTCAAGCTTACCAAAAAGAGTGTATATCTCAAAAAATATATTATAAGTTCTACCTATACTAACACCGATTAAATTTTTTAATTGCCCCACTCCTATTATGATAGCAGCTCCTGCTGTTAAACCTGCAATAACGGGATGAGAAACATACTTAACCAACCGACCTAATTTAAAGAGACCGGCTAGTATCTGAAAGATTCCTACTAAAAATGTTAGTAAAATTACAGTGGCAAAATAACTATCATCCTGAACATAACTTAAGTTACTTGCAATGGCCATTGCCATAAGATTAGTAGGGCCTACTATTATATAGTTTGATCGACTAGTAAGAGTAGAAATTATTTTAGAAATTATAGAAGTATAGAGTCCATAGATGGGATTAATACCTGCAACAAGAGCATATGCCATATTTTGCGGAATTGAAAGAGCGGCTATTGAAATACCAGCTGATAAATCTGAACTCAAATATTTCTTTTTATAGCTTTTTACTGTTTGCAAAATATTTTGACCTGTAGTTTTCATAATAATTCACCGTCAGTTTCTTAATATTCCAAAATCAACTTTAACCACTCATGGTTTTAAAATCGGAAAGTTTGTCCTGCTTCAAGATTGTTTCTTTTAATTATTTTTACTTTCTCCCTTTTCTTCCAACTCTTCCGCTTGTTCAATAGCATTAACTGTAGAAGATAATATCATATCTTTTTCAAAGAAAACATTATCTTCTCCGACCATATCTATTATTCCTAAATCTTTTAAAATATTATATTTCTTTTGATTCACACCAGAAAGTAGTACTTCTCTATCTTCATGATGAACTTCGTTTATAAATTTCTTTAATTCATTAATAGAAGTTATATCAATTCTATCAATATTTCTGATTCGAATTATATAGCCACAACCAGCATTTGCAACATGTTCTAACTCATATTTAAAACTGTCAGCTGCACTGAATGTAAAGTCTCCTACCAAGTCTAATATTATATATTCATCATCAGCAATTTCTTCCGGTACTGTTTGTACTATCTTAGCATGGGATTCTTCTTCATATTTTAAATGGCCTACATTAGCTTTGGTACTATCCTTTAATACCAAGATTAAAGATAAGAATACCCCAAAATAGATAGCATATTCAATGCGTGGAGAACTAACTGTTGCTAAAAATGTTAAGATAAATATTAAGGTATCAGCTCTAGTTGATTTGATTAATTCTTTCATTTCTTTAAAATTAATCATCTTATAGGCAACAATTAAAACTAAACCAGCAAGAGAAGCAATCGGAATGAATTTTATAAAAAAGCTGAAAAACAAGATGAAGATCAGTATAGATAGAGCTGAAATAAGTTCAGAAATTCTTGTTTTGGCACCACTTTGAGAGTTAGCATAAGTATTTGTAAAAGAAGCAGAACTGGCAAAACCATTAAAAAATGATAATCCGAAGTTCATTAAACCTTGACTTATAAATTCTTTATTTATATCCAACTCTTCATTTTCTCTAACAGCGATAGACTTAACAACTGCTAAAGTCTGGATTAATCCTACTATAGAAACAGCTAACGCTTTTGAGGCTATTCCAAACATTTGATTTACATTAAAATTGGGAATCCTTATTTGAAAGTTTTCTAGTTGTAATTTTCCAATTACATTAATGGAATCATCAAAACCAAAAACTATAGTTATAATAGTTACGATAATGACTCCTAATAAATAGGATGGTAATTTTTGTTTGGACTGTTCCATAACTAAAATTATGATTATTGTAGTAACTCCAAGCAATAAGGATATTACATTGATATCATTTAAATTAATTAATAGCTGATAAAACTCTGTAAATACATTATAGGTTCTCATCAGTTCAATTCCAAATAAATTTTTAATCTGACCTACTCCAATAATAATGGCTGCCCCCGAGGTTAAACCAATTATAACTGGATGTGAAACATAACGAACTAATTTACCTAACTTGAATAAACCAGCTAAGATCTGGAAAATACCTACCAAAAAAGTTAATAGTATAACCATCTGTAGATAGTTGTTTTCTGCTACATAATTTAAATTACTGGCGATTGCCATCGCCATTAAATTAGTTGGGCCCACAATAATATAACTTGATTTGCCGGTTATGGTTGAAATGATCTGTGATATAATTGAAGTATATAGTCCATATATAGGATTAACACCGGCAATTAAAGCATAAGCCATATTCTGAGGTATACATAAAGTGGCCACAGAGAGACCAGAATAAAGATCAGATCTCAGGTATTTTGTCTTATAATTTTTTAAAGTAGTATAGATGTTTTTGCCTTTATTATTCATTTTATTCACCATCAAACCTTATTTAAAGAATAGTTTTCCTAATATGGGTTTTTTAATATTAACCGCTTCGTATGAACACAGTTCCTGACAGCAAAAACACCTTATACAAGCCTCCAGGTCCACCTCAGGATAGTCATCTAACTCAATAGCCTCGGCTGGACAGTTTGCTGCACAGTCACCACAGCGCACACATTCTTCGGTATTAAATACGGGGCGTGGTTTTAAAAGCTTATTTATTATCTTAGCGATTAGTGGTGGTAAATCCTTTACATTTCTGGTATCAGATTTATTTATTTTTGGTACTTTAGTATTTTCGGCTGGAATTAGCTTATCACCTATTACTTCAATTTCATCAAAACTACCAATTACTCCTTTTATATCTGCTTGCTTTATAGTTGGTACCTGACTATGTTCCATATTAAAAAGATAGGTACTGGCTAAATCCAAGGCAAAACAAGATGGGCTGGCCATAAGATATCCAAAATTTCTTTTCTCACCAGCTGAAGGACCGGCTCCTTCCATACCATCTACTGCATCCATAATATTAAGCTGAGGAGCAATTAATCGGGCCAAATCAACTAGCATCAGAGCAAAGTTATCTGCTTCCGGCATTCGTAAATGATATTCAGCTTTTTGCATACCAGGTATTGTTCCAAAGAGATTTTTAACAGAACCTGTATACTTCATAAAAGAGTGTGTTTTAAGCTTTGACATATTAATAATAACATCAGCTTCTTTAATGAAGTCAGCAATTTCAAAAGATTTAACTATAAAACCCTCTGGGAATGATACTTTCGTAGAATCTGTATTATAATTTAGTTGTACATCTTCAGTTTGAGCGATTTCATAAAAACCAGTTTTTTTGTAAATGTTTTTTAATCTACTTTTATTAAAAGGGCCACCGGGTGAATCTCCAATCACTATCTCACAATCTATTTTTTTAAGTCTTTTAATAACCTGACTTATTAAATCCGGATTTGTTGTGACAACTTCTTCCGGTTTTTTACCCAGTAACATATTTGGTTTGATTACTACTTTATCACCTGGTTGAACAAAGTTTTCTATTCCACCCAGATCTGCAAAAATTTGGTCCAAAGCGTTGTTTAAATTAAGGTCAGAATAATCTTCACATCTGTTCACTGCAACTACATTTTTAGCCATAAACTCACCTAATTTCCATTGTATTATTTAATGTTGAATTAATAATAGCATAGCTGATTTTTTTATTCAATGAATTACAAGCAAATTTGATAATTAATCCTTATTTGAAAAAAATTAGATAGCTACAAAAAAATCTGCCCTTACTAAGGACAGATTATTTTAGTATCATAAATTTAATTTTTAATTAGTCTCTTCCAAACATTCTATCTAATACCATCGCTATTATTACTACACCTAAGCCTGCTTCAAAACCTAATCCAATATCAACAACAGAAAGTGACCTTAAGACAGGTTTACCAAGTCCACCTGCACCGATCATAGCTGCAATAACAACCATGGATAGGGAAAGCATAATGCACTGATTAACACCCATCATTATTGAAGGCATAGCTCCCGGCAGCTCAATTTTGGTTAATATCTGCCACCAATTGGCTCCAAATGCATGGCCAGCTTCCTTTAATTCCTCATCGACCTGTTTGATACCTAGATAAGTTAATCTAATCGGAGGAGCGATTGCAAAAACAACTGTAGCAATTACTCCAGAAACCGTTCCTAATCCAAAGAACATTAAAGCAGGAATTAGGTATACAAATGGAGGTATAGTCTGCATAAAGTCCAGTATTGGACGTGTAATATAGTCTATTGGTTTAATATGAGCTTTTAATATGCCAATTGGAATACCAATAACTAAAGCTACAACCACTGAAGTAATAATAGATGCTAAGGTAGTTATTAACGGGCTCCACATTTGTATATTAAGGACTAAACCTAAACCTAAGGCTACAAATATTGATAATTTATAATTTTTAAGTTTCCAGGCAGCTAAAGCAATAATTGCTATTACTATTAGAGGATGGGGATAACTTAAAATTGCTTCAAAGTTATTAACCATCCACTCAATTATATTAGCAAAACCATCAAGAGGTCCACTGAAATTATTTATTAGAAAGTTTACTAGGTTTTCAATCCAACTACCTAATGGTATTTTAGTGGTTAATAACTGTATTATATTATTAACTGTCATCAACCTCCTTTACAGACATATTTTACTAGCGGCATTCTACAAGTGAATGCCGCTAGTTTTATAATTAATACAATTTATATCTAATTACAAAACAAATCTATTTATTTGCTTACTTGAGAAGCAATAACTTTTCTTGCCATTTCTCCTTCAGTAGATTCTACGCCATATACCCATTGATCAACAACATCAAGGTTATTAGCTATCCACTTTTCAGCAACTTCTTGTGGATCCATTTCTTGTCTTTTATACATATCTATCCATTGATTCTGCATTGGAGCAGTTACTTTAAACTGTTCCAAGAACTTATATACATTTGGATTTTCTTCTTCAAAACCTGTTCTGACAACAGTTAAGACTCTTTCACCACTACCCCAGATACCTTCTGGATCATCTAAATACCTAATATCAAACATAACATTCATATAGTGTGGTTTCCAGCCATTGAAAGCAATCCATTCTTCATTATTTACAGCTCTTTTTACTGCAGAAAGCATACCGGCTGTACTACTAGCTTTTAAGTTCCATTCACCTAGGTTATAGGTGTTATTATCAATTGCTTTTTTGATGATAAGGTTACCTTCATTACCTGGTTCAATACCATAAACTGTTTTATTGAACTTATCAGCATGTTCATTTAGATCTTCAAATGATTTTACACCAGCATTATATACATATTCAGGTACAGCTGTTTTATATACAACATCGTGTAGATTAACTCTTACATTTTTAACAGTACCTTTTTCACTATATTTATCAAAGTGGATTTTCATGGTAGGCATCCAGTTACCTAGGAAAACATCTAGATCTCCGGTATCCATACCTTTAAATACGATAGCCTGTGATCCACTGGTCATACTTGTTTGATATCCTAAATATTCTAATACTCTTTTAGCAACATGAGTTTTTACTGTTACACCGGGCCATTGAACATAGCCAAAGTCAATTGTATCATCAGATTGCGCTTGTACATTGCCTGCACCAACACTTACTAAAGAGAAAGTAAATACTAATACTAATAGAATTGATAATAGTTTTTTCATTTTGTAAAAAACCCTCCTAGAGTAATTTTTTACGATCTTCTTTTATTCCTTACTTTTTTACAATCTTAATTTTCATCATATTGTCCTTCTGAAGCTAGATTGGCTAAAACATTTGTCTTGACAATAACTCCAATTAACTTGTTGTTATCATTTAATACAGGTAATGGAGCATTAAGATCAGCAATGTGACCAAATAATTCTCTTAAATTTTCTTCTGGGTCAGCAGGATCAATGTCTTTAATGATATCCTTAAATTCTCTATCATTATTGTTAATTAAATTAACAACATCTTCCAGATAAACAATACCTTTGTATTTTTTGTCCCGATCGACAACAAAAATACTTTCCAATTCATTGTTTTTCATCTTATGCAGAGCAGTCCGTGGTCCATCCTGTGGATATAATAATTCTACTGGATTACTCATTATATCTCTAGCAGTAAGGACACGAGAACGATTAACATCTTCCACAAATTCTTCTACATATTCATTAGTTGCATTGGTCAAGATTTCTTCATGGTCTCCAACCTGAATAATTTTACCTTCTTTCATAATTGCTATCCGATCCCCAAGCTTTAATGCTTCATCTAAGTCATGAGTGATAAAGAGAATAGTTCTTTCCATCTCTTCATATAAATCCAAGAGCTTATTCTGCATTTCTTTTTTAATCAGGGGATCTAAGGCACTAAATGGTTCATCCATTAGCAGAATCTCGGGGTCGACTGCTAATGCTCGAGCTAAACCAACTCTTTGCTGCATTCCACCACTTAATTGTTCAGGATATTGATCTTCCCAACCATCAAGCCCTACTAATTCGAGAGCTTCTTTGGTTCTCTGAATCCTTTCCTCTTCTTCTATATTCTGTATTTCTAGTCCAAACATTGCATTTTCCAATACTGTTCTGTGAGGTAAAAGAGCAAAGTTTTGGAAAACCATTCCAAATTCAGTTTCTCTAAAACTTCTTAACTCTTCTTTATCAAAATCCCGCACCTCTTGACCATCAACTTTAATTGAACCTGCGGTGGGTTCAATCAGTCTATTTACACATCTAAGCAGTGTGGACTTACCACTACCAGATAGACCCATTATGACAAAAATCTCGCCTTCTTTCACGTCAAAACTAGCATCATTTACACCAACAGTGCTGTTGTTTTTTTCTAAAACTTCTTCTTTAGTCGCACCATCTTTAAGCATCTCTATTGCTTTTTGCTGATTCTTACCAAATATTTTATATAAATTTCTTACTTCTATCTTAGACATATTGCTTCCTCCCCTGATTTTTAATGAGCAAACAAAAAGGTCCAGACAAATATGTGAAGCACATACCAGCTGAACCATTATAAACATTAACAAATATCAATTGCTTTGTCAAACTATTTTATGAAGCTTTTTCGCTATCATCTAATTTACCCGACTTAGCGGTTTTTTCAGAACTTTCATTTTTGTTCTTTTTAGCTCCATTTTTTACTGTAGATTTACCGTTTTTATTATCTGTTGAATAAAAACCCGAACCTTTGAAAATAATTCCGGGGGATCCAATGATTTTTTTAACATCTTCCCCACATTCCGGACATTCTTGTAAAGGATCATCAGTAATTTTTTGAAATTCCTCAAATCTACCGCAATTACCACACTCATATAAATATGTTGGCATATCTGATTACCTCCTTGTTACATTTGCAATTTATATATAATTAATTTTTTGTTTGATCATTACTCTCTATATTTATAACTTATATCACACTGAGCTGAAAAGTCAAGTGATTTAGGAATATGTTTTTTTGTATCCCCAATAATTATATGACTCTACTAATAAATAGAGTAAAAATAACAGCCATCTTGATATTGAAATAAAGTAGATACTTCCTATTATTGTAGAGAGAATGATAACATAAAGACTTATTTTTTTGCCCAATTCTAGTTTAATTATCTGCCAGGGGGCTAAACTAAGGCCAATAAAAACACCGGCCTCCACCTGAAAAATTAACCCAGCAACACCTACAATAATAAATATGACAAGTAGAAATGCATCCATTAAGTTTTCCTCCTCAGTTTATATAGATTATATACTATAAAGAAAATATTTTAAAAACTTTTAGCGCTCATGGTAATTATAAATGTAAAGCACTTAATATTATATATTAGTCTAACATGATATTTTTATTTATAATCCAATTAAAAATATCCTTGTAGTAATTTT
>CAZXRH010000070.1:0-12062 GCA_964642575.1 uncultured Halanaerobiales bacterium
TCCGACAACCTGATTAAAAGTCAGGTGCTCTACCGACTGAGCTAATGGCCCCTAAGTTCAACGTTTTATATACTAACATCTTTTCCCTATAATGTCAAGGGGTTTAACGATGTTTGCTTTTTAATTAACAAGTCAAATCTATATAAATATAATAAAATTCTACTACTAAGATTACTATGTATTAGATATTATTATTGTAATGGCAGGAATCTCCAATAAAATATTGAATAGTTTTTAATATACAGTTATTATACAATTTATAGCAGGAGATGGAAAATATGAATTTTAACTTTCTTAAAGACAAATATCTCAGTTTTGATAATTATATTGATTTCAAATACTTTTTGATGCAAATGATCCTATATGCGGTCTTTGCTGTTATTATTACTGAAATGATAATTTCATTTTTTGTCTTTAATCAATCTATTTCAGATCTGATAATTCTTAGAATTATTTCAATCAGTTTTTATTTGTTTTTAGTCTTTTTCATGAAAAAAGATTATGAAAGAATGTCGCTTATCACCAAAATTCTATTTGTATTTTTAATTATGGAGAGTGTTTTCTTTGCCTGGTCTGGTTATGGAGACTATTTTATCGTATGGTTGGTCTCTTCGCAGTTAGTCTTTGGAGCTTTTTCAACTAATAAACAGTTAATAAAGGGATTAACCGTTTATTATTTCGCTTTATATATGGGTATTTCGATCTACTTAGGACAAATGGAACCACATCTGCATAGGTTTATCTACTTCACATTTATTATCTCGGTAAATTATTACTTTTATTTAGGAATTGAGAAATACTTTTCTCAACATGAAGTAATTAATGATATGGAAGAAGCTATTGAAGATTTAAGAAAAAATTCATCTTTTTCACTTAAAGATGCTTTAACAAATACCTATAACAGAAAATCACTTTATTCAATATTAAAAAAAGAAATTGCTTTAGTTAAACAAAATAAAACGGTCTCTTCTCTTGTCTTTATTGACTTAGATAATTTTAAAGATATAAATGATCAACATGGACATCAATATGGAGATAAAGTACTTAAAAAAATTAGTACAATCTTTTTAAATGTTATCAGAGAAGATGATTATATTTGCCGCTTTGGTGGGGATGAATTTATCTTTATTCTATCTGAATGTGAAAAAGAAACTGCAGTAGAAATTATATCTAGAATTAAAAATGAAATTAATGAACATCTAAATAAAGAAGATATACGGATTGATTTCAGTTATGGTGTAAAGGAAATAACACCTGATACCGATTTAAGCTCAAAAGATATTATAGAAAATGCTGATAATTTAATGTATGATAATAAAAACAAGAAAAAACAGGAAATATCTTAGTCAAAAAATAATTTAATACCAATAAATAAAGTCCTCTTAGTTGAGGACTTTTTGGTATTTATAATTCTTTTTTCATTAATTTACTCGTCTTGTATCTTTTTCATGAAACTTGCAATATAAGGTTTCATAAAGAAATTTAAATCAAAAGCAAGATAATCTTCTTCATCCTCATCCTCAGGAATCTCGGAATATTTTTTAAATACTTTCTTTATATAACTCTCCATTTCATCCATATCTTCTTCCTTAATATAAATTCTGCCCATAACCAAATCTAATCTTTTTTTAGGTTCAGGATAACCAGCTTTTTCTAAAGCTTGGTCTAAATTATCATGTTCTTTAGCTAACTTCAATAGGTCATAATAATCGCCCTGAAGAGCATGTAATAATCCAAAAATAATATGATCCTGTATTTGTTCAGGTATCATAGATAAAAGTTCTGGTGAAAAACTATAGTATTCAGACATTTTAGCATACTTTAATTTACCATCTTCTTCTTTTGATTTAATCATATCTTCATTTATAAAAAGCTCTAAGTATTCTTTGATCAAATTTAGCTCTTCCCCGGACTCTTCAGCTATTTCTTCTGCTGAAATATATTTATCAGCATCTAAAGTGGACAGGACAGTTAAACCAAAAGGATCAGTTAATAAATTGGTCTGTTCTATTGTTTGGGCTTTAAAAGTTCGCTCATCACTACTCTTTGCCATTTGAATAACCTCCATGAATGCTTGTTATATTAATTACTTCTTTTTAGTATATCATTTTCCTGCTTAATATAGTAAAAAGGGCTCTAAAAAAGAGCCCCTTGTTTTATATATTTTATTCATTAAATGCATTATCTGGTTGCCATTCTTTCCACACTTTTCCGACTAATTCTTTTCCGGGTTTTAAGGTTGGCTTACCAGGTCTCCAGCCAGAAGGAGTAGCCTCTCCTGTTTCTCTAACATGTTTGAAAGCCTGTAATTGTCTAATAAGTTCTTCCACATTTCTTCCTACAGGGGGAGTAAGAACTTCCATGGCCTGTAGTACTCCATCGGGATCAATTAAAAATCTACCACGAACATCAACACCGGATTCTTCATCATATACTCCATATTTTCTACCGATCTTACCAGCAGAATCAGAAACCATAGGATAAGGAATTCCACCATCTACCATTTTTGATAGTTCAACCTCATTCCAAATTTTATGTGACTGAATACTATTTGTACTTACTGCAATAACTTCAGCACCTAAATCTTTAATTTCATCATACTTGACGGCAACTGCCGACAATTCAGTTGGTCAGACGTAAGTAAAATCGCCTGGATAGAAACAAACTATTCTCCATTGTCCTTCAAAATCAGATAACTTAACTTTTTTGAAATCACCATTGTGAAAGGCCTGTCCTTCAAAATCTGGGGCCTTTGCGCCAACTTTTAACATAATTTATTCCCTCCTTATATAGTCTTAAAAGTGTTCTACTTTTTAATATAGCATAAATGATAATAATTATCAATAAATTGTTATCAAGTTTTTATTATACTTTATTACCAATATTTATGTGCAACTCAAAATCACTTTTTTAATTAATTCACACATTTTTTTAATCTTTTCTCATATTTCTCTTACATTTGGCTTATATATTGATTTATAGCATGAAAGATAAAAACATTATATAATTTTTACTGGGAACTGTAAGGAGGGAAATAAAAAATGAAAAAAATTAAATCCTTTCCAAAGTCACTTTTACTCTTGATAACAGCGGCATTATTAGTAGGGTTAATTTCAACAGGCACTTTAGCACAATCAGATGATACCCCTAGTCCTACCCAAATCAGTAATCAATTTAGTCAAATTGCTGAACAAGTTGATCCCGGTGTTGTCAAAGTAACTTCTAAAATAAAAGTACAAGATGGTCAACTACCATATTATTATGATGAAGATTTTTATGAATATTTCTTTGGAGAACAACTTCCAGAACAACAACCTAAAGTACGTGAAGGCTATGGAAGCGGTTTTGTCATCTCTGAAGACGGATATGTAATAACTAACGAACATGTAGTTCATAATGCTTCTGAAATTAATATTACAATCAATGGTTTTGATGAACCTGTCCCAGCTGAAGTAGTTTGGGCAGAATATGACTTAGATTTAGCTATTTTAAAAGTAGACGTTGATAAAGATTTAAATCCTATACCATTAGGCGATTCAAGTACTCTAAAACCCGGTAATTGGGTTATAGCAATAGGTAACCCCTTTGGCTTAAGCCACACAGTTACAACAGGTGTTGTAAGCGCTCTCGGCCGACCTATTCAAGTTCCAACTCAAGGTGGACCTTCCAGAACCTATAAAAATCTAATCCAGACCGATGCAGCAATTAATCCTGGTAATAGTGGTGGACCTCTCCTTAATATCGATGGAGAAGTAATTGGAATTAATACAGCTGTAAGTGCAAGAGGTCAAGGTATTGGTTTTGCTATTCCAATTAATGAGGTTAAAGGATATATTGAAGATCTAAAAACCGATGGTGAAATTAGACGACCCTGGTTAGGTATTGTTTACGGACCAGTTACTGATCAAGTCCAAAGTTATTTTGAACTTGAAAATAAAGAGGGAGTAATGGTTCATAGAGTAATGGAAGATAGCCCCGCTGCACAAGCTGGTATCCAGCAGTATGATATAATTAAAGAAATTGATAAACAACCAATTAAAAAACTTGATGATGTATCTCAAATTATAAATGATACTGAAATCGGTGATACTGTTATGATTAAAGTAATTCGCGAAGGCACTTCTGAAATCCTATTTGCCGAAATTGCTAAAAAACCAGCTGATATTTCAAGTCAGTTCTAACACATGTCAATTAACTTAGTTAACTATTAGTTAAAATAAAATGGGTTCTGAAAAACAATTGATTTCAGAACCCATTCTTTCATATATATATAATAACAATAATAATCATATTAAAAAAATCAACACAAAGGAGTGAAAGCAAATAATGAATTCAAAAAAGATTCTTTCAATGACCTTAGCACTTTTTCTTCTCTTTGCTATACCAATGGGGGCAATAGCTCAAGATGATAATCAAGGCACTACTAATTTAAATACTCAACAAAATCAAAAACAAAAAGTTGCAGCAGTTATTAATGGTAATGAGGTAACAGTTAAACAGCTTAATCAATTTGCTGGCACTAATCAGCTGATTATGCGTATCTATAGACAAAATAAAGATTTTGCTCAGGTAATTTTACAAAGTGATCCCGGCAAAAAGTTATTAAATAAGTATAGAGAAAATAAACTGCAGGATTTAATTAGACAGCGTTTAATTATCCAGGAAGCAAAAAGCCGCGATATAAGTTTAAGTCAAAGTAAAAAAGATCAGTTATTCCAACAACATATTCAAAGTATTAAACAACAAAATCAGTTAAATGATTCTCAACTTGAACAGGCTTTACAAAAACAGGGAATCGAATCACTAGATCAATATAAAGAAGTATTCTTACAAAGAAATCAAGATAAACTTCTAATTAATGAACTACGTAAACAGGTTACAAGTGATGTAACTGTTAGTGAAGAAAGTATTGAAGAGTATTATAATAATAACAAAAAGCAGTTCCAGGTAGATAGACGAATTGAAGCAAGTCAGATCTTGATTAAAACAAATAATAAAGAAGAAAGTGCTGCTAAAGAAAAGATTAATTCTATTAAAGAAAAGATAAACAATGGAGATAATTTTGCTGATATGGCTAAAGAACATTCTGAAGGACCTTATGCTGATAAAGGTGGTTCCTTAGGATTTATAACTAAAGGACAAATTTCCGAAAAATTTGATAAAGTGGCCTTTAATCTAAGTAAAGGTGAAGTAAGTGGTCCTGTTAAGACAAAATATGGTTACCATTTAATTAAAGTCCATGATAAAAAGGAAGCAGGAGTTAGACCATTAAAAGAAGTAAAAGATAGTATTAGACAGCAACTAGCTAATGAAAAGAGAAATACAGAATGGAATGAATTTGTAAGTAAACTAAGAGAAAATGCAGATGTTACAATAAAACTATAAAGTAATATAAGCAATATAAAGAACGTAAAAAGGTTCTTCACCAAAACATCGGTGAAGAACCTTTTTTTATTTATAATATTCCCATTTCATTTGAACCCAGTCCGTTATATCCGTTTGCTCAGTAGAAAGCATTACTAATTCAGAATTATCTCTTTTACTTTTAACCTTATTATAATTTACTTCTTCTCCTATCAAATCAACATAAAACCATCCCTCAATAGTATGGACAAAACCTTTTGCTCGAAAAATATTATCTGAAATATCTTTAAAAAATTTTACCAAACCATCTTTTGATATTGTACCTTTAAACTGAAAGGAATAAGTAAAAGGACGGTTACTTTTTTTATTTATTGTTTCTTTTGGCTTGTTTTCTTTAATTAAACCATTATCAAGTGCTATTTTATTATCTATAGTATCTAAATCAAAATCACAGTAACTAGTGCTTATAATTTTAGCAAACTGATTTAATTTCTCTATCTTATTTTTAACTTCTTTTATTTTATGTTCATCTACTAGATCATTTTTATTAACAATAATTAAATCACTAAATAGTATCTGCCTTTCTACGGCCTGTGAGGTATTGATTAATTTCAAAAAATTATTGGCATTAACTATACATATACTCCCTTTGTAATTAAACTCTTTATCAATTAAATTTTTTGTTACCTCAATAATTTTATCTAAATTTGTTGGAGCTGATACACCAGAAGTCTCTACAAATATTTTATCTAAATTATAATCTAAAAGATCGATTAATCCCTTGATAAATGTATTTTCAAGACAGCTGCAAAAAATTGATCCATTATTAATTTCAATTAAATCCATATTTTTTCTTTCAACTAATTTACCATCAATCCCAATCTTTCCAAATTCATTTACAATAACTCCTACGTTAATCTCAGAAAAATCTCTTAACAACCTTTTTAAAAGAGTAGTTTTCCCAGAACCTAAAAATCCGGTAATGAGATATAAGTCTGTTTTGGGGGATGAGTTATACATTTTATTCTCCTTTACTTAATATATTATAATTGTTATTATGATTTTTCCTCAATTTTCTTAATAATATCTTCTTGTAGTTCTTGTTTATTGGGAGTACCCTGATATTTTGACTCACCATCAATTAAAACAGATGGTATGCTTTCTACATTGAGTTTTTTCATTCTGGCCACAGATTCTTTTTCTTTAATTTTATATTCTTTTAAATCTACTTTTGCTTTCATCTCATCTGATATTGCTTCATAAACAGAATTAACCATATACTGACAAGGTGCACAAGATTTTGAATCTAGGGTGAATATTTCGATATAGACTTTATCCTCTTTTTCATAATCAGGTAATTCAATATCAATTTCTTCTTCTGTTAGCTCTTCAAAATCTTCCATTAAATCATAAGCCTCTTTATTATGAACTACTTCACTGACCGCCTGAATATTTTCAACTGGAGTATCATAGGCAATATCACAACCTGGTGATAAAATATATCCCTCTTCTCCTCCAATATCCATACATTCTAAAGCATGTTGTTTAGATTTTTGAGTTGAACCCATTAGTAAAACTGTGGTCAGTTCCATATTGCCTCCAAAAGATATATTATATTTTTTGCTCATATCTCTGACATAATCGAGAGGAATATTCTCATCAACTGAAATATTATCAGGATTACTTTTACACATCTCTTCAATATTTTGTTTAGCATTACCACAAACAAAAAAGGAAGAATAAGCTCCACACTCATTGATGTATTCAAAAACTTCCTTTACAGCTGGCTTCACAATCTTAGCAAAATCAGTTGGTGATATTTGAGAAGTCATCGGATCTACTACAGCAATCACATCCATACCAGCTTCAATATATAACTCAGCTGTCTTTTTAGCTACTTCTTTTGTAAAGTTCATTAATTTAATTACATTGTCCGGGTTATCAAATATTTCCATAAAGATACTAGAACCCATCAAATGAAGTCCTAAAGTAAAGGGACCTGTGATAAGTCCATATAACCCAATATCATCACCATATTCATCATTAATTCTATTCATAGCATTTAAAATTGTAGGAAATCTTCCTTCATCTTTTTCAGGAATCTGAAGATCATCTAAAGTCTTTCCTTCATTCAATGGGTGGCCAACTACAGTAGGTGGATTATCTTTGTTCCACTGTAAGTCACAACCTAATATTTCGGCTTCTACTTGTAAATCAAATATAACAGGTATACCATCAGGTTCATAAAGTTTAATTGCCTTTGAAATTCCTTGAACCAATAAATCATCATTTTTTAAATAGGTCTCAGCTTCTACATCAATTAGTTTACCTCCATGACAACCCACAAAAGGTACCCAGGGAGTTCTTTCTGATTTATTTCCTTCTAAGGTTTCAAATAAGATTTCTTTTGGTTTCATATGCAAATTACCTCCTATTTATCCTGAATTATTGATTGTAACTTAAGTTCTTTTAATTTTTCTGGGGTTGGAATACCATTTTCAGTCCAATTTCTTATCTTGTAATATTCATCTAACATTTCATCTAGTTCTACTGTTAAATTTTCCTTATAAACTTCATCAATTAATACACCATCTTCTTCTTTATAAACATCTACCGGCTCATTTAAGAATCTTTCCGGTAATATATCATCTTCACGTGTTAGTCCATGGCGGTAATTATACATTCTTTCTAAGTTAATAATACGTTCTCCAACTTCCATTAGAGTTTCAAAATCATAATTAAAACTTTCATCAAATTTATTTAATCCTTCGGTAATATCTTCTGGTTCTAAAGCATATCCCTCCAGGGTAGAAAATTTACAGATCCCTAAAGCATCTGTTACTGCTGAAAATTCTTCTGTAAATTTAAGCATCTCAGGTTTATACTTCTGTGAGAAAACATCTAATATATCAGAATCACTCTCTGGGAAATATTTTTTAGCAATGGCTTCATTTTGGGTCTGGTCAATAGTAGAAAGCCCATATAGATGGTCTGCTCCTCGATTAGAAGTCGCGTGTCCTAAAGCTAATCCACGATTAGTGCGTGGTTCCTGTTGTGGTGTTTCTAAACCTTTAACATGTAGGGCAAAACTTTTAGTAGCGGGGTCTATCTTTTCACTAGCACGCATAACACCTTCAGCTAAAATATCTCCGATTCCTTCTCTATTAATGATCATTTGGAGTAATTTAATTATAGATTCTTTATTACCCCAGCTTAAGTCTAAATCTAAATCTCTTAGATAACCTTTTTGATAACACTCCATAGCAAAAGCAATAACTACTCCTGAGGAAATTGTATCAATACCATTTTCATCACAGATTTTATTGGCATAAATGATCATTTCCATATCATCATTACCAACCATTGGTCCAAAAGAATCAATGGTTTCATATTCGGGACCCTCAGTATCACATTGATAGGGCCCAGATTCTACTTTGGCATGTCTTGAACATCTTATCGGACAGGCATAACAACCTGTATTTTTATATACATATTCATCTAAAGCCTGAGCATTAATTTTGTTTTGGTCTTTAACCTGTACTTCTTGATGATTTTTGGCAGGTAAATCTCCCCGATGATTTTTAAAGTTGATTAAAATGGGAGTACCCCATTCTCTATAATCAACAGCAGAAGGATGATCTTTTAACTTTTTAGCCTTTTTAATAGCAGTCATTTTAAAGTCATCATTAAACTTAACTTTTTCAGATGCTTGCACTACAACTGCTTTGAGTTTTTTAGAACCCATTACAGCTCCTAAACCACAGCGACCAGCCGCTCTGCCTTCATCAACCATTATAGATGAAAAACGCACTAAGTTTTCTCCAGCAGGGCCTATACAAGCTACCCTTCCTTTTCGATGTTTTTTCTTTAATTTTTCACTTACTTCTGTTACTTTTTGATTCCAAAGTTCTTCAGCTGACTTTATAGTGATATCTTCATCATCAATATGAAGGTAAACCGGTTGATCTGCTTTTCCTTTAATAACTACAGCATCAAAACCCGCTCTTCTTAATTCAGGCCCAAAAAACCCACCTGAATTTGCATAACCATAAGCTTCAGTGGCAGGTGATTTAGCTGTTACAGTAAAACGTGCAGAAGTAGGCCAGGCAGTACCTGTAAAGAGACCCGTTGAAAATATTAATAAGTTTTCAGGATCAAAAGGTTTCACATCAGGTGATACATTATCATATAGAAGCTTGGCTGCATAACCACGACTACCCAAAAACTTCTCTACTGTTTCTTTTGGACTCTCAAAAACATCAACTTTTTGATTGCTTAAATCTATGTACGCCGTTAAAAACATAAAATACACCTCAATTATTTTTAATAAAATCTCGCATTAGATTATTAATCTTATCATATATATATTCTTTATCATATTTGGTTTTAAACTCTTTATTCTCATAAAGAATTTTACCATTTACTATGGTTGTTTCTACATTTTCAATACTTGATGAATAAACTAAGGTTGCGACTGAGTCATGTAAAGGAAAACTTTTTGGATTCTCTGGATTAAAGATAAACAGGTCGGCTTTTTTACCTTCTTTCAGAGAACCAACTTCTTCTTCCAATTTTAAAGACTTAGCTGCTTCGATGGTAGACATCCTTAAAACATCTTCTGCAGATATAATATTGGGTTTTTCATAAGAAACTTTTTGTAATAATGCACTTAATTTTAGGGTTTCTATCATATCCATAGAGTTGTTACTAGCAGCTCCATCAGTTCCCAAACTGATTTTTGCCCCTGCTTCTTTTAATTTTATTATAGGTGGTATACCTGAACCTAAATACATATTAGAAGCTGCATTATAGGCTACATTTACACCATTGTCACCTAAAATTTTACACTCCTCATCAGTTAATTTAACACAGTGAGCAGCTAAGAGATCCGGGGTTAAAAAACCCACTTCATCCATTAGTTCAACTGCCTTTTTATTATACTTTTGCAAAGTGTGTTTATTATCATCTTCAGTTTCTAAAAGGTGAATTGAATAAGGAATATTTCGGCTTTTATTATATTCAACTGTTGCTTCAAGACCTTCTTTAGATATTCCCCAGGTAACACCGGGGCCAGTCCAAATTTTCATCATTCCATTTGAATCTTCTTCATATTTATTAATTAAACGATCAACATCTAAAAATGCTTCTTCAGGGGTTTCTAAATAACTTTCTGGTATACCATTTTCAACACCACAATCATGAAAGTTCCTAATCATCACACCACGTATTCCCATATCCATTAAGCCTTCAATAACTCCATCACTTAATTTTGGTTTATGATGTGCATAAAAGAAATCAGCCACAGTCGTACAACCAGACTGAAGTGATTCTAATGCTACTAATAAAGCGGCATAATAATTGATTTCTTGGGTTATCTTTTGACTATAAGGAGCTACAACGACCTGGACCCAGTCCATTAATTTTAAATCGGCTCCTAAGCCTTTTAAAAGGATTTGATAAGCATGACTGTGAGTATTAATTAGGCCGGGAAAGACAATTTTTTGATCTGCATCTATAACCTTATCAGCTGTTATTTCTTCTTTTATATTATCCATATAGTCTATATATTCTAATTGATTATCTTTTATACCAACAAAACCCTTTTCAATAATATCTTCATTTTCATTCATCGTAATTACTTTAGCATTTTTGATAAGAATATCTAAATTAGCACTTTTATTATCCATTTTACATAAGCACTCCTTTTATTCCACTAGTTCTGCTTGAGCACCCTTGTCAATAACAAAGGTTTCACCATTATAAGCTTGAGATGCATCAGAAGCTAAAAAGTGAACTGTATTTACTACTTCTTTAACTTCCATAAGTTGTGGTATATTAAGTATTGCTTCTTTTACTTCGGCTCTTTTTTTAGGGTCTTCAATCTCTTCCCATCTACTGGTAACCAGTGGAGTTTTAACAGGACCTGGACAAATTATATTTGCTCTAATATCTTCATTTTTGTAATCCACTGCAATTGATTTACCAAGCATAATTAAAGCACCTTTAGTTGAACAGTAGGCTGCCTTATTGGGTAAAGCGGACATACCTAAATTTGAACTGGTAATTATTATGTTGCCTTTACCCTGTTTTTCCATAATTTTCAAAATATTTTTGGCACATAAAAATACTCCATTAACATTGATTTCAAAAGTCTTTTTCCAATCCGAATAATCTATATCTGTGATCTTATTGTTCGGACCTTCTATACCTGCATTAAGAAAAGCAACATCAATTTTTCCCCATTTATTCACTACCTGATCTACTGCATTTTTAACTGATTTTTCATTTGTCACATCACAATGAAAAAATTCAGCTTCAATGCCCTGTTCTAAAAATTCTTTTTCAGCTTCTTTACCATTCTTTTTATCAATATCACAGAGAGCAACTTTAGCATCGTTTTTGCCTAGTTTTAAACCACTTGCTTTGCCAATACCAGAAGCTCCTCCTGTTATAAATACCACTTTATCTTTAACATCCATGTTTTTTCCTCCTAACCAGTTAATTATTAATTGTATCTGTAAAAGATTTTTCTAAAACTTCTATATTAAAACCACCTGCTTTAAAGATATTACCACTTTTTTGATTGACAAAGGTAACTGAAGCCGGTGAAAATAATTCTTTAGGAACATTATAAAAATCAAGGTCAGCTTCTTTAAATATTTCTTTAAAAGGTCTTCCATAAACTTTCGAATTATCAG
>CAZXRH010000071.1:0-11851 GCA_964642575.1 uncultured Halanaerobiales bacterium
AACATGATATTTTTTACTACTACTTTTTCAATGCTGGCCAAGTTTGCACAGGCTGATGGATCTGTAACCAAATCTGAGATACAGGTCGTAGATAACTTTGTGAGAAATGAACTGCAATTAGATGAAAGGGCACGTAAACTGGCTATTGAAATATTTGATGAAGCCAAAAGAAGCAATGACAGTTTTGAAGACTTTGCCCATCAGTTTTATAATCACTTTAGACAGGAAAGAACTTTACTTATAAGTATGCTAGACCTTTTAATGAGAGTTGCGGTAGCAGATAATGAATTTCACGGTAAAGAAAAAAGTTATATAAAAAGAACCAAAGAGATCTTTAATATTAGTGACAGCCAGTATGAAAGTATTTTAGCTCGCTATGATCAAACAAGTGCAGATTCCATTGAAAAGTATTATAAAATTCTAGAAGTTTCACCAGATGCTAAGATGAGTGAAATTAAGAAGAAATATAGAGAAAAGGTTAAAGATTTCCATCCTGATAACGTTATCGGCAAAGGTCTGCCAGAAGAATATAAGGAATTTGCTGAACAGAAGTTCAAGCAAATCCAGGATGCTTTTGAAAAGATAAAACAACATAGAAGAGGATAATTTTATTTTTATAAATTAATTAATTACAAATAAGGCCAACTTCATAGCTATACATGGAGTTGGCCTTTTTATTATCTTAAAAGTATTTTAGCATTTAAACAGGATATGGCGCATTAATATTAAATATGTATAATATATATAAATATGATAATTGAAATCAAATTGCTAAAATTTAGGAGATGTTATATTAATGAAGAAAGAAAAAATGAAAAACACACTAAGAAAAATTTTAAATTATAAATACACCGGCTATATCTTAGCTTTAATAATTTTGTTTTTAGCTTTAACTGTGAGAATAGAAATGATAGAACCCCTTATTATTCTATTTGTGATATTTGCCAGTTTTCAATATGGGAAAAATGGTGCTATCTTTTCAACAATCTTTGCTGTAATAACATTAGGTGTTCAGGATTTATATAATCTTCATATTGAATTAGGCAATTATTTAATAGAAGTTTTTACAGTAATTATTGCTGCATTCTACATAATAGCAAGTTCTAACCAACTAAGAAACAAAAATACTGCCCTGAAAGAAAGGGTTAAAGAGTTAAGAGGACTTTTTAAAATATCAAAAGTAATAGATGATCCAGACATACGCTTAAACCAGACTTTAGAAGAGATTGTTAATATAATTCCTCCTACCTGGCAGTATCCCGAAGACACCTGTGCCCGTATCAAGTACAAAGATCGTGAATTCAAAACAGATAACTTTCAAAAGACAAAGTGGTCTCAAAGGACCAATATTGAGATAAAAGGAGAAAAAGTAGGCGAATTAGAAGTCTGTTATTTAAATCAACATCCAGAGGAATATAACAATACTCCATTTTTAAAAGAAGAGTTTGAACTTTTAGAAGACACTTCAGAAAGAGTAAGCAATGTAATCAATAGTGTTAAACAGGAAGAAAAAATAAAAGAAAATAATAAATTTCTCTCTATCACTTTAAATTCAATCGGCGATGCCGTAATTGTAACTGATAGAGAAGGTCAAGTAACTAAAATGAATAAAATAGCTGAAGAATTAACCGGTTGGGATTTTGAAGAAGCCGAAGGTAAAGATATAAAGAAAGTATTTAGGATTGTTAATGCGAAAACAAATGAAAAAGTCAAAAATCCTATAGAAAAAGTATTTGAAGAAGGAAAAATCGTGGGCCTTGCTAACCATACAAAATTAATTTCAAAAGATGGCAGTGAATACCAGATTGCAGATAGTGCAGCCCCTATTAGAGATGAAGAAGACAATATATATGGTGCAGTCATGGTATTTCGAGATTTCACTGAAAAATATAACTTAAATCAGGAAATACAAAGAAGAGAGCATCTTTTCTCTGAGGCAGTTAAGGTTGCACCTTATCCCTTAATGATTCATTCAGAAAGTGGAGAAGTTAAACAGTTAAATGAAGCCTGGCAAGCCATTTCCGGTTATACAAAAGATGATATACCTCATATAGAAGATTGGTATAGGGAAGCTTATGGAAATAAAAGAAACCATATTCGTAGTTATGTAGAGCAGCTTTTTGATAAAAACCAAAAACAACATGATGGTGAATTTATCATAAAAACCAAAGATGGCCAAGAACGCACCTGGGATTTCAGTTCAGCCCCTCTTGGTAAAGACCAAGATGGAAACCGGCTAATACTTAGTATGGCTGTTGATATCACCGAAAGAAAAGAAATGATTAACCAGATTAATAAATTGAACAGGCTTTATACAATATTAAGTGATGTAAATCAGGTAATAGTGAGAAATGATAGTTATGAAGAACTTTTTTCTAAAACATGCAATGTGATAACAGAAAACGGTAATTATAGGTCAGCCTGGATTGGTCGTATAAATCAAAAGGAAAACAAACTTAATGTTATTGGCTCAGCTGGAGTGCATAAAAAACTAATAGATAATGTAATAATAGATCTTAATGATTATAATTCAACTAAACAGATTGAAGAGACCTATGATATTAATGCTGATACACTTATTAGCTATATTAATTCAGACAGCGATAAAATAGGTGAAGAATTAATCTTTTATAATAATAATCGTTCAATGGCAATCTTTCCTTTAATTGCTTTTAATCAAATGTGGGGGATCTTATCACTGTGTATCGATGAAGTAAATTATTTTGACGATAAGGAATTAGAACTTCTGCATGAACTTTCCAGTGATCTTTCTTATGCAGTTGAATCAATAGAAAATGAAAAGTTAAGAAAAGAATCAGAAATAAAGTTGAAAAAAAGCGAGAAAAAATACAGAGAACTTTTTGAAAATGCTCCAGTTGGGATCTTTAAATCAAATGAAAAAGGAGAACTAATCTTAGCTAACCCTGAGCTACTAGATATTTTGGGATTTAATTCCCTGGCTCAGACCAGAGAATTTTATAATGACTTAAGCTCTGTATATGTAAACAAGGAAAAAAGAAAAGAACTTTTTGAAAAATTAAAAAGAGAGAATGAAGTTGATAATTATATTTTTAGAGCCCAAAAAGGTAATGGAAACAAGAGCTGGTTAAAGCTTGAAGCCCGTGTAAACAAATATGATACCGAAGGCAATATGGAAATTGACGGCTTTATTGAAGACATCACTAAAAAATATAAAATGGAACAAGAACTAGCTAAAAGCGAAGAAAAATACAGGTCATTATTTGAAAACCAGCATGCTGTTATGCTGATATTAGATCCAGACAGTGGTAAAATTGTTGATGCAAACCCAGCAGCTGTCAACTATTATGGTTATAGCTATGAGGATTTAACATCTAAAAATATCGATGAGATCAACCAACTTTCACAAGATAAGATATATAATAAAATGGATAATGCATCTGACAGTAATAAAAATATTTTTGAATTTAAACATCAATTAGCTGATGGTGAAATCAGAGATGTTGAAGTTTACTCAGGACCGATTAAAATAGAAAATAATGAATATCTCTTTTCCATTATCCATGATATTACAGAACGTAAAAAAGCAGAAGAAAAAATCAAGTACATGACATTTCATGATAAGTTAACTGGCTTATATAATCGAGCTTACTTAGAAGAAGAAATGAATAGAATTGATACTGAAAGGCAGCTACCAATAACTTTAATTATGGGAGATTTAAATAATTTAAAACTTGTAAATGATACTTATGGACACCAAAAAGGAGATGAGCTATTAGTCGAAGCAGCTGAAATAATTGAAAACTGCTGCCGGCAGGAAGATATAATTGCCCGCTGGGGTGGAGATGAGTATGTAGTTTTACTACCCAATACTACCTTAGATATGGGTGAAAAAGTCTGTAATAGAATATTTGAAGGTACAAGAGATGGAGATGGAGAATTATTAGTTTCAATTTCTTTAGGCTGTGCCAGTAAAACCAGATCAAATCAAGATATCTTCAAAGTATTAAACAAAGCCGAAAACAGAATGTATAAAAACAAGATAACCAATCGCAAAAGCGCTCGCAGTAACGTGTTATCAGCCTTTTTAAATACCTTAAGGGAAAAAAGTTATGAAACAGAAGAACATGCCAGCCGAATGAAAGAACTTTCAATGAAGTTAGGTAATAAAGTAGGTCTATCAAGTTCTGACCTTGACCGACTCTCACTCTTAACTTCTTTACATGATATTGGTAAGATTACCATACCACAGGAAATATTAAATAAACCTGATAAATTAACTGAAGATGAATGGAATAAGGTTAAAGAACACACTGAAGCTGGCTATAGAATTGTATCGACTATGGATGAATTTGCTGATATATCAGAATATATCCTATACCATCATGAAAGATGGGATGGTTCAGGCTATCCAGAGGGTATATCCGGCACAGAAATACCTCTATTATCCCGTATATTAGCTATTGTTGATGCTTATGACGTAATGACAAGTGGAAGGCCTTATAAAGAACCTATCAGCCAAGCAGAGGCTTTAGAGGAAATTAAAGAATGTGCTGGTTCTCAATTTGATCCTAATTTGGTTAAATTATTTGTAGAAATATTAAATGAGTGATAAAAACTTAAAACAAAATAAATACATGATATGAGCCCTTAACAGGGCTTATTTTTTTTGGTTAATAATTAATAAAGTATAAAAATACATACATTTATTAATAAAATTATGAAAAAATCTGAATAACGGACTTAAACTATGAATTTATGATTATAAATGATTTAATCAACCCTCATTAAATATAAGGATATTTAATAATTATAAAAGGCTATACGTATATATTAATAAGAATAAATAATAATATTTATACATAATTAAACATAGGGTTATAATCAAGCTTTTAAATTAATAGCATTAAAATTATTAATAAATAGAGGAGGAGGTATAAATTAATAATTAGATTATGCAATGATCTATTTAATAACTAATACAGAGAGGAGACAAAATAGTAATGTTTAAATTTAATTTTAATCTTAAAAAACAGTTAATCGTTTTATTTCTCATTGTTGGTATTATTCCATTGACTATTGCAGGCTATTTACTTTTTAACAATGCTCAGGGGGAAATAGAAGACAAAATTACCAAATCAATGAAAATGTATGGTGCTGTTACTGATAATGATTTGGAAACCTATTTTCAAGAAAGAGAAGGAGATATTAAGGTATTAGCTATAAATGATATGATACAAAGTAGTTTAACTAAATATAAAACACGAAGTTTAAGTCATGAAAGTAGTCTTTGGCAGAGTAACCTCGATAACTTAGATCAATACTTACCACAGTTTGTCAACCAATATGGATATTCCTTTGCCTTTTTAACCGATACAGAAGGTAATGTTATCTATAGTACTATTGATCAAGTACCTTTAGGAACTGACCTTTCTTCAAGAGAATACATAAGCCAAAGTATACAAGGGAGTATGAACTGGTCCGAGCTTTTTTATTCTAATGTAGTAAATGAAAATGCACTAGTTTTATCTACCCCTATTCGTATGAAAAACAATTCTAATCAAATTATTGGAACTGTTAATCTAACTTTAAATCAAGATAGGGTAGATGAGATTGTACATAATGGATTAAATAATTTAGGTGAGAGTGCTGATGCATACCTAATAAATAGTGATGGTATGTTATTGACTAACACTCTACTAGGCAGTTACCAGCAGAATGCTGCTTTAGAAGAATCAATTGATACCAAAGCAGTTGATATATTGGCCGGTCCTATCAATAATGAAAACTATAATTTTTCTGAAACAGGTCATTATCGTGAATATAGAGATGTACCTGTTTTAGGACAGTTGACCGTAACTAAAATAGGATCTGAGCCTGCTGGTCTGGTAGTGGAAATTGACCAGGCAGAAGTATTTGCTGGTGTAAATAGTCTTAGAAACTATTTAATGATCATAATCTTAGTAGTAGCAGTAATTGCCAGCTTACTTGCCTACTTTAGTGCCAACAGAATCTTTAATCCTCTTGAAAAGTTTCAGAGTCTTTTTGCAGATCTCGCTATGGGAGATTTAAGTGTTTCCTATCCTATGGAAAAGGTGAACTGTTCTAAAATAATGGACTGTGGAGTAGAGGACTGTCCTGACTTTGGTGAAGATGGAGTTACCTGCTGGTTTGATGTTGGTAGTTATGCTCCAGAATTTGATAATGAAATTCACTGTCCTAAAATATTGACTGGTGAATATGACTCTTGTGAAGAATGTAAAGTATATAAGAGGGTCAATAAAGATGAGATCACAACATTAGGGGCCTGGTTTAATAAACTCACTGATCAGTTAACTGAGATTATTACCAATGTTGCAGACATTGCTGAGAATCTGTCATCTTCTAGTCAGGAATTATCAGCTTCTAGTGAAGAGATATCTGCTTCAGCCGAACAGGTTGGAAGCGCTATTGAAGATGTTGCTTCCGGAGCAGAAGAACAGACTGCCCAGATTGAAGAAACTAAAGGAAGTGTTGATCAACTTACTGATAAGATTGATAATGTAGAAGAAATGTCGGAAGACATGGATGACAGAGCAGCCAATGTTATGACAAATATAGACGAAGGTAATCAATCCATAAATGATTCAATTGAACAGGTTAAAGAAGTTAAAAATCAATCCAGTGCAGTTTCAACTAAAATTAATGAACTGGGTGAACTTTCCCAAAAGATTGGTGATATAGTTGAACTGATTAATGGCATATCAGCTCAAACTAATCTATTAGCCCTAAATGCAGCAATTGAGGCTGCTCGAGCTGGTGAAGCCGGACGGGGATTTAGTGTAGTGGCTGACGAGATTAGAGAACTGGCAGAAGAATCATCAGATGCAACTGAACAGATTGCGGCGTTAATCGATGATATTCAAGCTGGTGTAGATGATACTATTCAGCAGATGGACCAGGCAGAAGCTGCCGTTAGTGATGGAGTAGAGGCAATTGAAACTACAGAAAATTCCTTTACAGAAATCAATGAAGCAGCAGCCAGTTTAAGAGGTTTAATTGATAGGATTGCTGATGCAGCAGAAGATATGGCTGACAGCAGCAGTCAAGTAGATAGTGCAATTGACGAAATAGCTTCTGTGAGTGAACAGACTTCTAGTAATGCAGAGGAAGTGGCAGCTTCCAGTGAAGAACAGAGTGCTTCTACAGAAGAGATCGTAGATGCATCTGAAAATCTAGCTGCGATGGCTCAGAAACTTTCAGAAGCAGTAAACCAATTTGATGTTTAAAATAAAAAAATAAAAAAGAAAAGTTCAATTCCCCCCTCTATAAAGCCCTTAACCGGGCTTATTTTTTTTGCCATAAATCCACAGATATATCTTAATAATATACATATTAATATTATGAAAATTGTCAAAAAACTATTATTAACTAATAAAAGGAAGTATATAGGAGCTTTTGGAATTTAATTTAAAATAATAGTAAAATTTGCTATTTAATAAAATATATCTGCATTTCGAAGTAATAAATGAGAGTAAATTAATAAAGATAATAAGAATTAATCATATGATTATAATATATTCAAATAAATAGTTATTAAGTGCAAATTGAAGGAGGTATGGAAGAATTAAATTTTAACTGATATTTGTGAAAAAGTTATCAATATTTAATCATTAATCACATTACAGAGGGGAGTAAGGATTGAAATGTTTAATATAAATCTTAAAAAGAAACTTATCATTTTATTTCTAATCGTAGGTATTATACCTTTAGCTGTTGCCGGCTATTTACTTTTTAATAATGCAAAAGGTGAAATCGAAACCAAGATAACAAAATCAATGGAGATGTATGGAGAGATTACTGATAATAATCTAGAGGATTTCTTTAATGAAAAGGAATCAGATATAAACGTCTTGGCTTCCAATAATAATATAAAGGCAAATGTAAACAGATACAAAACTCAAGATTTGAATCCACAAAGTGAAGAATGGAAATACATAAGAAATGATATTGATGGATATCTAAAGGAATTTGTAAACCAATACAATTATTCCTTTGCATTTTTAACAGATAAAAAGGGAGAAGTAATCTACAGTACTACCAAAGATGTACCATTAGGTACAGATTTATCATCGAGAGCTTATATCAACCGCAGTATTAAAGGGAATATGAACTGGTCAGAACTATTTCATTCCAATGTAATAAATGAAAATGCCTTAGTTTTATCAATGCCCATAAAAGATAATGACTTTGGAATGATAGTTGGTACTGTGAATCTAACCTTAGATCAGGATAAAATAGATGCGATTGTACATAATAGTTTAGATACGCTTGGTGATAGTGCAGATGCTTATCTAATAAATAGTGAAGGGGTTCTTTTAACAAATACCATTATAGGTCAGTATCAAGAAGGTGCTGCTTTAGAAGAAAGTATTGATACCAAAGCAGTTAGTCTCTTATCGGAACCAATTAAAAATGGAAATTATGAATTTAGTGCAGGTGATCAGTATAGAGAATATCGGGATGAGCCTGTATTAGGAGAATTATCTGTAACAAAAATAGGTGCACAACCGGCCGGCTTGGTAGTAGAAATTGATCAGTCCGAAGTATTTGCTGGTATAAATAGCCTTAGAAACTATCTAATGATCCTTATCTTAGTAGTAGCAGTAGTTGCCAGTCTAATTGCCTATTTTAGTGCCAATAAAATATTTAAACCTTTAGAAAAGTTCCAGACCCTTTTTGCGGATCTGGCAATGGGTGATTTAAGTGTTTCATATCCCATGGAAGAGGTAAACTGTTCGGAGATTATGGATTGTGGTGTAAATGACTGCCCTGATTTTGGTGAAGATGGAGTGACCTGTTGGTTTGATGTAGGTAGTTTTGCACCTGAATTTGATAATGAAATTCACTGTCCTAAGATATTGACTGGTGAATATGACTCTTGTGAAGAATGTAAAGTATATAAGAGGGTCAATAAAGATGAGATCACAACATTAGGGGCCTGGTTTAATAAACTCACTGATCAGTTAACTGAGATTATTACCAATGTTGCAGACATTGCTGAGAATCTGTCATCTTCTAGTCAGGAATTATCAGCTTCTAGTGAAGAGATATCTGCTTCAGCCGAACAGGTTGGAAGCGCTATTGAAGATGTTGCTTCCGGAGCAGAAGAACAGACTGCCCAGATTGAAGAAACTAAAGGAAGTGTTGATCAACTTACTGATAAGATTGATAATGTAGAAGAAATGTCGGAAGACATGGATGACAGAGCAGCCAATGTTATGACAAATATAGACGAAGGTAATCAATCCATAAATGATTCAATTGAACAGGTTAAAGAAGTTAAAAATCAATCCAGTGCAGTTTCAACTAAAATTAATGAACTGGGTGAACTTTCCCAAAAGATTGGTGATATAGTTGAACTGATTAATGGAATATCAGCCCAGACTAATCTATTAGCCTTAAATGCAGCTATTGAGGCAGCTCGGGCAGGAGAAGCCGGACGAGGTTTCAGTGTAGTTGCTGATGAAATCAGGGAATTAGCTGAAGAATCATCTGATGCTACTGAAAAGATTGCTGCTTTAATTGATGATATTCAGGCTGGTGTAGATGACACTATTCAACAGATGGACCAAGCAGAAGCAGCAGTTAGTGATGGTGTTAAAGCTATTGAAACCACAGAAAACTCTTTTACAGAGATCAATGAAGCCGCTGCTAGCCTAAGGGGTTTAATTGATAAGATTGCTGATGCCGCAGAAGAAATGGCTGACAGCAGCAGTCAAGTAGATAGTGCAATTGACGAAATAGCTTCTGTTAGTGAACAGACTTCTAGTAATGCTGAAGAAGTTGCAGCTTCTAGTGAAGAACAGAGCGCTTCTACTGAAGAGATTGTAGATGCCTCTGAAAATCTAGCTGCGATGGCTCAGAGACTTTCAGAAGCAGTAAATCAATTTGATGTTTAAAATAAAAATATAAAAATTAAAATATAAGTTCAATCCCCCCTTCTATAAAGCCCTTAACTGGGCTTATTTTTTTTACCATAAATATTTACAGTCATTTTTAATTTGTTTAACTATCTAAAAGTTATTAAACATATGATAATAAAAGTATAGAGTATTTAATTACTTCTAAGAGCCAATAATCAGACTTAATTTTATATCTAATAATTCCGTGTATAATTATAGATACATAAAGGGATAGTAAGGTTATATTTTAACTTTTTTCTGTCTTAATACATTTTTATAGGGCAAAGGAGGGATATTTGATCACCATCAAACAATTTTTTTAGAGATATTTTATTTATTTATATAATAATTTATTGAACAATCAATCATACAGTATACACAACCATTTTCAAATTTGGACAATGTATTTTTTTAAAAACAGAACATCTTCAAGAGTATGAAGGAGGAGACATACATGTTGAGCAGTATCAAAGGAAAAATGATGTTAATAATTGGCGTTCTAGTGGTTGTATTAATTAGTGCGAGTTCTTTATTATTATTTATAGAGTCTAGCAATATATTAGAGGATTCAATAGTAAGTAGTGCAGAAGAACAGGCAATAGAAAATTCTAAAATGATAACAAATTGGTTACAGGGTTTAAAAAATCAGCTAAGTGATATTTCTAAAATGCCAGCAGCAAAAAATATGAACTGGGCAGAGCAATCGGAAAGTCTAAAACAAATTGCTAATGCTCATGAGGCAATTAAAGCAATTTATATAGCAGATATAGATGGCGATTATAATATAACTTCAGGTTCTGATGGCAATATATCAGATCGGCCATATTTTCAAAAAGCAATGCAGACTGGTAATACAGTCATTTCTAGCCCAATAATTAGTAAAGCATCCAATGAACAAATCATAGTAGTTGGTAGCCCAATTTATAAAAACAATGAAAAAGTTGGATTTGTAGGTAGTACTATAGATCTTAACTATTTGCAGACCTTAGTTGGTGATATGAAAATAACTGGGTATGGAAACGGTTGGATAATTGATGGACAAATGAGAACGTTAGCTCACCCCGTTGATAAGTATTTAGGAGATCAAAGCATATTAGAAGCAGGTAATCAAGAGTTAAGAGATATTGCCCAGAAGATGGCTAATGGCAATACCGGTTCTTCAATGTATACCCTTAATGGGACTGAAAAGATTCTAGCCTATGCTCCGATTGAGTTAGCAGGCTGGTCAGTTGCAATGGGAGCAGAGATAGATAAGGTTCTATCACCACTTGATATGATTCGAAATTCCAGTCTAATAATTGGATTAATTGCAGTTATTATTGGATTAACTATCGCTTTTTTCATTGCCCGCTATATATCTAAACCTATCCATGCGGCAACAGAGCAGGCTGAACTAATTGCGGAAGGTAAGCTCAATAATGATATAGATCAAAAAATTAAAGATAGAAATGATGAAATTGGAATTTTAGGTACTGCACTTTCCAAGATGACGGATAATTTAAGAAATGTGATAACTGAAATGGCAGATATTGCAAGTGATCTATCCTCATCTTCAGAAGAACTATCAGCTTCTAGTGAAGAGATTTCTGCTTCCGCAGAACAGGTGGGAACTGCCATTCAGGAAGTAGCATCTGGTGCTGAAGAACAAACTGCCCAGATTGAAGAAACGAGCAGCACAGTGAACAATCTGGCTGAAAAAATAGATAATGTAGAATATATGTCTGAAAACATGGATGATAAGGCTGATAATGTCATGCATAATATAAAAGATGGAAATCAGTCCATTAATGAATCCATAGACCAGGTAAAAGAGGTTAAAAATCAATCCAGTGCTGTGTCTACTAAGATTAATGAATTAGGAGAACTATCTCAAAAGGTCGGCGATATTGTTGAATTAATAAATGGAATATCAGCCCAGACCAATCTCT
>CAZXRH010000072.1:0-11775 GCA_964642575.1 uncultured Halanaerobiales bacterium
TTGCTTTCTAATTGCTCAGATTGTTCAAATTGTCCATATTTATAATTTTCAGTGGGAAGCATACCACTATTTTGGGCAAATGGTATGGAAGATGGTGTTCCTTCTTTTGTCAAGGACTCAATTGCATCTGAGTTATTTAATTCTTGATAGGCACTATTGACTGCAGCTAAAAACTCATCATTATTTGCAACTTCTACAAGATGAGTTCCTTTAACTGCAAGAGCTTTGAGGTTTTTAGAACCCATCACAGCTCCTGCTCCACCACGACCGGCCTGCCGCATTGGTTCACAGGTAACCATAGCATATCTAACCAGGTTTTCACCAGCTGGTCCAATACAGGCTACTTTGTAATCTAAGCTATGATTATTTTTAATAAATTCTGTGGTTTCACTTATCTTTTTCTTTTCTAACTCATGGGCTGTGTGGAACTCAATATTATCATCATCAATTGTTAGATAAGTCAGATTATCAGCTTTACCTTGAACAATGATTGCATCATAGCCAGCATATTTGATATGTTGGCCGAAATGGCCGCCAAAGTATGAATCAAGCCAGGTATTTGTTAAAGGTGAACGAGTTACAAGACAACTCCTAAAAGCAGGTGCAATAGTACCTGTTAAGGGTCCGGTTAAAAAGAACAGGACATTTTGAGGACTAAGAGGTTTAGTATCGGATTCAATGTATTGATTATATAATTTTACACCAAAACCTTTTCCACCTACATATTCTTTGATCAACTCTTTTGGGGTTGGTATTATTTCATAACTTTTTTCTGATAAATTAATTTTTAACATTTTACCCATATATGGAGAATATCTCATTTTGTAAACACCCCTAAAGCGTCATTTGGACAGTAATCTACACAGTAACCACACATATCACATTTAAAAGCTTTATTTGTTTCAGGTTGAACTTCGATCATATTAAAAGGACAGTGTTCTTCACATTTTCCACAACCGATACATGTACCTGCATCAAAGGTAACATAGCCTTTATCTTTATCAACTGTCAAAGCATCTACAGGACAAACTTCACTACAGACCGCATCTTCACACTGTTCACAGAACTGAGCAGAATTAAACATGCCTTTTGTAAAGTGATTAATATCTAAACAGGCTCTTTGGGTATTAAAACCCCCGAGATGTACATAAGAACAGATTAAGGCACATACTTCACAGCCTGTACAAAGGTCTGGCTTAAATACAATTTTTTTCATAACTACCACCTTTATTCAGTTAATTGATAAGCATATCTATATATTTCTTCATAACCTTCTCGGTCAATATCTCTTGGGTTTCCAACTGTTTGGGGATCTTCTTCCGCTGCTTTAGCTAACTTAGGGATATCTTCTTTTTCTACTCCTAAATCTTGAATTGATGGTATTTTTAAATCTTCTGCCAGTTGGAAAACTGCATCACAGGCTTCTAAAGCAGCATCACGTGAGCTTAATCCTCTCACATTTTTGCCGAGAGCGATTGCAATTCTTCTAAACTTCTCTGGTTCACCCATCCAGTTATATAACATGACTGGCCCTAAAAGGGCTCCTACGGCTTGTCCGTGTGGTACAGAAGGGTCTATTCCACCCCAACTTTGAGTCATGGCATGAACAGCTCCCGCACTTTCACTTCCATAGGAAAAGCCGGCTAATGTAGCAGCTTCTGCCATATAGTATCGAGCTTCTAAATCTTTTCCATTTGAAAAGGCACGTCTTAGATAATCAGCACAGTATTCAATAGCTAATAAAGCTACTGAATCAGTTAAGGGTTGGGCGAAATGAGAGGTGTAGCATTCAATGGCATGACAAAGAGCATCCATCCCTGTACCAGCTGTAATTTCAGGTGGTAAGGAGATATGTAGCTTGGGATCAACTAGAGCAATTTGGGGAGCAAGTAAGGGGCCACCTACATTGTATTTAACTTCTCTTTTATGATCTGTAATTACCGCCCACATTGTTCCTTCACTACCAGTACCAGCTGTTGTTGGTATTGCTATTAGTGGAGCAATTCTATTGGTTAGTTCTTTTTTACCACATTCATATTCTAATATAGAACCACCATGCTGATCTAAAAGACCAATACCTTTAGCGGTATCAATTGAGCTACCTCCACCTAATCCAATTAGACCATCACATTGGTTTTCTTCAAAGAATTGATATCCATCATCAACCGTTTCTACATCAGGATTTGGTGTTACCTGATCATAGAGTTGGTAATCATAGTCATTATTTTTTAAGATATTTTTAACTTTAGCTAAAATACCAGCTTCTTTAATACCGGGGTCAGTTACAATTAAAGGTTTACTTATTTCAAGTTCTTCTAAAAGATCTCCTAGTTTTGCTATACTACCTGCTCCACTTACCAATTTGGTTGGCATTTCAAAAGTTTTAATCTCATGAATGTTTAACATTTTTTAATCACCTTTCTCTAATTAAAAATAGAAGTTTTAGTCGTTTTAACAAATACGATTTACAAGATATATTCTGGTAATTAAGATATGAGATATATGTTTTGTGATTATCATATTTCAAGCCACCCCCAATTAGTAATTTAAACAGAAGCCGGGAAGGGAAAACAATACTAATATACAAAATATTCAAAATATTATTAATAAAAAAGGAATTAATAACACTTGTTAATTAAATTCAAGAAATTATTTTACGGTCCTTCCTAATATATATAAGAAATTTATATAAATTTTTGAATAAATTAAGGATAAAAAAAGTAAAGATGCCGGCTTATGACCGGCATCTTAGTAATTAGTATATTTATATTTTTAGACTAAATATTTATTTATTCACCTACAGTTATACTTGCACTTCTATCTCCTTGAATACTACATTTTGCAATAACTTCAATTGTATCTCCACTGGTTACACCTGGCATGTAATAAGTAAAAGACTCACTGTTTTTAAGTTGTTTGCCGGGAATTTGTGTGATTACTTCTGTTTCATTTAGCATAATGTTAAGCTGATCAATATAATGATTAGAATTTTCTCCTCCAACAGTATGGGTAAATTCAACAGTTAACATTTGATTTTCCATATTAAAACTAGCTGTGATATTTTGAGGTGGATGTGCCATAGCAGCTGTTCCAAAGACCAACAACATCAGGACAGTTAAAACTAAGATTTTTTTCATTTTATAGCCTCCTTGATTTTATTTTTTTAAACAGTAAATATGAGTTTTAAAAACCTCTTGTTTGACCTTCCCAGGGTGGATCTTTATCCTCTTTATATTCATGTACACCTGGTCCGCCTAAATTTTTAAGGCGCCACAGGCCATATATATAACTGAAAATCAAAATGGAAATAGTAAAAGGCCAACCTAATAGTATATTAGCCCAGGTTAAGTTTGAACTCTCTCCTAGTCTATACAGAGTAATTTGAATAAAAAGCCTCATAAATAAAAAGGCAGTCCAAAACCAAGTGACTTCTGTATAGGCCGGTTTGACATCTTTCCGCCAGAACCATTCAAGCGGCCATCCTCTTGTTAAATGGCTGGCCCAGGCGGCTAATGGCTTTTTAATGATTAAACTTCCTAAAGCTAGTATAATTAAAACAGAACTGCTTATAATGGCAGGGATAAAATAACTAGCAGCACTTTTAGTTATATATGATAAACCAGAAGCTAAACTAACTAGAAATAATCCTCCTAAAGCATATTTCCAGGGTTGCTTTTTGGCTAATCTAATAATACCAATTATAATAGCAACACTTATAGCAGCAATTGCTGCTGCATCTAAGCTAACAATTCTATTGATTATTACGAAAAATAAGGGAGGTAATATAGCATCAATAGTTTTACTGGAAAGCACAGTTTTTAATTCTTCAATAATTTCACTACCTTTGATTGCCATCATTTTACCCCCTATTTGTTATCCAACGAAATATACAGAAATCTTAAAATAATTATATCTACAAAATAACAATATTTTTATTAAATAGATTACATTTTTTCTATATTTTTATTATTTAGTAATTTTATTATATCATTTATTGGATTAAATAAAAAATTCCGGGTTTCCCCGGAATTAAGCATATATATAATATTGTTATTAAATTTTTGTAGGAGTACTAGCTCTTTGAATATCTCCTTTGACTTTTGCCATTTCACCACTTTTAAGATCTGTATCTTCTAGTTTAGCTTTTCCTTGGTATACTTTTAATATAGTTACAATATCTTTGTGAGTCATCATTTCATTCATAGCATTTTCTGCCTGTTGATAAGATTCTTGAAAAGCCGCAATTTGTTCAGTTAACTGAGTTTTAATTTCAGGTGGCAGTTTTTCAATACTATCTACTTTATAAACTAACAGATAGTTATTTTTAATTGCTTCTATTTGAGCTTCCATTTTAGGTGTTAAACTGGCAACTTTAACATCTTCTTGGGCAGCTTTATCACCTTTTAAAACATTTACTTCATATTCAGATATTTCATTACCGGTATCAATATGGATGTGAGCATTCTCAGTAGTAGGTGAACCTAATCTAAATTCATCATTTTTTTGAACTAAGACCTTAACATTGCCTGAGATTAATCTCCAAGTGATATCTTTTTTAATATGACGCCATTTTAGGGTTGATTTATCATATCCCTCACCATCATGTTCAGTCATATAACAACAACCACCAGAAATAGTAAAATCTATTTCAGCGTTAGGTCCAACTATTAAATAATTTTTATCTTTTTTTGTTGAACTTAATAATAATTTAAGTTCACCATTGGGACCTGTTTTAATTGATAAATCTGCTTTAAGTTCCTTGCGTCCATCAATTAGAGTTTGAGCGTTATCACTGTATACTAACATAAATCTTTTAATTTGTTGGGTTGTAATATAGTCTTTGTTTTTTAATTTAATATTAGTACCATCTTCTTTAAGGAGTGATACTTTTCCTTTTAGATTATCAACTTGACCTAATATTAGTTTATAATTATAGGGATCGATTTCTTCAGCTGTTGTAATAGGAGTTGAAATAATAAAGATAAGTAAAAAAGCAAACAAAAACACATTAATATTCCATCTCATTTAATCCCTTCTTTCTTTTAAAAATTTTTAATAAGTCATAACTTCAAAATCGGCAGGTGGATTAAATGTCTCATCTGGAATACTCCCAATGGTTAAATTCACTACTTCAAATATCATTTCACCATCTACAATCATTTTCATAATCTGTCTAAGCTCTCTATCTAAAAGCATTTCGATTTTAACTTCTTCACCTTCTGAAGTATCAACAAATAACCACCATTCCATGTCACGATTTAAAAACTTTTCTTCACCACCTTTTGTTGCTCCATACATTGCCATTTCTTCTCCCGGTAAATTATTATAAAAAAGACTGCTGCTTGCATCAGTAGTATCAAAAAATTCATAATAACTTAACTTGCTTTCCATATACATTTCTTCATCTGGTAGTAAAATAATTTGTTTTAAATCATTTTCATTAAAATGGTATATAACGGTATTGGTCATCTCTTCCATTGATATATCTAATCTCATTTTATGTTTGCCATAATATTGAGTATGAGTAGCCCCTTCTGCCATCATTGCGTTTTTTATTTCTAAAATATATTCTTGTACTGGCCAGTACTTTAAATCAGGTGAAAAACTGTTATCATAAACCTGGGCCTGAATATTTGTAAAAGATAATAATAAAGAAATAGCAATTAAAATAAAAATTAATTGTTTCATTATTTTTGTTCCCCCTTTTTTTAAACTGTTCTAACTATATTTTACCAATTATTTCATGCGAGTATGTTTCTCTAATTGCTTGATTTTTTACTTTAATTGCTGTATAATTTTGCTATAATTGTTTATTTATTCACTTTGAAAGGGGGCTTTATGTTTACTTTATTTAATAAGATAAGTCAATCTCTTCCTCCTGATGTATTGGATCAAATTGATATTGAAGAATATTCAAGTCAAAACATATCAATAATTAAAGTTAAGAATGCTTTTGGTGTTCCAAATTCATTTGATCTTTATAAATTCATCTTACCTTTAACCAGTGAGTATCCCCTTGAAATAGTAGATAAAGATTACTATCAATTAAAGAAAAATAATATTTTTCCACTTAACCCTAAACAATTACATTGCTCAGAAACATTTGAGAAACCAATTATTGATATAAAACCATTTTTAGCAATTTTTATAAAAAAAGAATTTCTCCAATATTATAGCAAACAACTATTTGAAAATGGTAATATCAAATTTATAAATAATAATTATCCTATTTCACATGATTTAAAGAACACTATCAATTCATTTATAGAAGAGATTAAGGGAAAGGATACTGGTTATCAACTAGTGTTAGAGAAGTTGGTGGGCCAAATGGTAATATATTTATTAAGAGAACTCGATAGTAATTTAAATAAAATTATATCTAAATTTAATACTACTGATAAAAAATCCATTGATAAGGCTATATATTTTATAAAAAACAATTTTGATAAAGAATTTTCATTAGATGAAATTGCAGCAAAGGCTAATTATAGTCCTTATCACTTTATTCGAGTTTTTAAAGCCGAAACTGGCAAAACTCCTTTTCAATATCTTTTAGAGATCAAAATTGCTAAAGCCAAAGAACTATTGAATAAATCTTCTAAACCTATAACTGAGATTTGTTATGATTGTGGGTTTAATAACAGGAGTCATTTCAGTGTTATTTTTAAAAGGAAAACAGGAAATACACCTTCTTCTTATCGAAAGTTAGTACATAAAAATTGAAATTGATATATAGATAAAATAAAAAGATATTTAAAAATAAAAAAATTCCGGGGGAATCCCGGAATTTATCCTTGTTATTATTGATGTTTTGCTATTTTCTTAATTTAGCTCTAAGAATTTTCTTTCTGAGTCTGATTGCATCCGGAGTTACTTCAACTAGTTCATCATCACTTATAAATTCAAGTGCTTCTTCTAGATTGAATTCTTTGGGAGGAGCTAAATTTATTGAATCATCAGATCCTGAAGCCCTTACATTAGTTAGCTTCTTATTCTTACAGGGATTGACAGTTAAATCATTATCCTTGTTATTCATACCAATAATCATACCTTCATATACTCTTGTACCTGGTTTAATGAAAATAGTTCCTCTTTCGCTAAGATTATCTAATGCATAAGGCATTGCTTTACCTTCGTTTTGAGATACTAATACACCATTTGATCTTTTTGGGATTTCACCCTTATGTGGTTCATATTTTTCAAAGGATCTTATTAAAGTACCTTCTCCACTCGTATCATTTATAAATTCACTTTTATATCCGATCAATCCTCGAGTAGGCACTAAGTAGTTTAACTTTATAAAATCACTTTCTTTTTTCATATACTGCATTAGACCTTTTCTTTTGTTCAATTTAGAGATTACTGTTCCTGAATACTCTTCAGGTACATCAATTATTACTCTTTCAATTGGTTCAAGTTGTTCACCATTTTCGTGTTTGTAAAGTACTTCAGGTTTAGATACAGATACTTCATAACCTTCTCTGCGCATGTGCTCTAAGAGCACTGATAAGTGTAATTCTCCCCGACCGGAAACTTTAAATCCATCACTACCGGGTAGTTTTTCAACATTTAATCCTACATTTACTTCTATTTCTTTATCTAATCTATTTTTTAAATTTCTAGAAGTTAAGTATTTGCCACTTTCACCGGCAAATGGAGAATCATTGATTGAAAAGTTCATAGAAAGAGTTGGTTCTTCGATTTCAATCATATCCATAGGATGTACTTCTCCAATATCACAGATTGTCTCTCCAATTGAGATATGAGGTATACCAGCTATTGCAACTATATCACCACTACTAGCTTCATTAATTACATTTTGTTTTAATCCCTGGTAACCTAAGAGTTCTGTGACTTTTTCTTGTTTTATATCACCATTTCTTTTCGAAATAGCTACCTTTTGTTTATTTTTGATATTACCACTGTATATTCTACCAATACCAATTCTGCCTAAATAATCATCATAGGCTAAGTCATGGATTTGAACTTGTAGAGGCTTGTCATCCAAATCTGGATATGGTTCTACATGTTTTATTATGGTATTAAATAATGGATCTAAGTTATTACTATCTCCATCTATTTCATATTTAGCAATTCCATCTTTGGCAATTCCATATATTACAGGGAATTCAAGTTGATCATCATCTGCTTTTAATTCTATAAAAAGATCTAAGACCATATCTTCTACTTCTTGGGCTCTTTCATTGTTTTTATCCATTTTATTGATAAAAAGAATAGGTTTGATTCCCTGTTCTAAAGATTTTTTTAGAACAAATCTGGTTTGTGGCATAGGTCCTTCACTGGAGTCAACTAACAAGATCGTGGTATCAACTGCTTTTATGATCCTTTCCACTTCTGATGAAAAGTCAGCATGACCGGGTGTATCAACTATATTTATCTTATATCCATTATGCTCTATTGAGCAGTTTTTGGCATAGATTGTTATTCCGCGTTCTTTTTCAAGTTCATTACTATCCATAATAAACTCTTCTACAACTTCATTTTCTCTAAAAATGCCGCTTTGTTCTAAAAAAGCATCTACTAAAGTAGATTTGCCAGCATTTACATGAGCAATTACAGCTAAATTAATTATATTGTTATTAGACATAAAAATTCCTTTCTATTTTGTATATATTTATAATAAGCAACATTATTCATTTTATATGTATATTGCTTTAGAATCAATCATTATTTTGGATAGTAGAGCTTTTCAGCACTGTTTTTATCTAAAGAAATATAAAAAGCCCTGCAAAAGCAGGGCATTAATAATCGATTATATGTTAAAATGAAAAGCCAGAACTTAGTCCAAGTGAAATACTCTGTGAACCGTTAAATAAGGCCTGTAAATCGGAGAATGTTATTTTGGCATGCATAAACCCTAAGTTTAAAGTTGCTCCTGAGGATAATATCATATTACCCTGTAAAGAGGAATAGGTAGCTCCCAGGCTTACCGGTAAGTATTTGATTCTATTGTATTCTATTCCACCTGATATTTGATGATCTGTATAACCGGAATTGTAATTGGTTAGGGAATAGCTTCCGATTAAATTAGTATGTTTTGTCCATCTATATTTTGCACCTAAATTAAATTCAATTGGTAATCTATATTTTAAACTATCTAAAGGTTGGTCTGTAGTTTCTTTAAACTTTTCTTCCACTGGATCATATTCATATTCATAATAGGTAGCTTCATCTGCTGTTAAGGATCCAATATTATTAATCGAAGCTCCCCAGGCTAATTTATTATTTACTATGGTATTTAATCCAAAGCCAAGTGCATAACCGGTAGCTTTTTCAGCATATTCTGCTTTTATTTTACCTGAGCCTGTTATTGTATCTGAATAAGTTAAGGTAAAACTACCTTCACCGGTTAAATTGGCAATTCCACCACTTAAATAATGTACTTGAGCTCCAATACTGACTTCTTTTGCATTAAATTGGTTAGCTAATGCTTTATTTTGCATCGTATAACTAATACCAGAGTCAATATATAAAGCAAGTCCACCTTGTGTACCTTCTAAACTATACTCACGGTCTAGTTCATTTCCTTTAAGTAAAATTTCTATGGCATCTTTGGGTATACTGACAATTCCTGATTCAGTTAAACCAGTAAAAAATGTAAAATTATTATACTTTAAATTAACTTTTTGGCTGCCATCTCCCATTAGGAGTAGTTTACCATTGTCAATATTTCCTAATATATCATCTTTATCTTTTTCATCTAAATGCTGATTAAGATACTCGCTGTTGATTCCATTATTTGAAAATGATCCATAACCAGCAAAGTTGATTTCAAATGTTTTATTGGCTTTGTATAAGGCTGGATTATTATAAAATCCTTCAGTTCCTTGGATATATATATTGGATTTAGCTAAAATTACAGAACTTGATAATATAAGTAATAAAATTAATGATATTGTTATAACAAGTAATTTTTTATTTTTAATTTTAATCACCGCTTTCTATTGATTTACTCTTACTTTTACAAATACCGAACTTTTTATATTTAGAGATGAATTTGTACTAAAGTCGAAATCTGTTGTATCAGTATCTAAATCACCGGCAAGGAATTTAATTCCCATGTATACGTTACCTTCTGTAAGGGTTTCCTCTACTTTATCTATAGTATTTTTAAGTAAGAATCGTTTCGGATCATTTTCGTCAACTGTTACTTCGAGTAATCTTTCATTTACTTTATTGGCAGAAGTATATAAGTTAGTTTTATTATTAGTACTTCCAATATATATTTCTGCAGCTAGTTCAATGCCTGTATTATTATCGATGATTGTTTCTAGATAGGTTTGTTCTAAATCAATAACGCCTTCTCTCATTGTTTCTATATCTTCTTGCGTCATTTTTACTTCTACTGGTTCAGCTTCATAGATTAAATCACCGTTTTCAACTTTTATATCTTCTAATTCATCTGTCATGGCATCATTACTATCATTGCTATCATAAGAAGCTTTACCAACTATAGAGATAGCAACATTTGCATGATCAGTAGCATCATAACTTATAATCTTGTCATCCGGCAGAGTTACTGTACCATCTAATGATACATTTCCTAATGTAATCACTTCATTATTAGAAGAATCAGTATTGTTTGTCCAATAAAAATCAGAGTTCTCACCATCTTCTTGACCTTCTATGCTATCAATTGAAATACTAGTAAAATCAAAATTCATATTCATACTTTTCGGTTCATTTATAGCTAAATCTAATCGGGCTTTTCCATTATGTGTTTTAATCTTATCAAATACACCCAATTCTACAGTAAGATCTTCAAAAGTAGGAGTGCTTGCACCTGTAACTTGTAAGTTGTCAACTTTTTTAATTGTAATTTCTTGTAAACCTGATATAGAAAAATCTGCAGTTGTAGATTCAGAAGTCTGATCATAGGTAAATTTTAATTCTAAATTATCTTCTTTAACTACTTTATCATTTAAAACGAGATTTTTACTACTTCCATTAGTTAAGTTACTAAAAGTAATTGTATCAAGAGGTTTGGTTCGATCTGCATTCTTATCCCATAATTCAATATTTATATTATCGATTTTATTAGGACTAATATTAGATATATTAAAAGTTAAAGTATTACCTGTACTTCCAAATGTCATATTTGGTAAATCCAGAGTTATTGAAGGTAAACTACCACTTCCACTGGGGATTGGCACATCTTCCTCTTTAACATTAATTTCTGAACCTAGGTCAGCTGTTAATTCAGGTAAATCCAATGATAAATTCTTTACAATTGGATTTTCTTCAGTTCCTATTACAAAGATTTTGTCAATACTACCTTCTTTTGTAGTAAATCCCATGTTGTCGAATTCATCTGCTCCCGCTATATCACTTAATTTATTTTCTTGCTCTGTAACGGGCAGTTCAAGCATCATGTCCCAGGATGGTCCATAATTGTCTGTGACTGGATTTTTAGAACATCCGGTTAAAGCTAAAATTAGGATTAAAAGAAATATGTAGATAGTTAGATACTTTTTGTTAATTTTAATCACTTCCCTTTGTACTATTTTTTGGATTGTTTATTGTAATATCTATAATCCTTCATTTACTATATACGAATATGTTTTAAAATTATTAATAGATATTATTTTGTATTAGACCTTATTAAGTTATTCTAACTAGTCTATGGTATTGTTTGCTACTAATTTAGAGGGATGTTTAGATATTAAATAGAAAGGATAATTATTGAAATATATTTATAGATTTAAAGTGATTACCTAATTTGTTACTTTTAATCTTTTATTGTTCAAATAAAAA
>CAZXRH010000073.1:0-11564 GCA_964642575.1 uncultured Halanaerobiales bacterium
ATTTTGCACGGGGTGGTTTTGGCGGATTTGAAGATATATTTGATATGTTTTTTGGAGGTGGCATGGGTGGCAGAACTAGTCGCCGTAGAGGACCGCAGCGCGGTCGTGACCTCCAGTATAAGTTAAGTATTTCTTTTGAAGAAGCTGCCTTTGGGGCAAAAAAGAAAATTACTATTCCTAGAACTGAAACCTGTCCGGAATGTAATGGAACAGGTGCTGAAAATGAAGAAGATGTCCAAACCTGTCCGAAGTGTAATGGTCAGGGTAAGATTCGTGTTACTCAACAAACTCCTTTTGGACAGTTTGCTCAAACTAAAACCTGTGATAGATGTGGTGGTACTGGTACAATTGTAGAAAACCCCTGTTCAAATTGTCAGGGAACCGGTAAAGTAAATCGTAGAAGACAACTCACTATAAACATACCTGCCGGTGTTAATGACGGTAGTAAATTAAGAATGTCCGGTGAAGGTGAAGCCGGTGAAAAAGGAGCTCGCAGTGGAGACTTATATATAATAATAAATGTTGAATCTCATGAAATCTTTGATAGGAAAGGTGATGACATTTACTGTGAAGTTCCCATCAATTTTGTACAGGCAACTTTAGGTGATGAAATTAAAGTACCTACCTTAGATGGTAAGGTTAAGTTTAAGATTCCGGAAGGAACTCAACCTGGTACAACCTTTAGACTGAAAAACAAAGGTGTACCACATCTTAATAGAAGTGGTAAAGGAGATCAATATATTAAAGCCAAAGTTGTAATTCCGGAAAAGTTAGACCAAGAACAAAAAGACTTACTCATGAAATTTGCTGAGATGAGTGGTGATGAAATCAACCCGGAAAAAAAGGGTTTTTTCGATAAAGTAAAGAATGCTTTTGGTGCATTTTAAATAATCTTACAAAAAGGAAGGTTACATTATATAATGCATAGATTTTTTGTAAAAGAAAAGAACATTGAAAATGATGTGGTTGAAATTTCGGGTGAAGATTTCAACCACATTTCTAATTCTTTAAGATTACAACCCGGAGATGAAATTATTGTCAGTCCAGGTCATGGTTATGACTATACAGTTGAGTTAAAAGACTTTGAAGATGAAACTGTATTTGGAAGAATAATTGAGAAAAAAGACAATAAGACAGAACCTAAAATGAGAGTTGATTTAGGCCAAGCAATTCCAAAAAATAGAAATATTGAATTAGTTATCCAAAAAGGAACAGAAATTGGTGTTAATCAGATTATACCCCTATCTACAGAAAGAACAATTGTTAAACTATATGGCAGCAAGGAGAAAAGAAGAATTAAAAGATGGCAAAAGATAGCCAAAGAAGCAGCTAAACAGTCCCAACGGGGCATAATACCTGATGTAAAAAGTGTTGTTGATCTTAGTAATCAAGATGAGATATCAGAACTTTTTTCAGGATATGATCTTATATTAATCCTTTATGCTGGTCAGACCAACAATAATATAAAACAAATTTTGGATGAATATAAAAAAACAAATGTTAAAAATATTTTAGTTCTCATAGGACCAGAAGGTGGATTTACAGAAGATGAATTAAGTAAATTTCATCAAAACAGCAGCCAAGAAAATACTGTGCAAACTATAAGTCTGGGTGAAAGAATTTTAAGAACTGAAACAGCTGGAATTGTAGCATTATCTACTATATTATATGAATTTGGAGATCTAGGAGGATAAAAATGAAAAGTGTTGCTTTTTATACCCTGGGGTGTAAAGTTAACCATTATGAAACTGAAGCGATGATGGATAAATTTAAACATCAGGGATATGAAATAAAAGAATTTGATGAAAAAGCTGATATTTATATAATTAACAGCTGTACAGTAACTAACCAGGCTGCCAGCAAGTCAAGAAAATATGCTAGACGGGCGAAAAGACGTAATGATAAGTCAGTTGTAATTATGGTAGGTTGTTATCCTCAGGTTGATGAAAAAGAAGTTATAGATATTAAAGAAATAGATTATATTTTGGGTACCTCGGGTAAAAATAGTATTGTAAGTTTAGTAGAGAATCAATTAGAAATTGAATCAGATGACAAACATTTGAAAAACAATGTTCAATACGAAGATTTTTCTGAATTTGAAGAAATGAGTATTACTGATTTAAGTGAAACGACCAGGGCCTATATTAAAATACAGGAAGGCTGTAATCAGTTTTGTAGTTACTGCATAATTCCTTATGCCAGAGGTAAGATGAGAAGCCGTCAACCCGATAATGTTATTAAAGAAGTCAAAAAGTTAATCAGAGAAGATAATGTAAAAGAAGTTGTCCTTACAGGTATTCATTTAGGTGCTTATGGTATTGAAAGAAATAATGAATATGCTCTAGTGGAGTTAATTGAAAAATTATCTCAAATATCCGGTTTGAAAAGGATAAGATTAAGTTCTATTGAAGTTACTGAAGTAAATGACCGGTTACTTGACTTGATGAAAAAAGATGAAAAAATTTGTCCACATCTACATTTACCACTACAAAGTGGTTCTAACAAAATTTTGAATAAAATGAATAGACCTTATACCAGGGAAGAATTTAAAGAAAAGGTTAAAATGTTTAGAAAAGCAGTGCCAGATCTGGCAATTACAACCGATGTCATTGTTGGTTTTCCAGGTGAAACAATCAAAGAGTTCAGGGAAACTTATGACTTTGTAAAAGAAATTGGTTTTTCTAGAGTACATGTTTTCCCCTTTTCGCGCCGTGAAAATACTCCGGCTTATGATATGAAACCTCGTGTTAGAGGAGATATTAAAAGCAAAAACGCAGCACGCTTAAGACTTTTAAATAAGAGATTGATGAGTAATTTTAATAAAAAATATGTTGGACAAACCAAAAAAATAATAATAGAAGATAATAAAGAATATAACACTGGATTATATACTGGTTATACAGATAATTATATCAAAGTCCTAGTTGATGCAGAGCAAAGTGATATTGAAAAATTAAAAAAGGTTAAATTAACAGAGTGTCATGATTATGAAACCTTGAAAGGAAATATATTGTAAAAAGAGGATTTTAATGGATAGTAAAGAATAATTATATTATAAGAAAGGGGGAAAGATAATGGCTGATTGCTTATTTTGTAAGATTGTAGATAAGGAAGTTGATACCGACATTGTATTTGAAGATGATAAAGTTATTGTATTTGAAGATATTAAACCACAGGCACCAGTACATTTATTAATTGTCCCCAAAACTCACACAGAAAATATCCTAGCATTAGAAGAAGATGAGTTTGATATAGTATCTCATATTCATAAAGTTGCTGTGAAAATGGCCGAAAAATATGATCTAGATCAAGAAGGCTTTAGATTAGTAAACAATAACAAAGAAAAAGCCGGACAGTCTATTTTTCATATTCATTACCATCTATTAGGTGGAAGACAGATGCAGTGGCCACCAGGATAAAATAGAGATAAAAAGAGGTGGGAGCATGTTTAAAAATAAAATATTACTAGTTATAATTCTAATTTTACTATTTACTTTTAACTTAAATGCACAAGACATTGTCTATCAAATACCTATTCAAGGGGATATTGATCAGGCAATGTTTTCTTTTTTTGAAAGAAGTTATAATGAGGCTTTAGAAAATAATGCTGATCTGATAATAGTAAATATTGATACCTATGGTGGTTTTGTTGACCCGGCTATAAGGATTAAAGATATGATTTTAAACTCACAGATTGAGACTGTAACCTATGTTTCTAACCGAGCCTGGTCAGCAGGTGCTTTAATTGCATTGGCTGGTGATAGATTGGTCATGAAAGAAGGCACCAGTATGGGAGCAGCTGAAACAAGACCTAATGAAGAAAAATTCATTTCTGCCTTGCGCAAGGAGTTTAAGGCCACTGCTGAAGTACGCGGTAAGAACCCAGATATTGCAGCTGCGATGGTAGATGTAGATATAGCTATAGAAGGAGTTATTGAAAAAGGCAAATTATTAACTTTAACTGCAGCTGAAGCTGGAGAAAACAATATGACCGATCAGGTAGTAGCCTCTGATGAAGAGTTCTTCGAATATTTAGGCATAACACAAACAGCTATAAATGAGATCACACTGACTACTACTGAAAGATTTGCGGCTGTTGTGACCAATCCCTATGTTAGTACCCTGTTATTAATAATCGGCTTCAGTGCCCTTATTTTTGAGGTTTTAGTACCAGGTTTTGGTGTAGGGGGTACAGTAGGCTTAATTTCGCTAGGTCTGTTTTTCAGTGGTTATGTAATCAATGGAATTGCCAGCTGGGGAATTATAGTATTATTTTTAGTAGGGATTTTATTGATTATCTTAGAAGCATTTGTGGTACCAGGTTTTGGTATTACAGGTATTGGAGGAATTATTTCTATTGTAGTCAGTCTGTATTTTTTATTTCCTTCACCCCAGATTGCTGTCAATATATTAGCTACAACATTAATAGCAACAGTTATTTTAACGTATTTTATTGCTAAATATTTTGGGAGTTCCCGTATGTGGTCAAGAATTTCTTTAGGAATAAGTCAGACCCGAGATGTTGGTTATGTTGCAAAAGAAGGAGATACCGAAATTATTAATAAAACCGGTATAACAATTACTCCTCTCAGACCGTCGGGAAAAGTAGATATCGATGGAAACCGGATTGATGTTGTTAGTGAAGGTGGATTTATTCCAAAAGGTGAAAAAGTTATAGTTATGGATGTTAAAGGTTCAAAAGTGTTGGTAAAGCCTTATAAAGAGGAGGAAAACTAAATGACAATTGTCTCAATTTTAACCATATTTGCTGTTTTAGTATTTGTTGTTCTATTTATGTATTTTATCCCATTGGGACTCTGGATTTCAGCTATCGCAGCCGGAGTCAAGATTAGCTTTTTTAATTTAATTGGTATGAGATTAAGAAGGGTTGTGCCATCTTCAATTGTGGGACCATTAATTAAATCCCATAAAGCAGGACTTGCTTTTAGCAGTGATCAATTAGAAGCACATTATCTGGCAGGTGGTAATGTTGATCAAGTGGTTGATGCCTTAATTGCTGCCGAAAGAGCTGAAATACCTTTGAAATTTGAGCGTGCTGCCGCTATTGATCTGGCCGGTAGAGATGTTTTAGAGGCCGTTAAAATGAGTGTCAATCCAAAAGTTATTAAAACTCCCTTAGTGACTGCAGTGGCTATGGATGGTATTCAGGTCAAAGCAACCGCTCGTGTAACCGTAAGAGCCAATATTGATAGGCTAGTCGGTGGTGCTGGTGAAGAAACCATCTTAGCTCGTGTCGGTGAAGGTATTGTTACTACTGTTGGTTCTGCTAATACTCATAAGAAAGTTTTAGAAAATCCCGATTCCATTTCTAAAACTGTTTTAGATAAAGGATTAGACTCTGGTACAGCTTTTGAAATACTCTCAATTGATATTGCTGATGTAGATGTAGGTAAAAATATCGGTGCTGAGCTACAGACCGACCAGGCTGAAGCTGATAAAGAAATTGCTCAGGCTAAAGCAGAGGAAAGAAGAGCCATGGCCGTTGCTAAAGAACAGGAAATGAGAGCTGAGGTACAAGAGATGCGTGCTAAAGTTGTTGAGGCTGAAGCAGATGTTCCAAAAGCAATTGCAGAAGCCTTTAGACAAGGAAATCTTGGTGTTATGGACTATATGAATTATAAAAATATTGAAGCTGATACTGGTATGAGAGAAGGAATTTCAGAGTTCACAGGTGAAGAAGAAAGTTATGAAGAGGAAAAGGAAAAGGATGAAGAATAAAAAAAGAGGTTGATAAATATGGAAGAACTTCTTAGCTACTGGCCACTCATATTCTTATTATTGGCAGTTTATGGCCGGCTCAAAAAATATCTAAACGAAAAAAATAACCAGGTGAGTAAACAGGAAAAAACACAACAGGATAATTTAAAAGAAGTAATGCAAAAATCTGAAAATCAAGAAGTAACCCAACAATCTGAAAAGCAAGTGGAATACGATACCTTTAGTTTTGATCGGGATGATGAAACTGAAGTTATAACTGATGAAAAAACCGATGAATTTCAAGAAATAAAAAAAGAACAAAAAGAAAAAGAGAAAGGTATCGAAAAGCCACAGGTTAGAAAGTTAAAATCAGGTAAAAAGATTAATTTATTTGAGAATAAAGAGGACTTAATTCGGGGTGTAATCATGAAAGAAGTGTTAGATGAACCTCGTTATAAGAAAAAGATTCATAAAAAAATGTAAAAAACAATACAATGATCAGCATAAAGGCCCCTTTTAAGGGGCTTTTTTTCTATATACAATGAAAAAATAAACAGTAATTTCTCTACTTAAAGGGAGTTATATTAATATATGTGTATATTAGGCTGTAAAGTGTTGATATAATAAAATAATTATGTTATATTATTTACAAATAATACAATTAAACAGGAGGGGCTATATGGAATTATCAAAGCGTCAAAAAGAAATTATTGAAATAGTTAAAAATCAAGGTCCTATTTCTTCAAAAAATATAGCTGATCAGTTAGGATTATCGAGAGCAACAATACGTTCTGATTTATCTATTTTATCTATGCTTAAAATTCTGGATGCTAAACCCAATGTTGGTTACTATTTGCTCCAGGAAGATTATCAGGTTAGAGATATTGAAAGATTATATAAAAGAGAAGTACAAGAAATAATGTCAGATCCAATTCATGTTGAGGAAAAAACCAGTATCTATGATACAATTGTCAAAATGTTTTTAGAAGATGTTGGTTCTATTGTAGTTATTAATGAGGAAAGCAAACTTAGTGGAGTGATATCAAGAAAAGACTTACTCAAGATGAGTATTGGGCAAAGTAATCTTAAAAATACTCCTGTAAGTTTGGCTATGACGAGACGACCTAAGATTATTACTGTTTCTCCTGAAACAACCTTTATAGAGGCTGCTAGAAAGATCAGACATCACAAAATAGATTTTTTACCGGTTATTAATGATAATGATGACGTACTTGGTAGAATCAGTAAAACAACTATTATAAAAAACTTTGTAGATTATGTAGAATAAATATATAAGGGGTGACAATACTTAATGAAAAGGCAACTTGGTTTTGATTTTGTAAGAGTTACTGAAACTGCTGCTTTAGCTGCGGCCCCTTGGATGGGAAAAGGCTGTAAAAAATGTGTTGACCAATCAGCTGTTGATACAATGCGCAGAGTATTTGATACTATAGGTATTAATGGTACAGTTGTAATTGGAGAAGGTGAAAAAGATGAAGCCCCACAATTATATATTGGAGAAACCATTGGAGATGGTAGTGCAAAACCACAGGTTGATATAGCTGTAGACCCTGTAGAGGGCACAACCCTTGTTTCTAAAGGGTTACCTAATGCATTAGCGGTTGTGGTCGTCTCAGACCGCCATTCTCTCCTACAGGCTCCTGATACCTATATGGAAAAGATTGCTGTTGGTCCTCAGGCTAAAGGTAAAATCAATTTAGATGCATCTGTTGAAGATAATTTAAGGTCAGTAGCGGAAGCTGTCAACAAAAGTATAAAGGATTTAACAATTGTTGTATTAGATCGGCCGCGCCATGAAAAGTTAATTAATGATATTAGAACTATTGGTGCTAGAATTAAGTTAATTAGTGATGGAGATGTGGCAGGAGGTATAGCTACTGGTCTTTCTGATTCAGGTGTAGATATGATGATGGGTATTGGAGGAGCAACTGAAGGAGTATTAACAGCTGCTGCATTGAAATGTATGGGAGGAGAAATACAGGCGAGATTAAAACCTAGACATAAACAGGACCGTGAGAAAGCAAAAGAATTAGGTATTGATAATATTGATAAACTGTATTTCACAGATGATATGGCTCAGGGAGATGACATAATATTTGCTGCTACAGCAATTACTGATGGTGACCTGTTAGAAGGAATTCGTTACAGCTGTAATAGTGCAACTTCTCATACCATGTTACTCAGAAGCAAAACAGGTACTTTAAGGTTTATTAAAACTTACCATACAATTACCAGAAAACCGGACTACTTTCCGAAAGATATTTTTAATCCGGATTTTAGCAGTATGATTGACAAACATAGTTAAAATTAGTAGAAAAATTTATTATTCTAAAACAGCCAGGATGTAGCTTTAAATCAAGCTATAGACTGGCTTTAATAATTGTAAAAACTTGTATCATTACTAAAATGTGTTATAATATGCTTAGTATCTATTTCTATGTAAAAGTAAGACTAAAATATGGAGGAATATTTTCTTTCCTCTTGAATAAAATAAAAGTAGGTTAAAAAAATTAATTTGAGGAGGGATCCGGTGGTACCGGTTGAAGAACAGATAGATATAAGCGATTATCAGGTTTCTAGGAATGTATTTGGAAATAAAGATAGAAATTTAAAAGTGATTGAAGATAAGTTGAATGTTAAGATTATTGCAAGAGGTAGTAATGTTAAGATTGAAGGCAAAAAAAAGGACGTTGATTTAACCAGGCGAGTTATTGAAGAAATGATCAAACTTGCTGAAACAGGCAAGAATATTGATAAAAGGCAGGTTAAGTATGCAGTTGAACTATTAGGTAAAAATAGACATATGGACTTGGCTAATTTGTATGATGAAGTATTACAGGTGAACTTTAAGGGAAGAGAAATTAAAGTTAAAACACTTGGACAAAAATATTATGTAGAGGCAATAAAAAATTCTGATATTGTCTTTTCAATTGGACCGGCTGGTACAGGCAAGACTTACCTAGCTATGGTTATGGCTGTTAAGAGTTTGTTAAATAATAATGCCAACCGTATAGTTTTGACCAGACCGGCAATTGAAGCCGGTGAGAAATTAGGTTTTCTACCCGGTGATATGCAGGATAAGGTAGATCCTTATCTGAGACCGCTTTATGATGCGTTATATGATATCTTAGGTCCTGAGAAAGTCAGTGAATATTTAGAGAAAGACATCATCGAAGTAGCGCCATTAGCATATATGAGAGGTAGGACACTTGATGATTCATTCGTTATTCTGGATGAGGCTCAAAATACAAGCCCTGAACAAATGAAGATGTTTTTGACCAGAATAGGATTTAATTCTCATGCTGTCATTACAGGTGATATTACTCAAATAGACTTACCAAGAAGCTCAAATTCTGGACTAATTCAAGTTAGAAAAATATTAAGTGACATTAAAGGTATTGAATTTGTATATTTAACTAATCAGGATGTCGTAAGACATGAATTAGTTAAGGATATCATCAAAGCATACGAAAGGTATGAAAGTGGGAATTAACTATGCAATTTTTTGAACGAATCAAAAATCGGTTCGATAAATGGACCGATTTTGATATAAAATTAAATGATGACTATAAAAGGAGAATAAGTCTTACTATCTTCTTTATAGTTATCGCCCTAATATTAACTTTCAACTTTTTTCCCAACCAGATTGATTTAGAGGTGGGTCAGGTTGCTAAAAGTGATATTGTAGCTCCTCGAACAGTGACCTTTATAGACCAGGAGAAAACAGAACAGTTAAGGGAACTGGCTGTGGAGTCAGCTTCAAAGGTATATGAAGAAGATAAATCTGTAAATCGCAGGATATTAAATGAAATAGACAATTTATTTAACACTGTCCGGAACACCAAAAATGAATTAAATAGTGAACAAACCGGTCAGATAAATAATCAATTTTTAACAGAAGTTAAAAACAACAATGATCTAAAAATTAGTACAGGTGATTTAAATTTATTATTGAGAACTGATGTTGATCAATTAAATAATATACAAAATCAATCTACTGATATTATGCAGGAAGTATTACAAGAAAGAATATTTCCTGAAAATATCATTGAAATTAGAAATAGGATCAATCAACTTGCTTTAGAGACCAATTTTGAGAAAGAATATCGTTTGGTATTGGTTAATATTTTAACCAACCATGTAGAACCAAATATGATATTGGATCTAGATGCAACTGAACAGCGACAACAGGAAGCATTAAAACAGGTTGAACCAGTTAAAAGAACGGTTCTCCAAGGAGAGAATATTATCCGTAAGGGTGATATAGTTTCACAAGATGATATTCAGGTTTTAGAAGCTTTAGGTTTAAGAAAACCAAGTATTAATTATGTTAATATATTAGGAGTACTTATTACACTTAGTGTTCTCTTTTTCTTGCTTGGCTATTATATTAAACATTATGAAGATGAAGTTTGGGAAAACATAAATAAGCTAATTCTTATTGAGTCTTTAATAATTTTAGTTATATTACTGGCCAAAATAATAAGTGTTTTTCAACCCGCTTATATGGTATATTTAGTACCAGCTGCCATTGCTTCGATTTTAATTACTGTACTTATTAATACTGAAATTGCTCTTGTCGTGACTGTATTTATCAGTTTCTTAACTGCTTTGGTCTTTAGTAACCTATATATAGCAGCTGCCGCTGCCTTTGTCGGTGGTTTGGTTGGTATAATTAGTGTAAGTAATGTTGATCAAAGAAGTGACTTAATTAGAGCAGGATTTAATGTAAGTATTTCTTTGGTAATTTTTATTGCGGGGCTAACTTTAATGGAATTTACCAACAATTGGGTTGAACTATTATGGTCTGTAGCAATGGGTGTTTTAAATGGTATATTTGTAGCTATTTTAGCAAACGGCTTATTACCTTATCTTGAAAATATCTTTGATTTAACATCTTCAGTAAAGCTATTGGAACTTTCAAATCCAAGTCATCCACTTTTAAAAAGGCTTTTAGTGGAAGCGCCCGGTACATACCATCATAGTATAATTGTTGGTAATTTAGCTGAAAATGCTGCTGATAAAATAGGAGCAGACTCACTTTTAACAAGAGTTGGAGCATATTTTCATGATATAGGAAAATTAAAAAGACCATATTTCTTTTCCGATAATCAGTTTGGAGGGGAAAATCCGCACAGCAAAACATCACCTAATTTAAGTTCATTAATTATTAAATCACATGTAAAGGATGGTTTAGAGCTAGCTGATAAGTATAGTTTACCAAAGGCTGTTAAGGATATCATTCAACAACATCAAGGTACAGGTCTGATTTCTTTTTTCTATAAACAAGCAATTGAAAAGAGTAAACATGGAAATATAAATGAAAGTGATTTTCGCTATGATGGCCCTAAACCACAGACAAAAGAAGCTGCTTTGATAATGCTGGCAGATACAGTGGAAGCGGCTGTAAGGTCGAAAAACTTTAATAAAAACAACCATAACAGAATTGAATTATTTGTTAAAGAGTTAATCAGAGAAAAATTAAATGATGGACAGCTTGATGAATCATCACTTACATTACATGAATTAGATGTAATTGCGGATAGTTTTGTCCAAATTTTAACTGGAATTTATCATAAACGTATTGAATATCCTGATAATTTATTAAAAGAAATTAAAAAGGATGATAAAAATGATAAAAATGGAAATCAATAATTTGCAAGAAAAGGTAGAGATTGATGAAAATCTCTATGAAGATTTTAAAAATATCATCACAAAAGCAACTGAGATGGAAGGTTATGATGGAGGAGAGATAAGTATTGCTTTTGTAAATAATGAAAAGATAAAGGAATTAAACAATAAATTCAGAAATATAAATGAAGTAA
>CAZXRH010000074.1:0-11533 GCA_964642575.1 uncultured Halanaerobiales bacterium
ATAACGTAAGGTACACCCAATTCTTTTAAAATTAAAGTACATAAGATATTAGCGTGTAGATTATCACCGATACTTACAATTGCTACATCAAAGTTTCTTACACCTAAGGTCTTTAAGGCCTCTTCATCGGTTGCATCTGCTTCTACCGCATGGGTAACTGAGTTAGATATGTCCTGGATTATCTGATGGTCCTGATCGATTGCCAATACGTCATGTCCATTGTCAGATAATGTTTTAGCTACACTAGAACCAAATCTACCCAGGCCCACAACTATAAACTGCTTCATCTTTTTAACCTCCTAATATGAACAACTTAAATTATCCAACCATAACATCTTCTGATGGATAATGATAAATTCCTTTTCTTTCTCTTTCGGCAAAGGCTACAGCAAAGGTTAAAGGTCCTACTCTACCAGCAAACATCGTAAAGATGATCAGTGCCCTACCAATTTTAGTTAAGGTAGGTGTAACACCGGTTGAGAGTCCTACAGTGCCAAAAGCAGAAACGGTTTCAAATAAAATATCTATAAAGGCTCCCTGTTCTGTTATAGAAAGAATCAGGGTAACTAAGATAACCAAACCTGCTGATAACATAGTTATCGAGATTGCTTTATAAATCACTTCTTTTTCTAACTGTCTATTGAATATTTCCATATCCTTTTTACCAATGATAAGGTTCCAGAGGGTAACTGCCATGACACCAAAAGTAGTTGTCTTTATTCCACCACCAGTTGAACCGGGCGAAGCTCCGATAAACATCAACACGATAACAAAAAACAGAGTTGAGTTTCTTAAAGAACCAGTCGGAACAGTATTAAAACCGGCTGTTCTAGGTGTAACTGATAAGAATAAGGATGACAGCATTTTATCTCCGAAACTTAAATTACCCATTGTGTCAGGATTGGTGTATTCAAAACCAAAGATTACTACCATGCCAAAGATAATTAAAAAGACAGAAATTAAAATAACAATCTTAGTCTGTAAACTAAGATGTTTAAATTTATTAAAATTGGAGATTTCGGTAATTACTCCAAAACCGATACCTCCTATGATAATCAAAATCATAACTACAAAGTTAATTGTAACATCACCAGTAAAGCCTTCTAAAGAGTTACCAAAAAGATCAAAGCCGGCATTATTAAAAGCGGATACAGCATGGAATACAGCCATATATAAGGCACCGACTACATCATAATCACCTAATAGCCTTATAAACATTATTAAGGCGCCAATTCCTTCAAATAAAAGGGTGAATCCGATTACATAGCGAACCAATCTTACTAAACCGGAGATCTTAAACTGGTTTAAATCTTCCTGAATAATTAATCTTTCTTTTAAGGTGATCTTCTTACCTATGATAAAAGCTACCAGTGTTGACATGGTCATAATACCCAGTCCACCGATCTGAATTAAAACCATGATAACAATCTGCCCAAATACCGTAAAAGCAGACGCGGTATTAACCACAATCAGTCCTGTTACACAGGTCGCTGAAGTAGCTGTAAATAGGGCATTTAAAAAACTCATATTACCAGCTTGAGTAGTAGCAGCAGGCAGCATTAATAGTAATGTACCGGTCACAATAATGACAAAATAGCCGGAAACCAGTATTTGAGCTGTAGACATATCTTCTATGTTAAAATTAACTAATTTCTTGAACAAGGTCAACAACCCCTTATATATTCATCTCAAAATACATTATATAACAATTTCAAATAAAAGTAAAAACCGGGAAAACCCGGTTTTATTACTCTTATTTAATTCAAAATATGTTTATTCGTAAGGTTCAAACATTTCTTTACCTACTCCACAGTCTGGGCATACCCAGTCATCAGGTAAATCTTCAAAAGGAGTGCCAGGTTCAATACCTTGAGTAGCGTCTCCTTCTTCTGGATCATAGATATACATACATACAGTACATTGATATTTTTGCATTAACATCTCCCCTTCCATATTTATTAATTTTATTATACCATAAAATGTAGGCATGTCAATTATTGTTAATTTTTTACAATTGCTTGTTAAATAGTTCCGGTGAATAGATACTCTTTACTTTTAAGAAATTAAGTATAATAAAAGGTATAAATGCTGCAAGAATTAAAGGTATGATTAAATTTGGTAAATAAAATAGTTCTAATACTAAGATGACACTTGTAATGGGTGCTTTAATTATCCCTCCAAAGATACCTACAATTCCACACAAAGCCATAAAGGCCGGTGTTATCGCAAAGCCGGGTAAAAACATTACACAAAGGCTTTCTGCTAAAAGGCCAGCTAATAAGCCGGTTAGAATCATTGGTGCAAATAAGCCACCTGAACCACCAGACCCAATGGAAAAACCGGTTGCAGCTATTTTGAGAAACAATAAAGCAGCCAGTAAACCAATCCCAAATTCAAGCTTATTTGAATTGCCAATTAATCTACTACTGGTGCCCATGATTTCTATGAAAAAGAAGCCTATTAAACCAACTAATAAACCACCGAACATCGGTTTGAGATATAAAGGTATATTAATTTTAGAAAAAATATGTTCATCTAATAATAAAAGATTAATAAAAAGCCAACCGAGCAAGGCCATGAAAAACGAGAACGCTATTATATAAATATATTGATTCATATTTAAACTACTTTGTTCAATATTGATATTTTTAAAGAAATAAAAGTATTTAGGTTTGATTAAGTTAATAAAATAGAAGCCGGAAAAAGCCGATAACCCTGTAAATATTATATTTTTTATTGACCAATTTTTATTTATGACCTCTAAGGAAAACAAAACTCCTGCAAAGGGAGCATTAAATACAGCAGAAAAACTAGCTGCTGCTCCTCCTCCGATTAATGTTTGGTAATTATCTAAATCAAATTTCAATTTGCGACCTATAATATCAGTAATACCGGTTGTTAATTCAATAATTGGTCCTACTAGTCCAACTGAACCTCCCGAGATTACTGTAAAGGTAGTAGCTAAACCCTCTGAACGCAAATCACTTTTGGTAAGCCCTTTCTTTTCTGATTTGATAGTTGATAAAAGTAAAGGAACTCCATGTCCTTTGGCTGTTAAACGTCCATATTTTAATAAAAAACCTACAATAAGGCCGCCAAGAGCTGGAATGAAAATGATTAAGATGCTATTGGAAAAATAATCTATAATTGATAGTGATATTTTGTCTATAATAAATACAAATAGAAATGTAAAAAATGCTGCCGGAATACCTAATAAAAGAACAATTATGGTTAAGTATAGTTTCTTTTTTATATTCATACCAATACCAGCCTTATAATTTTTTGTTAATATAATAAAATACTTCAACTTTAAAACAAGTTGAAGTACCATTAACTACTTACTTATATTCAATATATTAACCAATAATCCTTTTTAAGATGTTATTTCAATATTCCTCATATTTCTCAAACGTAACGCAAAGATTAATCCAACAAATGCAAATATCAAAGCAAGGATAAACATCGGCATATAGCCCCAGAAGTTAACAATAATTCCACCTAAAAAAGGAGCTAAAGAAGCCGGGATCTTAACTACATTAACTAAACCAGCATAAAGGCTTCTATCCTTTGTATTGACTGAATCGATCATATAGTTAAAAAATATAGGCCAGCCATTCATAAAAAAGCCTAACATAAAATAAAGTGCAGAATACAAAATCAATATGTATTGACTGAAAAACAATCCGGTTAAGATAGCAATTATAGGGACCATCGTTGTGCAAAAAGAGTAAATTAAGATAGATCTATGGTGTCCATACCTATCTCCTATTACACCATATAATAACCCACCTAGAATTTTACCTATAGTCTGGACAATAATAAAGATACCAACTGTACTATCCTGAATATTAAAGGTGGTTTTAGCATAGACAATATAAAAAGGTAAACTTATCGAACTTAACATACTAAAGCCCAAAACTACCATTGATTTTGAAAAGTCTTTGTTATTACGAAAGTAAAACACTACATTTTTTAATAAAACTTTTAAATTTTCTTTATCTTTTATTTGACTGGGCTTTTCTTTAATTCCAAAAAACATAAAAAGAGAAAAAGTATATAAGAGAGCGCTTATCATGATAATAATTCCATAATTAGCGGGGAAAGCTAAACTTTCTAAAGAGAGAATATATTTAATAACAAAACCTGCCAAGATAGCTATTAGGCCGGAGGATATCTGTCTTATGGAAAAGAACTTTCCTCTTTGATAGGGGTCAATTGTTTTACCAACCACATCGATCCAGGCAGTTGATAATGCCCCATCACCTGACCAAAATAACATTTGAATTAAGATGATAAATAAACCTACTAAAATTACATTATCATTTTTAAAAAAGACTAAATATAGGCCTAATAGCCAGATTGGCAGGCGAGATAATGCACTATATTTTATTAGAAAATGCTTTTTATATTCAATAGATCGATTCCAGTTACCGGCGAGGAGGGAAAAAATTCCGGCACCTAGATATCTTACCATAGCTAAAAGACCAACCAGAAATGTTGAACCGGTCAGTCTTTCCATAAGTAAAGGTAAAATAGTTGTAGGATCAAAAAAGACAAATCCCACATCAAAAAATATTCCTTCAGTAATTAGATATATATAGTTTTTCCGGTAATATTTGTCTTTATCCATAAATATTCTCCCTTTAAAAAGTAGGACAGTATTAGCTTTAGGGGAAAACTAATACTGTCCTGATACGATTAATTAATAATCGACTTTACCCATATATTTTCTTGTTTCGAGAGGATGGTCTCTAATATCTGCAATTTTTTTGGAATATACATCCATAATTGAAGATAAGAATAATGGTGAGAAATATCCTCTGAACTTCTCAGGAATACCTGGTAATTCATGGTCTTTGGTATCAACTAGGATTAAATTGTTAGAATATTTTTTAGAGAACTTCTCTGCTCTTTCAGCAAGAGGTCTAGTTCTATCTTCTCCTTTGAATAATATGATGTTTGTATCTTCTCTAACTATTTCAAAAGCACCGTGGAAAAATTCACCGGAATGAACAGGCTGAGCATGAATCCACTGCATTTCTTCTAATATACAGGTGGCATAAGTATAGGCCATACCCCAGGTAGGACCAGCACCTAAGACCATAAAATATTCTGCATCTTGATAGGTTTCAGCAAATTCTTGAGCAGCATCTTCTACTTTATATTTAACATCTACTAATAATTCGGGTAATTTATCCATGGCGGCCATCATTTCATCATATTCTTGATAATTTGCTTTATGTTTCAAAATATTAAATATGATTTGATAAAGCATAACCATTTTAGAGTCTGTTACTCCCTCGTCAGCTTTGTTTGCAAATACATAATCTACACCTTTACCTAAGGGAGAATCAGCTTCCCCAGTAAAACCAATTGTTGTAGCGCCAACTTTGTTTGCAAAATCTGCAGAGTCAACTGTTTCTTGAGTAGTACCACTGTACGAAGAGGTTATTAGTAATGAATTTTCACTAAAGCTTTCAGGTTTAATAGCTAAAAATTCGCTAGAATTGTAAACATAAACAGGGATTTTAGAATTAGTTTCTAAAATATATTTAAGTGGATTCATTACTGCCAGTGAACCACCACAACCTACAAGGTAAATATTTTTAATATCCTTTTTAAAGATTTCCTGCATGGTCTCTTCAATTTTATCTCTCTGGTTAATTCCTTTTTTGATCATTTCCTCATAGATTTTAATTTTTTCTTTGTCCATTATTTATCACTCCTATATTATTTTAATAAAAAGTTAACCTTTTACACTACCTGCAGTAAGTCCTTTAATAAACTGTTTCTGCATGACTAGAAATAAGATGACCATTGGTAAAGCTGCTATTGTTATCCCGGCTAACATACCGGTATAATTGGTTGTTAGTGTATTTCTAAAGTGAGATAAACCAATGGGTATTGTATACTTTGCACTATCTTCGATAAAGATTAAAGCAAACAAAAACTCATTCCAGAAAAATCTGGAAGTAACAATTGCTGCAGAAGCAATTATTGGCTTACTGATCGGCAGTACAATTTTTATAAATGTCGTAAATGAATTACAGCCATCAATGTAGGCTGACTCTTCTATCTCACGTGGAATTGATAAGAAGTAAGATCTCATTAAAAAGATAGCAAATGGAAGCCTAAAACCTACATAAGGCAAAATTAAAGCCCAATAAGTATTATATAGATTTATCCTTACTAATAGTTTATATAGTGGTAATACTGCAACCTGAGGTGATAAAAGTAGTCCAGCTAAGATTGTATAGAAAATAATATTTCTCCCTTTAAATTTAAATCTAGCCAGTCCATAAGCACAGGCTGCCCCCACACTTACTGTTAAGACAACTGAAACTATGTTAATCAAGATACTGTTAAAAAAGTATCTAGAGAAACCCTGTTGCCAGGCCTGAATGTAGTTTTCAAATTGTAACTCACTTGGAAAAGCAAGTGGACTGGATAAAAACTCACTATTAGTTTTAAGTGAACTAATTACTACCCAGTACATGGGGTATAATACCAATAAAGTCAAAACTATTAGAAAAAAGATGATAATACTCTTTTTTAATAACCTAAATCTGGATTTTTCAAATTGATTTTTCATTGATAGCCCCCCATCTTAATCCTCTCCTTTGTTAGCAAACTTGATTTGGAATACCGAGGTAGTAAATGTGATAAAGAAGATAATTACTGCTATTGCGGCGGCATAACCCATCTTGTCATAAAAGAAAGCTGTCTTATACATGAATGTACCTAATACCTGGGTGGTGTCATAAGGACCTCCTCGAGTTGTCACGAAAATTTCAGTAAATAACTTAAAGGCACCAATAACTGTTATTACTGAGGTAACCAAGATCATTTCTTTGATCTGAGGAATAGTGACATAAATAGCTTTTTGAAAGGAAGAGGCACCATCAATTTCAGCCACTTCGTAAAGTTCTTGTGGAATCTTTTGAATTGCAACAATCAATAATATCATAATATAACCTGTAAATTGCCATTGACTCATTGCGATTACCGCAAAAATGGCTGTATTGGGATCTCCTAACCAGGCATATCTAAAGTTACCTTCTGTAAACATGCTAATTACAGCGTTGAGTAAACCTAAATTGGGATTATAAATATAATAAAACATAAGGCCGACCGCAGCAATTGCAATCACAGACGGAATAAAGTAGATGGTTCTGAAAAACTTTCTTTCTTTTCCCAGCAATTTACTTTCTAAGGTAATTGCCAGGACTAAACCTAAACCCACCTGGACAATCAAAGAAATTACTGCATACCACACATTATTAACTATAGCTGTGTAGAATATGTCGTTTTGGAAGATATCTTTATAATTGTCTAATCCTATAAAGGTTTGGCCAGGAGAATAACTGTTCATCCTAAAAAAACTAAAATAAAAATTCTGCACAATAGGAATATAGACAAAGATCAAAATCAAGATTAAAGCTGGTAATATAAAGAGATAAGGAGTATATTTGTTTTTAAACACAATAATCATTCCTTTTAAAGAAAGCCATTGGGTAATCTTACAATTACCCAATAGCTTTTTTTAGTTTTATATTAGAATTGAGCTCTTACATCTTCAGCAGCAGCTCTAATTCTTTCTAACGCCTCTTCTGGTGTAGCTACTCCATCTGTTATTTTCTGTAGTTCGCTACCAGCTACACTCCATATTTCAGCGTGTAGTGAGGAGTCAAACCAGTTAACCAAACGATCAGTTTCTAATACTAACTGGGTAGTATTATAAATTGAATCTTTAATTTCACCTTCACTAACAACATTTTTTACACCATTGACAAAGCCTAAATCTTGTGCTTCTTTTTGTCCTACTTCTTTACCAGTTAGATATTTCAAGAACTTAACTGCTTCTTCGGGATGATCTGTGTTGGCTGAGATAACAAAGCCTTCTGGATAACCTAATAAGGCATTGGGGTCTCCTTCTCCTTCTGGGATTTCTGGCATTACAAATACATCATAGTTATTTCTAAATTCTTCTGGTGCTTCACTTTCGATAGTTGGTATTTCAATTATTTCTAGATACATCATGGCTGCTTCACCATTAAATAGTGTAGATCTAGCTTCATCATGACGGATTGCATTAGCACTTGGATTAAAGTAAGGGGTTAATTGACTATATTTTTCTAAAGCAAGTTTGTAACCGGGATGAGCAAAGTCACCTTCGGCAGGATTTAAATCTTCTTGATAGACATCAGAAGGTACACAATAAGCATTTAGCTGACCAATATAGTGTGATACTGCCCAGGGGAACATATTACCAAATGCAATTGGAGTATAACCTGCATTTTTAATTTTTTCTAAGACTGTGAGGAATTCATCAAAGTTTGCTGGTTCTTCAACTCCTACTTCTTCGAATATTTTTGTATTATAAACAAATACTTTAGCATCAAGTCTATATGGAGCACCATATATTTTACCTTCGTATTTGAATGGTTCTACTACTGAGTCGATTAAGGTATCGCTCCAGCCGTCTTCCATATAGGGAGTAAGGTCCATAACCTGTCCAGCTCTTATAAATCTATTGGTAAATTCACCTGGCCAGGTAAAGAATACATCAGGTGCATTTTCAGTACCGAGCATTATTTTGATTTTTTCTTTAAAGGGATCATTTGAAACTACCTGCATGTCAATATTTACATTGGGATTTTGTTCTTCATAGTTAGCTACTACTTCTTCAAAAAAAGTACTGTCGGGTTCTTGAGTCCACCTATGAAGGAATTTTAAAGTTACTTCCTGTGCACCTACAGTTATTGATAGAGATAGGACCATTAACATTACAACGGATAAAACTAATAATTTTTTACTCAATTTTACATCCTCCTATTTTATAGTTTTGCCGTGACCAAAGGCACCGTTAACTAAACAAGTTTCTGAAGCAAACTCTGCTGCTTTTTTAAGCCCCCTTGCAATCACCTCCTCAGTAATTTCGGGATTTCTTATTATTTCAAGTAAAATTACTGTAATAAATGAATCTCCAGCCCCTAGAGTATCGATTGGTTCAACTTTTTTAGCTTCTTGGTAGTAGAATTGATCATTATATAAAAGGATTGCTCCCTTAACACCTCTTGTGCCAACTGCTAAATTACAGCCTTTCTCAACAACTTCATTAAGCTTTTCTTTAGTTTCTTTTTTAGTTAAATGTCCACATGATAAAAATGCATAGTCTATATATGGACAAACTTCGTCTAAATAATCATCATCATAATTTTTCGAAAAATCATAAGAAACCGGAGGAGTTAATTTTTTCAATTTATGTAGTTCACCTTCTAAAAAGCTAAAACAGCTGCTGTGAATTAGGTCATGTTCTTCAATATATTGAAGGTCTTCTTGTGATAACTGTAAAGGGTATTGTTCAGAAACTCCTCCTCCATTACTTCCTACAAATACTCTATCTCCATCTTCTAAATTAACCTCTGCATACCCATTTTCTCCTTCATAGGTACGGCAGTGAGAAATATCAATACCAAATTGCCGCATAACCTGTTTTACGTGTTTGCCAGCTTTATCGGTTCCAAATACTCCTATATATGAAGCCGGAGTATTTAATTGTTTAGCATAAACAGTAAAATTGAGGGCATTACCACCGGGGAACATCTTGTTAAGATGTAAATACTTATCTACTACATTGTCTCCAATACCTATGACTTTCATTATTTCACCTCAGATTATAATAATTAAATGGAATTGTGGGGTATCCCACTAATAACGTATAAAAATATTTTATAATAATTAAATAAGATTTAGCGTCTATTCTATAATTGTTGAATCGACTAAGAAATTAAATTGGTCAGATCGATAGACTGAATCGGTATATTCAATAGGTATGCCCTGGCGAGAATAAATTGTAGCTTTTTTAACTAATAAAGGTGTGTTTAGCTGTAAGTTGAGTAGGCGAGCTTCTTCTTCCTTAGCCATTAGTATATTGAAAGATCCTCTTGATTTATTGGGGAATGTATCGTATTCATCTTTAAGTATCTTGTAGAGTGAATGACTAAAGTCGTGTTTGTCAAGATCAGGAAATAGTTTTAGTGGTAAGTTTGTTTTTTCAATAATTACTGGGGTTTCATTTATATATCTTATTCTTTTAAGATATAATATTTTATCATCTGTTTTGAGATCAAGTAAATCTGCTAGTTTTTTACCTGCTAGAATTAGTTTTTTTTCATTTACAATAGTTTCCATTGCATCGGCTGTATTTTTTAATAATTCAGTTGTACCTTCTAATTTGTGTACATTGAGTGGTATTTTTCCATCTGAGACAAAAATCCCTTTACCAACTTTTTTTTCACACAATCCTTCAGCAATTAAACCTCTCATTGCTTTGCGGATTGTGACTCTGCTTATATTTAATTCATCACTTAATTCTCTTTCAGTTGGTAATTGAGATCCAGGTTTTATATCATTATTTTCAATTTTATCCCGGAAAAATTCCTGAATTTGAAAATATAGTGGTACATGTCCATTTTTGTTTAAACTAATTTCCATTTCTTAACCATCTCCATTTTAATTTAATACATTTAGGAGAAGTGGGATATCCCACCTAACCTAAGTTTATCATTCACCTTTTTTAAAGTCAACAATTATTAGAAAATTCATAATAATTTTGTGTCTTTTTACAATTATTTTAAAATATTATGTTACTATTAATAAATAATTAGTTTAATTATTACCTCTTTTGGTAAAGATCTTTACCCTTTCATCACCTGAAAACTTTCGATCAAATTCAAAGCCGAGTGATTTTACTGTTTTTATGGAAGGAATATTATCGTCTAAAACCCAGGCTTCTACTTCTATATTCTGAGGTATCTCTTGAAATAGTTTCTCTGTCATTGCTTTAGCTAAGCCCTGATTTCTATAATCAGTATGAATTATTATAGATGCTTCATAGCCAACTTCACCATCTACTTCATACCGTTTTACTGCTAAATATCCCACCATCCTGTCCTTTTCTTCAGCGATTATTATATGTTTAATTTTATCAGAGAATAGTCTTTTTTTTGCTTTCTTTTTGCTGTCTATATTGGCAATAGGTACTACATCGGTCCACTCATACTCCTTTTTAAAATTTTGAGATAGTTTAATCAAGTAACTTATATCTGATTTTTTTGGTTTTCTAAATAACATTGTTATTCTCCTTTTATATTAATTTTTTTTGCTGAAAATAATAAATAAAAATCCAATAAAAGCAGGTAATAAGGATATTAAAATTAGACTATAAATATTTCGAAAGGTATTAAAATAGATAGTAAAACCTATTGCAATGATTATAAAGGATATTCCACAATAATATGGTTTCTTCCAGAATACAAATAGTGCTGCTATCAAGATATAGGTTGGTATCAAATGAATAATTAAACCAATAAATTCTTGTGTTAAAGGTGCATTTGTGCCAGAAGAGTCTAAAGCAAATATAGAGATAAAGATTATGAATGCTATTGCTAAAATTCTAGGTATCATTATTAATCTTTTCATCGAAAATGTAGCAAGGAAACTCCATCTAAATCTTGACTTTGATTTAGGT
>CAZXRH010000075.1:0-11261 GCA_964642575.1 uncultured Halanaerobiales bacterium
TCAACCATACCTAAACCACCAATTATATTAGATAACAAAACTCCAATAAATAGGGCAGGAATAGCTTCGGGATATAGGATGGGAAGTACAGTAAGTGCTTCAGAAGCTCTAAACTGAAGGGGGCCGAAACTTACAGGGGATAATATATATGTAATAATAACATAAAGTCCCGCAATTAAAGCACCACGGGTTAAATATTTAGTATCCATAAAAATCACTCACTATTCTTTGTTTTCATTTACAACTTTATACGAAAATCTATGATAAGGACAGGGACCACAGTCTTTAATAGCATCAATATGTTCTTTGGTTCCATAACCCTTATTACTCAAGAAATTATAGTCTGGATAACTATTATGGAGTTCATCCATAATCCGATCACGCGTTACTTTAGCAACAATCGAAGCTGCACTAATCGAATTAACCTTAAGGTCACCACTAACAATCGCTTTTTGTTCAATATTTAGATCTGGTATCTTATAACTTCCATCGATTAAAAGATATTCTGGAATTTTTTCTAAGTCATCAACAGCCCTTTTCATAGCTAAAAAAGTCGCTTGATGAATATTCAAACGATCAATAATAGTATTACTAACAATACCCAAACCAACAGCCACTGCTTCATCTATTATGATATCAAATAATCTTTCTCTTTCCTGTAGACTTAATTTTTTTGAATCAGTCAGGCCCAGGATAGGGTGGTTAGAGTCTAAGATAACAGCTGATGATACCACTGGACCAGCCAGAGGGCCGCGTCCGGCTTCATCAATACCGGCTATTAAATTATATCCTTGATCTTTTAAATTATAAATATGTTTATTTTGTGCATGCCATTTTTTAACTTTTTCTTTTTTACGCTTCTTTTTTTTCAAAATTCGGTCTGCTATCTTATGAACACCTTTACGGTTGTCTTTTTTTAAGTTATCTATAATACCATTATCGATATTTTCAATATCATCAAATTCATTAATAAATTTCTTAATCTCTTTTATGGTCATCTCTTCAAAATTCAAATTGATCACTTCCCGGTTTTTCAAGGGAAACTCTGCCGAGTTTACCATTTTGATAATCATTAACTAAAAGTTTTGCCGCCCGATTTCTATCTATTTTTCCACCACTCATCAAACAGCCTCTTGCTTTACCGATCTTCGGTAAAATATCATAAGGGTGTTCCCCCTGATAGATATCTATATCATAGTTTTTAGCTACAACTGCTAGTCTTTCAAGTTCTTTTAGATATTTTAATAATTTATAAGCTGCCATTTCTGTATCCACTTTTTTTAGATCAATTGCACCGGTTAAAACTAATTTATAGGCAATATCTTCATCTTCTGCTTTAGGAAATAGGATTCCCGGCATATCGAGTAGTTCAATATTATCTGTTACTTTAATCCATTGTTTACCACGTGTAACACCAGGTGTATTACCTGTCTTGGCAGAAGCTTTACCGCCAAAGCCATTAATTAAAGCGGATTTACCAACATTGGGAATCCCAATTATGATAGCCCGGACCGGTCTTCTATTGATACCTTTTTGTACTCTTTTTTGGTTGATCTCTTCCTGTTTTTCTTCCATTAAATTAATTAATTTGTTTATTCCAGATTTTTTAACTGCATTTATTTTAATACAGTTAACTGACTTTTGGATAACATTTAACCATTCATCAGTATACTTTTGTTCAGCTAAGTCCTTTTTATTTAATACAACTATCTTTTCTTTATCTTTTATAATATTTTTTAGCTCTTTATTATGGCTAGCATAAGGTATTCTGGCATCCAGTACTTCGATAACCAAGTCTACATTTTTTAAGTTTTCTTTCAAAACTCTTTTTGCTTTTGCCATATGTCCGGGGTAAATATTCATTATTAAGTCCTCCCATAATTAAATAAAGGGTGCTGGATAAAATCCCTCACCCTCTTTAAGTCTTATACTTCTCTCTTTTGTTTCTTCTCTTTGATGCGAGCTTTTTTACCTTTTCTTTCTCTTAAGTAATATAATTTAGCTCTTCTTACATCACCTTTTCTAACCACTTCAAAGTTTTCAATTCGAGGTGAATGAACCGGTAAAGTTCTTTCAACTCCAACACCGTGTGAAAACTTTCTAACGGTAAAGGTTTCAGTAGAGCCACTCCCTTTACGAGAGATAACAACTCCTTCAAACTTTTGCAGTCTTTCTTTACCACCTTCAACAACTTTTATCTGTAAGCTTACGTTATCACCAGCAATAAATTCTGGAATATCGTCTCTTAAGTTTTCCTCATTTATTTTATCAATAATATTCATTTGTCGACCTCCTTTCGATAACAAAAATTAAAAAGTACTATTTAGGACAGAAGCCTATCCATAATAATGGAGGCAGCACTTCTGACCGAAAGATGATTATAATCTGTATTACCTGTAACAGGTTCTAACAGATAATCGGATTTATTAATAATTTCTTTGGTAAGTCCCCAACCAGTTCCAAAGATAATTAAATATGGTTGATCTGTACTGTGCATTTTTTCTTTTAAGTTTTCAAAAGAGATTGTTTCTCTGCTCTTTTGGGCACTGGTTGTAATGAGTATCGGTTTTTCACCTGTGTTCTGTTCAATGTCTTCGATTGTATCTTCTAGAGTATCGGTTATTTCCATAACTTTAAAAGCTTCATGTCTTGTATTATTATAATCAGCCCCAAAGCCGCTTGTCCAATAATCTCTCATTCTCCTGACAAGTGACTGCTGAGATTTTAACTGATTAACTACATAATATTTATTTATTCCATAGGTACGGGCTGCTCTAGAAATATCATGTAAATCATAGTTAGTAACTGTTGTAGTTATTACATCACCATCTTTATTATATATAGGGTAATGTAAAAGAGCAATAAAAACATTTTCATTCATTATCTATTTCTCCTTCAATTTCCTGTTTAATTTCTTTAAGCAGCTTCTTTTCTTCATCATTTAGTTTAGTTTCTTCAATTAAATCCGGTCTAACTAAATAGGTTCTTTTTAAGGCCTCTTTTTTTCTCCATCTATCTACTAACTGATGGTTGCCGCTTAAAAGAACTTCCGGTACTTCCATACCTTTAAATTCGCGCGGTCTAGTATAATGAGGATAATCTAAAATTCCATTATAAAATGAATCATTTTTCTTAGACTCATCATGGCCTAATACATCAGGTAACATCCTTGCGACAGCATCGACTAAAACCATAGCTGGGATTTCTCCTCCGGTAAGTACATAATCACCGATTGAAATTTCCTCATCAATAAAGTTATTTCTAATTCTTTCATCTACGCCCTCATAATGGCCGCAAACTAAGATTAGACGTTCTTTATTACTGAGTACTTTTACCATCTTTTGGTCGAGCTGTTTACCACGGGGTGTTAATAATATATTGGTCGATGACTGCTTAAAATCATCGGTTATATCCTGTAATGCATAATAGATTGGTTCAACTTTTAGAACCATACCAGCCCCACCGCCATAAGGATAATCGTCAGCGGTATTATGCTTATCAGTAGTATAATCTCTAATATCAATCAAATTAATATCTATAATTTCATTATCACGTGCTTTTTGGATTATACTATCTGAAAAGGGGCCGTCAAACATTTCAGGAAAAAGTGTTAAAATATCAAATCTCATTTTCTACACCCCAAAGCCTAAAGATCTAAGATACCATTGACCGGATCAATTAATATTTTGCCTGCTTTGATATCTATTTCTTTGATATATTCTTTACTCATTGGAATCATATACTCTTTTTTTTCACCTTGGATAATTAGTATATCTGTTCCACCTGTATCAACAACATCTAAAACTTTACCAAGTTCCTTTTCATCAGGTAAGAACACTATGGAATTAATTAAATCATCAACATAAAACTCATCTTCTGCTAGAGGTAAAAGGTCTTTTTCTTCAATTTTAACTTCATAGTTTCTGTATTCTAAGGCCTGACCGATATCATTAATACCAGCCAACTTTAAAATAACAAATTTTTTATGAAGCCAGATATCTTCAATAGTTTTAGTTACCTGTTCGGATTGGTCTGGGCTTTCTAAAATTACCTCTTCTAAGAAATCAAATCTCCTTAAATCATCAGTATAGGGTGCAACTCTTACTTCACCCTTATTTCCTTGATTTTTAGTGATTTTACCCAGTGTAATTAACTTTTCCATTTTTTTATCACCATTACTATTTTATTTTGACCTCAACTTTTTTACCTTCTTTTGTAGCAGAAGCCTTTACTACCTTGCGGATAGCTCGAGCAATTCTTCCTTGTTTACCGATTACTTTACCCATATCATCATCGGCAACAGATAATTCAATAACTGTTGTATTGCCATCTTCAATCTTTTTTGTTTTTACTTCTTCTGGTTGGTCTACAATATTTCTTGCAATAACTTCAACTAATTCTTCCACAGGAGTAACCTCCTTTTTACTTTTTCTCATTTAAAAATTTCTCGTAAATACCTGACTTCTTCAATAAACTCTTAACAGTACTGGATGGTTTAGCACCATTGTTTAACCATTTAAGAGCTTTCTCTTCATCAATTTTATAGGTTTCAGGTTCAGTTGTAGGATCATAGTATCCTAATTCTTCTAAAAATTTACCAATAGGAGCATTGCGTGAATCTGAAACAACTAATCTATATGATGCACTCCTTTTTTTACCCATTCTTTTTAGTCTAATCTTTACAGCCATTAACATTCACCTCCTTGAAAAATTTGCAGTATATATTTTTATAGTTTAAGGGTTAAAAGGGTAGGTTCATATTTCCCATTAAGCCTTTACCTTTACCCTTGTTAAACTGTTTAATCATTTTTTTAGTTTCTCTATACTGTTTTAATAATCTATTAACTTCTTGAATACTGGTACCACTGCCCTGTGCAATTCTTTTGCGGCGGCTACCATTTATCAGTTTAGGATCTACCTTCTCTTCTTGTGTCATAGAATTTATAATTGCCTCAATATGATCGAGTTGTTTTTCATCAACCTGTAAATTCTTAAGTTGTTTAGCACCACTCATCCCGGGAATCATTCCCATAATCTGATCAAGTGGTCCCATATCTCTTAATTGTTCTAACTGATCTAAGAAATCCTCAAAGGTAAACTGATTATTTTTAAGCCTTTCTTCTAACTTTTTAGCTTTTTCTTTATCAATTGCTTCTTCGGCCTTTTCAATTAAGCTTAAAACATCTCCCATACCTAAAATCCGGTTTGACATCCGGTCCGGATGGAAGGGTTCAAAGTCATCTAATTTTTCACCAGTACCAATAAATTTAATCGGTTTTCCGGTTACTGCTTTCACAGATAGTGCTGCACCACCACGGGCATCACCATCAAGCTTGGTTAAGACTACACCGTCGATACCAAGACTCTCATCAAAGTTTTCAGAAACATTAACTGCATCCTGACCGGTCATAGAGTCTACTACCAAAAGAATTTCATCCGGGTCTGTACTAGATTTTATATCCTGAAGTTCATCCATCATCTCTTCATCAATATGAAGACGTCCGGCTGTATCTAATATAACAACATCATTACCGGCAGAATTGGCCTTGCTTAGACCAGCTTTGATAATATCGACCGGATCCTGTTTATCCCCCATAGAAAACACGGGGATTTCTAGACGGTCTCCTAATACCTGCAGCTGTCTAATAGCTGCGGGTCGGTAGATGTCACCAGCTACTAAGAGGGGATTTTTACCCTCTTTTTTGAACATCTTCGCTAACTTTCCGGCGGTAGTAGTCTTACCTGAACCCTGAAGACCCACCAGCATAATCAAAGTAGGAGGTTCAGAGGCAATCTCAATTTCACTTTGGCTACCACCCATTAGTTTTGTTAGCTCTTCGTTAACAATCTTAACAACCTGTTGACCGGGAGTTAAACTTTCCATAACTTCCTGACCAACTGCTCTTTCCTTAATATTACTAATTAGGTTTTTTACCACCTTATAATTTACATCTGCTTCTAAAAGAGCTAATTTAACTTCTCTTAAAGCATTATCAACATCTTTTTCATTTAATTTTCCTTTACCGCTTAACTTTTTTAAAGTGTCTTGCAGCTTTTCAGCTAAACCTGAAAATATCATTTAAAACTGTACCTCCAGCTTAAATATTTTTGTTCATTTCCTTTAATTTATCGAGTAAATACTTTTTGGTATTTGTATCTATTTCTTGATCGTCATTAATATAGTTGATAAGTTCATTTATGATACCTATATTTTTCTTATTTCTTTTTACTAACTGTAACTTTTCTTCATAGGATTTTAAAGTATTTTCTGCTCTGTTCAAATGATCATAAACACCCTGTCTACTAATCTCTAAATTCTCTGCTATTTCACCAAGTGATAAATCCTGATAATAATATAATTCAATAATTTTTTGTTGCTTGTCAGTCAACAACTTACCGTAATAATCAAAAAGCATACTTATTTCAATAGTTTTATCGAGCATTTTAACCACCAAGCTTGTTAAGTAATAATACTTTACACCAATTCACAGAGCATATTATAACTTATAAAAAAGTGATTGTCAAGGGTGTGCTTTTAAGAAAAGAGGGCATCTACAAATTTATCGGGTTGAAAGACCTGAAGATCGTCTTCTTTCTCACCAACCCCGATCAGTTTAATGGGTATCCCTAGTTCATCTTTAATAGCAATTACAACTCCACCTTTAGCTGTTCCATCCAGTTTTGTAAGTGCAATTCCATCAATATTAACTGCTTTGTGAAAAAGTTTTGCCTGTGAAATAGCATTTTGGCCATTTGTAGCATCTAAAACTAAAAGAATCTGCTTATGGGCTTGATCAGCTTCTTTATAGATAACTCTTTTAACTTTTTTAAGTTCTTCCATTAAATTCTTTTGGGTGTGAAGACGGCCAGCTGTATCAATAATTAAAACATCGTCACCTTTAGAACGTGCGGACTGGACAGCATCATAAGCTACTGCAGCGGCATCTGAGCCTTCTTTTTGGGCAATAAGCCTTACCCCTAACTTATTAGTCCAAACCTCTAATTGGTCTATTGCAGCTGCTCTAAATGTATCACAGGCAGCAATTGAGACATCTTTGCCCTGTTTTTTAAACTTGCTAGCTATTTTGGCGATAGTAGTTGTTTTGCCAGAACCATTGACTCCTACCACCATGATAACATTAAGACCATCTTTTAAAGTTATACCACCTTTTTCATCCTGTAAGAAATCACTTAACTCATCTTTAAATATACCGTAAAATTCTTCAGTATCTTCAATTTCTTCTTTTTCAACTTTCATCTTGAGGTCATCGATCATTTTCATTGTGGTGTGGACCCCAATATCTGCTTGAATTAAAACCTCTTCTAGTTCAGTAAAAAACTCTTCGTCTAATTCTTTACCTCCTGCAAAGAGGTCATTTAATTTACCAAAAATACCTTTTTTCGTTTTATTTAATCCATCTTTTAACTTTTGAAAAAGTCCTTTATCTTCCTCTTCATTATTTTCAACATTTTTAAATATAGACATGGTTTGTTAGCTCCTTTCCTACTGCTATTGGATTTGTTCTTTTAAGTTTAAGGAAACAAGTTCTGTTACTCCCCGGTCGGTCATGGTAAGACCATAAATATTATCTACAGCGGTCATCATATGTTTACGGTGAGTAACTACAATAAATTGAGCAAAGTCGGTGTACTCTTTTAAAAAGTTAGAGAATCTAACTACATTTACATCATCTAAGGGAGCATCAATTTCATCTAAAATATAAAAGGGACTAGGATTTACTCTAAGTAAGGCAAATACTAAAGCAATTGCTGTAAGAGCCCTTTCTCCCCCTGATAAAAGGGTTAATTTCTTTAGCTTTTTACCTGGTGGTTGAGCAGTTATTTCCACTCCGGTATCAAGTAAGGCTTCTTCATCAACTAAACTCAGTTCAGCTCTGCCCCCATTAAATAGATCAACAAAAACCTCCTCAAACTCTTCTTTAATCTGATAAAAAGAAGTTTTAAACTTATCCATCATGGTCTCTTCAATTCTTGTGATTATATTTGTAATTGATTCTTTCGCTTCCTCAAGGTCAGACTGCTGTTCATGCAAATAGTCCAATCTTTCTTTGAGTTCTTCATATTCTTCAATTGAGCCTAAGTTTACACTTCCCAATTGTGAAATCTGTTCTCTCAGTTCATTAACTCGATTTTCAACTTGGTCAGGATTTTCTACCCGTTGTCTTTCCTCATATTGATCATTGTCAATATCAAAGTTATATTCATTATATAATCTCTCTTCAATACTCTCTATTTTATCATTTTTACGAGTATAACGTAAGTTGATTTGATGAAGTTCTTCTTTTTTATTATTAAGCTTTTCATTTAATTTTTCTACTTCTATTTCCAGTTCTTCATGTTCTTTTCTCATTTTGTCAAGACTTTGATCAAGTTCTTCTAAATCATCTGAGGCTTTTTCAACTTTGTTTTCAAAGTCTTCTTTTTGCTTAAGAAGTTTGACTTTACGTTCAGATAGGTCTTCGATTTCTTCTTTAATATCTTCAATTCTTTCCTGTTTACTTGTTTGGCTTTCCTGATTAGTTTGAATAGCTTCATTTAGATTATTAATTTCTTTATCTAAACTTTTTAGTTTTTCCTGTTGGGTTGCAAAGTTAACCCGAACATCGGTTAACTTTTCTCTTAAACTTTCTATCTCATCACTTAGTTTATCAATTGTTGCCTGTTTTTGATTTATAATATCTTTTTCTTCATCATAATTTTGACTGTTTTTTTCAAAAAGGCTACTTAAATTATTCTTTTTTTCTTTTAACGAACTTAACTCTTCCATACCGGATTCTATTTTTTGTTCAATATTTGTTAGTTTTTCATTGATTTCGTCAGTTTGATGTTTAAGTTCTTTTTTATTTTCTTTTAAGTTTTCTAGTTTAAGTTTTAATTTTTGGTGACTATCTTTTAATTCATCTTTTCTCTTTTCCATCTTTTCGATTTTATCTTTAATATCAAGTCCTTTTTTGACAATTTCATCGATCTGATCATTGAACTTTTCTATTTCAGTTTCAAGTTCATTAATCTCTCTTTCCCTACTTAAAAGATTGTTTTTCTTGTTTTGTTTACTTCCTCCAGAAACTGAACCACCAGGAAAGATAACATCTCCCTCTAGGGTTACTAATTTATGTTTTTTATCAATAATATTTGAAATCTTAATAGCTGCATCCAGGTTGTCGGCTATAATGGTATTGGCTAACAAATATTCCATTACTTTATTATATTTTTCATTGAACTTAACAAAATCTAGTGCTAATCCTAAATAACCATCTTCATTATTAAAAGAGTGAGTATTAATCCTTCCATAGGATTTTATAGAGTTAATTGGCAGAAAGGTAGCTCTACCACTTTTATTTTCCTTTAGGTAATTAATACAATTTTTGGCAGTTTGATCATTTTCAACTACAACATTCTGCAGTTTATTGCCAAGAGTAGTCTCAATTGCAGTTTCATATTCCTTTTTTACATCAATTAATTCTGCTACTGCTCCATGTAATTTTGGAAAACGGTCCGATTCCTTTAAAATATTTTTAACACCTTTGTAAAAACCGGAATATTCTTTTTTAAGGTCTTCAATAAATTCTCGACGTGATTTTTTCTTATATAATTTATCCTGAATGTCTTCATATTTGTTTTCAAGTTCGTCATATTGTTCTTGATATTTGTTAAGATTATTATTAAGTTTTTCAATTTCGTGTTGAGCTTGTTGAATCTGCTCTTTGGTTTCATTTTGTAGTTTGTTATTTTTTTCAACCTTATTTTCAAGTTGAGCCTTGTCCTTTAAGATCTGTTCTTTTTGGTCTCTCTGATCTGACAGAACTTGCTGTTTATATTTGATTTTTTCTTCCAATTTGTCAAAGTCGCGTCTGAGTTGGTTGATGTCCACATTTTCTTCAATTAGATTTTCACGGTACTTATTTAATTCAGACCTTAATTTTTTAAGATGTTCAACCCTGATTTCATAGTCTTTTTCCACACCATCTTTCTTTTCGGCCCAGAGATCTAATTTAGTTTTTTCTTTTTCAAATTTATTTTCTAACTTAGTCAGTTGATCTTTTTTCTCAGTAAGGTCCTCTTTTAAATTTGTTACTTCATTTTTCAGTTCGTCCTTTTCTCTTTTTAAATTATTTTTTCTTTCTTCAATAATATTTATCCTGTTTTTAACCTCATCACTTTTGGTTTTAAGTTGGTAAAATTCATCTTTTTTATCATCATAAGAGATCTCTAAATCTCTTAGTTTTTCTTTTTTATTATGTAATTTTTCTTTTTTAGAAGATGTAATTTTCTCCTTTTTATCTATTTCTGCTTCTAAACTATCTTTTTTCTCTTTTAACTCACTTATTATCTCTGAATAATCATCATGTTTATCTAATAAAAGGTTAATTTCAATTTCTTCTAACTCACTTTTCAGCTTTTTATATTCACGTGCTTTTTTAGCATCTTTTTTAACTTTATCAAACTGTTTTTCTAATTCCCAGACTAAATCTTTTATTCTCTGCAGGTTGGCAGTTGTCTTATCTAGTCTTTTTTCAGCATCGTTTTTACGTGATTTATGTTTACTAATTCCAGCTGCTTCTTCGAAAAGCTCTCTTAAGTTTTCTGGTTTTGAGTTGATAATCTGGGTGATCTTACCCTGACTTACAATAGAATAGGAGTTATTGCCTAGTCCAGTATCCATGAGAAGTTCATTTACATCTTTAAGACGACACTTACTGTCATTAATAAGATAATCACTGGATCCATCCTGGGTTACTTCCCGAGAGATCTTAACCTCATCTGTTTCAATATCTAAAATTCTTTCCGAGTTATCTAAAAATAGGGAAACTTCGGCTGAAGAAGAAGGTGGTAGTTTTTCACTACCTGCAAATATGACATCGGCCATCTCTGAACCACGTAAATTTTTAGCACTCTGTTCACCTAAAACCCAGCGGACAGCATCTACAATATTACTTTTCCCACTGCCATTGGGTCCAACAATAGCTGTAATTGGAATATCAAATTTTAAATTTATTGTGTTAGCGAAGGATTTAAATCCTTTGATCTTTATCTTTTTTAAAAACAAATCTATTCACCTCAAAATTTTCTTTATTGACAAGAGAAAAACCTATCCCATACTAAGGATAGGCCCAGAGTCGATATTAACAAAAATTATTTTTTATTGTCTTCTGGGTGAAACTGTAAACTTAATGGCCGTTCTAATCTCATCATCCACATCTATTTCAATAAATTCAGGTATCATAATTAAGTCTATGCCT
>CAZXRH010000076.1:0-11175 GCA_964642575.1 uncultured Halanaerobiales bacterium
AATCATCTTCTTCTACATCAATTACTTTAACACCCATTGTATTACGGCCTGTTTTGGATATTTCTGCAACTCTAGTTCTGATTATAATACCTTCTGCTGTAATAATTATAATTTCATCTTCTTTATTTACAACCTTAGTTGAAGCAACTGGTCCATTTTTTTCAGTTATATTCAAAGTGATAATCCCTTTACCATATCTCTGCTGGATTCTATAATCTTCAACATCGGTCCTTTTACCATAGCCTTTTTCACTGATCACTAATACATCAGATCCTTCTGAATCCATCCCCATACTCACTAGATAATCATCATCAGCTAGGTCAATTCCTTTGACTCCTTGAGCTGCACGTCCGACAGTTCGAATATCTTTTTCATTAAATCTGATTGCTTTTCCTTTATGGGTAACTAAAATTACATTTTCATCTTTTTTAGTATTCTTTACTTCCATTAATTCGTCGCCTTCCTGCAGTTTTATACCGATAATACCGGTATAATTACTATCATACTCAACCAAAGGAGTCTTTTTAATCATACCTTTTTTGGTAACCATAGTTAAGTATTTACCTTCCTCGAAATCACTTAACGGAATTACCGAACTTACCTTTTCATCTTCTTCTAACTGTAGTAGGTTAACGATCGCAGTTCCCCGCGATTGCCGACTGGCCTGAGGAATCTGATAACCTTTCAGTCTATAAACTAATCCCTTGTTGGTAAAGAAGAGGAAGTAATTATGGGTTGAAGTAATAAAAACATTTTCTACAAAATCTTCTTCCCTTGTTGTGGTACCAATCATACCTTTTCCACCTCTGCGTTGGCTTCGATAGGTATCAACAGGCATTCTCTTAATATAGCCCTGATTGGTCATTGTAACCACAACCTGTTCTTCTTCAATAAGATCTTCTAAATCAAGATCAGTGGTTTGATTTAAAATTTTGGTTCTTCTTTCATCTCCATATTTATCTCTTATTTCTTTGATTTCTTCTTTGATAATTCCTAATAGTTTTTCCTCACTACCCAATATTTCTTTATAGTATTTAATTTGTTCTTTTAAGTCATCATATTCTGCATCTATCTTATCCCTTTCAAGAGCAGTTAATCTTTGAAGTCTCATTCTTAAAATTGCATTAGCCTGATCTTCAGAAAGCTCATATCTAGAAATTAACTGCTGACGGGCAGTATCCACATCATCAGCTTCTCTAATCAGCTGGATAACATTATCAATATCATCTAAAGCTACCATGTAACCTTCTAAAATATGGGCTCTGCTTTCTGCTTTATCCAGTTCATATTGTGTTCTGCGGGTAATAATTTCTTTTTGAAAATCTAAGTAATGGTCAATAATTTCCCTTAAGTTTAGTACTTTAGGTTCTCCATCAACAATTGAAAGCATGATAATACTGAAGGTAACCTGCATCTGGGAATGTTTGAAAAGCTGGTTTAAGACAATTTTGGGATTTGATCCTCTTTTAATCTTAATTACAACTCTCATTCCCCTTCTATCAGATTCATCTCTAATATCACTAATACCATCAATCTTTTCATTTCTAACCATATCAGCAATCTTTTCGATCAATCTAGCTTTATTAACTCGATATGGAAGTTCATCAATAATTATTCGATCCGCAGAAGTTTCATTTTCTTCAATCCTAGTTTCAGCTCTTACGGTAACCTTACCTCGTCCGGTTTTATATGCTTTATATATTGCACCTTTGCCCATAATAAGGCCACCGGTTGGAAAATCTGGCCCTTTGATAACTTCCATCAGTTCAGCCAGTTCTATTTCAGGATTATCAATTACTCTAATGATTCCATTAATCACTTCTCTTAAATTATGAGGTGGAATACTTGTTGACATCCCAACTGCAATCCCTGAACTACCATTTACTAATAAATTAGGGAAACGAGAAGGTATTACATCTGGTTCTTGTAATGTATCATCAAAGTTTGGTATAAAATCAACAGTATCTTTATTTAAATCTCTTAAAAGTTCAGTTGTTATCTTGGACATACGAGCTTCGGTGTAACGCATTGCTGCAGCTGAATCTCCATCAACCGAACCAAAATTACCATGTCCATCTACTAATGGATATCTATATGAAAAATCCTGAGCCATTCTAACCATAGTATCATATACAGCTGTATCACCATGTGGGTGGTATTTACCTAAAACTTCTCCCACAATACGGGCTGATTTTTTATGTGATTTATTAGGGGTCATTCCTAAGTCATGCAGAGCATAGAGTATGCGGCGGTGAACCGGTTTCAGTCCATCTCTTACATCTGGTAAAGCTCTACTTACAATAACACTCATTGCATAATCGAGGAATGCATCTTTCATCTGGTCATCTATATCAACCTGTATAACATTTTTTCCTCCAAATTCATCAACCAATTTATTACACCTTCCTTTATCTAAATATCAAGATTTTTTACTTCCTGGGCATGTTTTTGAATAAACTCTCGCCGCGGTTTTACCTTATCTCCCATTAAGGTTGTAAAGGTTTCATCCGCCATGATTGCATCTTCGATTTGGACCTGCATTATGATTCTATTGTCAGGATCCATAGTTGTATCCCAGAGTTGATCAGGATTCATTTCACCAAGACCCTTATATCTTTGAATTGAAAAATTACTATTTTCATGTTCTTTTGAATACTTTTGAAGAGCTCTTTCATTGTATAAATACTCTTCAGATCTTCCTCTTTTCACTTTATATAAGGGTGGTCTTGCAATATAGATCATGCCCTGTTCTAATAAAGGACTCATATACCTGTAAAAGAAGGTTAAAAGTAAGGTCCTAATATGGGCTCCATCAACATCAGCATCAGTCATGATTATTATTTTACCATATCTACTGTTTTCTATATCAAAGTTTTCTCCGACACTGGTCCCAATTGCTGTAATTAAAGTCCTAATTTCATTATTATTCAGTATTTTATTTAATCTAGCTTTTTCTACATTTAAAATTTTACCTCTCAAAGGCAAAATTGCCTGAAAATTACGGTCTCTTCCCTGTTTAGCAGAACCTCCCGCAGAATCACCCTCAACAATATAAAGTTCTGTATTTTCTGTATCACGGGAAGAACAGTCTGCTAACTTTCCAGGAAGAGAAGTTGAAATTAAAGCATTTTTTCTTCTTGTTAAATCGCGTGCTTTTTTAGCAGCTTTTCTTGCTTTAGCTGCTTTAATTCCTTTTTCTACGATAGTTTTGGCTACCGAAGGATTTTCTTCCATAAAAGTTTTTAGATGTTTTGAAAGAGCAGAATCGACAAAACCCCTTACTTCACTATTTCCCAGTTTAGTTTTGGTTTGTCCTTCAAACTGTGGTTCTTCAATCTTTATATTAATAACGGCAGTAAGGCCTTCTCTTACATCTTCACCAGTTAGATTATCATCTTTTTCTTTTAAGAGCCCCTTACTGCGGGCATAACCATTAACTGTTCTGGTTAATGCACTTTTAAATCCACTGAGGTGAGTACCTCCCTCACGAGTATTTATATTATTGGCAAAGGTAAATATTCTTTCCTTAAAACCACTATGGTATTGAAAAGAAATCTCTAAATCTTTATTTTCTCCACTTTCCTCTAAATAAACGGGATCAGCAAAGATAGGTTTCTTATTTTTGTTTAAATATTTAACAAACTGGACAATTCCACCTTCATAATGGAATTCCTGTTCTTTTATTTCTTCTTCATTTCTTTCATCTCGTACTTTGATATGAATACCACGATTTAAAAAGGCCATCTCTTTAAATCGCTGTAGTAATTTATCATATCTAAAATTAAGTTCTTCAAAAATTTCTTCATCTGGTTTAAAAGTAATCTTGGTACCGGTCTCTCTTTCTACTTCACAGGTTCCAATTTTCTTTAAATCATAAACAGGTACTCCACGTCTATATTTTTGTCTATAAATATTACCATCTTTCCATTTTACTTCAACGGTCATCCATTCTGAAAGAGCATTTACAACCGATACACCGACACCGTGTAGTCCACCGGAAACTTTATATCCTTCTCCATCAAACTTTCCACCGGCGTGTAGAGTAGTCATTACAACCTCTACCGCTGGTTTATTTACCTTAGGATGGGTTTCGATTGGTATACCTCTTCCATTGTCAACAACTGTAACTATATTACCTTTTTTTATGGTTACATTGATCCTATCACAATAACCGGCCATTGCTTCGTCTATACTGTTATCAACTACCTCATAGACTAAGTGCAGCAGCCCATCTATACTGGTAGAACCAATATACATGCCGGGTCTTTTGCGGACGGCTTCTAAGCCTTCCAGCACTTGTATGTTTTCAGCTTCGTAGCGACCTTTTTTAAGTTCTGCCATCATCATCCCCCAATTCTACTAAATAATATCTTCCATTCTACTTTGCAAGGTGGTTGAAGATATGATTGATAAATATATCTTCTCTCCTGTCAGAATGAACGATCTTGGTTCATCATCAAAATTATTTATAATAAAGCCTTCTTCTCTTATTATATCAAAAAATTCTTCAGTTATCTTGGAATCTTTTGTTGATTCTAAATCACCGATAAAAACGACATCTTCTTTTTTTATCATATGTCCTTTACCGATATGTAAAAACAAAGCAATCACCTACCTCTTTTTAATCTCTCCCGACTTAACAGTGAAAATATTATTTTTCTTATCTTTGATCAAACTTTCTATATCCTCAGAATCAGTTGTGGTAATTAAAGTCTGGATTTTATCATTTATTATGGATAGAAGCGTATTTCTCCTATTTTTATCAAGTTCAGAAAAAACATCATCTAAAAGTAAAACTGGATATTCACCACTTTCAGATTTCATAAACTCTAACTCAGCTAATTTTAAAGCTAACGCAACAGTTCTCTGTTGACCCTGAGAACCGTATTTACGAACATTCATCTCATTAATTTTTAAAAGTAGATCATCCCGATGAGGTCCAGATAGTGTATATCCTCTATCAAATTCAGATTCCCGATCTCTTTTCAATTTATTTAAAAATATTTTGTTAATCTCATCTTTTTCATTATCTTTATTAACATTAAGTGTGCTGTCATATTCAATATTTAAATTTTCCTGACCGGAAGTCAACTTTCTTTGCGCTAGTCTGGCCAAAATTTTAAGTTTGTTTAAAACTTCAAGCCTTTTATATATAATTTTTGCCCCTTTTTCAGCTAACTTATCATCCCAAACCTCTAAAAGATCAAGATCTCTATTATTTTTATTGTACATTTTTTTTAATAAATTATTTCTCTGTTTTACAATATGATCATATTCTTTTAAAAGGTGGTAATAGTAGGGATTTACTTGTGATATTTCTAAATCCAGAAACTTTCTTCTGTTACTGGGACCTCCTTTAACAATCTTTAAATCCTCCGGAGAAAATAAAATAACATTTAGATTTCCAACTAAATCAGATATTTTCTCCAGAGGATTTTTATTTACTTTTATCTGTTTATTTCTACCTTCAATTTTATATGAAATTGTTAGATCATAATCAGTTTTAATTAATTTCAACTGGACTAGAGCACTTTCTTTATCCCACTGGATAAGTTCACTATCACGATTAGTTCGGTGTGATTCAGTAGTGGCCATCAAATAGACTGCTTCTAATAGATTGGTTTTACCCTGTCCATTGTTTCCAATAAATATATTTAAGTTTTCATCTAAATTGAGATAGGTATTATCAATATTTCTATAGTTTTTTAAAAGAATCTTTTCTATATACATATTATTATCCGCTCACTTTTAAAGTTTCATCCAACCCTTCTACATTAACTAAATCTCCGTCCTTTAACTTAAGGCCTCTTCTTTTTTCAATTTTATTATTTACGCGAACTCCGCCGGCTTGGATTAATGCTTTCGCTTCTCCCCCGGTAGATACAACATTGGCCCATTTAAGAAACTGATCAAGTTTAATAGTTTCAGTTTTTATTTTAATCTCTTCCATTTTATTTAAGACTCTCCTTTATTTTCATTCCCAGGTCTAATCGGCATAATGAGATAAATATAATCTTGACTATCTTCTTTTTTTACTACTAATGGATTTAAAGAGCCGATTAGTTCTAACTTAACTTTTTCATCTTCTATTACCTTTAAAACATCCATTAAATATGAAGCATCAATACTAATATTATGATTTTCACCTTCTAATTGAATTGGTACTTCTTCATGTGCACTACCTGAATCAGATTCTTCTGATTCAATAACAATTCTATTATCTTCACTTTTTAAACTTACTATATTTGAATCCAGTCTGGCTATTAAAGAAGCTCTTTTAACTGCCGACTGTAAATATTCTCTATTAACTGTAATAGTTGTATTCTTTTCATCAGGAATTACCTGTTCGAAGTTAGGAAATTTACCTTCTATTAAACGAGAAACAACAATAATGTCATTAAAATCAAAACTAGCATAGTTTTCATTTACCTTAATATCAACAGTACCCTCTTCTTCAAGGAGGTTACTTACTTCTTTTATTGTTGAGCCAGGTATTATTATTTCTAGTTTTTCATCAACTTCATTTTTATTATCAATCTGACTATATGCTAATCTGTATTTATTAGTTGAAACCATTTCTATTTCTTCATCTTTTATAACCATTAAAGCACCTGTCAAAACTGGTTGGGTCTGATCTGTTGAAGTAGAAAACTCAACTTCATCGATTATTTTCTTTAATTTACCAGCTGGAATTTCCAGTTCAGTTGGTATACTGACATCAGGCAGTTGTGGATATTCTTCTGGATTAAAGCCATTAATTGTAAACTGGGAGTTCATACAATTAATATTAGCCCTATATTTTTCTAAATCAGCTTTAAATTTTATTTCTTCATTGGGTAACTCTCTTATGATGTTTCTTAATTGATCAGCTGGTAGAACAATTTTACCTTCTTTTTCTACTTCAGCCGGTACCCAGTTTTCAATTCCAATTTCTAAATCGGTTCCCATTAAATGCAGACCTTTTTCTTTTTTTGCTTCAATTAGTATTCCTTTTAAGATCGGCATTGTATTGCTTGAGGCACAAGCTCGATGTGTAATATTGAGACCTTGATAAAAATCTTTCTTTGCAATGTTAAAATTCATCATCTAACCTCCTATGTAATAGATAGTTATTCACAAAAAAAATAAAGTAATAATAATATATTTTCTTTATTTAAACCAGTAGTAGTAGTAGTAGGGACTGTGAATTTGTGTAAAAGGGTTATAAAAGCTGAACAGCTCATAGTTTTAGGGTGTAGATAAACTGTATATAATAGTTGAGCAGTTATACACAAACTAACATATTAAATCTATTCACAATTAATCCACAGGTTGTTAAGATTATTATTAACAGGTTGAGTTAAGAATTTTTTATCCTGGTAATAATCTTATCTACAACTTTATTAAATTCATTATCATCTTCAATTTTTTCTTCTATTTTATTATACGCGTGTATAACAGTAGTATGATCCCTACCTCCAAACTCTTCCCCAATATGGGGTAAAGATAAATCAGTTAACTCTCTTGATAGATACATAGCAATTTGACGGGGAAAAGCAATTTTTTGAGTTCTTTTCTTAGATGTCATATCTTCTTTTTTGAGATTATAGTAATCTACTACAACATCTTTGATTAATTCAATATTTACTTCCCTTGGTTCACTGTCTTCTACTATGAGATCTTTTAAAGCATTTTCCGCTAAATCTATATCAATTTCTTTATCAACTAGGGATGAGTAGGCAATTACCTTAATTAAAGCCCCTTCTAATTCACGGATATTAGATTGAATATTATTAGCAATATAGATAATTACTTCATTAGGTACTTTTAAATTTTCCATATCAGCTTTTTTTCTTAAGATTGCAATTCTAGTTTCTAAGTCTGGTTTTTGGATATCAGTGATAAGTCCCCATTCAAAACGGGATCTTAACCTTTCCTCTAAAGTTGGTATCTCTTTAGGAGGACGGTCACTAGAGATAATTAGCTGACGATTAGCCTCATGTAAGGAATTAAAGGTATGGAAAAATTCTTCCTGAGTTCTTTCCTTATTAGCTAAAAACTGAATATCATCGACTAAAAGTATATCTATATTCCGATACTTATCTCTAAAGGCAGCTGTTTTATCATCCTTGATTGCATTTATAAGTTCATTTGTAAATGTTTCAGAAGAAACATATACAACTTTATTATCAGGATTATGTTTTAGGATATAGTGGGCAATAGCCTGCATAAGGTGTGTTTTACCCAATCCCACGTCTCCATATAAAAAGAGTGGATTATAGGCTTTAGCAGGTGCTTCAGCCACGGCCAGGGCGGCTGCATGGGCAAACCTATTACCATTACCTACTACAAAGGAGTCAAAAGAATACTTAGGATTAAGATTATTATTTATATTGTATTTTCTTTTTTCATCTTCTGATTTTTTTGTGGTTTCTCCCTTATTATCTTTTTCATTTTGACTTTCATTTTCTTCTTCTACTTCCTTAAGTTCATTGAGTTCTTCTTCGGTATAAAAACGGCAATCTAAATCCGTGTCGGTTAAATCCTGTATAATGTCAGTAATAAGTTCGTTATAACGAGTTTCAATCCAGTCTTTAATAAAATCATTGGGAACTTCTATCATTAAGATGTTATCATCTTTTAAATCTACCGGTTTTGTATTAGAAAACCAGGTCTTAAAACTTGGGTTTGAAAGTTTATCTTTTATTTCATTAAGAGTTTGATTCCAGATGTGTTCTAATTCTTCTTGGGAAAACGCCATTTAAATACCTCCTGAGCAAAATTTAATTAATACAGCACAATTACAAAAGTTATCCCCAAAATATATTTTAAAATACGACTTATTAACATATTTGTGGATAAAAAGCGACGTTATCCACAATATCCAGTTGTTTATAATTACCTTAAACTAGGTAAAAATGGTAATTAGGACAAAAATCCCTGTTAAAAAATGAAATAAAATTTCCACATAACGTTAATAAGTTTGATTTTTATTAACAGATTGTGAATAACTGTGGATAAAAATGTGGATAAACAGGGGAATTGTGGATGGGACAGCACTTTTATGTGAATAAATTGATTAACAGGGTGTGAAAATCTTGTAAAAACCTCTAATTGAAGTTATAATAGTTATTAAAGAAAATTACTATATATTTAATTATCGTTAATCATTAATATTTTAACAGATTATCAACAATTATTCAACAAGAATTAATGGCTTTGAAGTTGTGGATAAAGATAAAAATTCTTGACTCTAGATAGTAAATAACATATAATTTAAACCGTATGAGAGTTGATATTATAATATTTTTTTATTAAACTAATTTGTAGGAGGAAATTATTTGGAAACCCTTAAAAAGAAAAAAGACTTTGATAAGGTTTTTAACAATGGTAAATCGATAGCTTCGAAGTATCTTGTTTTTTATTGGAATCCAAATAAAAAGGATAAAAATCGCTACGGCTTTTCTATCAGTAAAAGAATTGGAAAGGCTGTAGTTAGGAATAAATTAAAAAGGCGTTTAAAGGAGATTATTCGTACAGAAGTCGAAAGTATTTGTAACAAAGGCTATGATATTATTATCATAGCACGAAATCCCGTAAATAACTTGGACTTTAGCGGGATAAAAAAAGATCTCTTAAGTTTATTTAAAAGAGCTGGTGTGATCTAAAAATTTAGGGAAGTGAGTGAAAGTGAAGAAACTAATTTTATGGTTTATTAAAGTTTATCAGAAAATTATTTCTCCCTGGACGCCAAAAACATGTAGATTTTATCCTACTTGTTCTGAATACTCATATCAAGCAGTAAAAAAATACGGTGCACTTAAAGGTGGATTAAAGAGTGTTAAGAGAATTTCTAAATGCCATCCTTTTAATCCAGGAGGCTATGATCCACTTAAATAATTATTTAGGAGGAAGTAAATTATGTTTGGTTGGTTGATTAATGGAATCGTAGAAGCTTTAAAATTTCTAAATGGATTTGTACATAATTATGGTGTAACTATTATCTTGTTTACACTTATAATTAAATTATTATTATACCCTTTAACAGCAAAACAGACAAAATCCATGAAGGCAATGCAGGACTTACAGCCAGAAATGGACAAAATTAAAAAGAAACATAAAGATGATAAAGAAAAACAGCAGCAAGCGATGATGGATTTATATAAAGAACATAATGTAAATCCTGCAGCTGGTTGTTTACCAATGATCTTTCAGTTAGCTATTTTGATCCCTCTTTATAGGGCGATTTTGAGTTTAAGTGATGTATTAAATGATCAGGCTTTTTTATGGATAGGTACTTTAACAAGTGGTTCTTTAGCAGAACCTGATGTTGCAATTGTTTTAGTTAATGCACTTGCAATGATTGGCCAGACTTATGTAACTCAGAAGATGCAGTCTGGTGGTGGCGGTAAGAGCAATATGATAATGTGGATTATGCCCGCATTTATTATATTTATCGGATTTCAGTTGCCTTCCGCAATCTTACTATATTGGTTTACCTCAACAGTCTTTACAGCAATCCAGCAGTATGTAATTTCTAGTGAATCTGTGGAAGAGGAGGTCGCTGAACAGTAATGGAGAAAAAAAGATATAAAGCTGAATCAGTAAATGAAGCAATTAAGAAGGGACTTGATGATTTAGGTATTGATCGTAGTCAGGCTGAGATTAATATTATTGAACAAGGTAATAAAGGTTTTTTAGGCCTGATTGGTAAAAAGCAGGCGGAAATAGAAATAATAATGGAAGATGACCCTATTAAAAAGGGTATGAATTTTATAAAAGAAGTATTTAACAAAACTAACATTGATGTAGAAGTTAATGTTGTACAAAAAGAGACTAATGAGGAACAGGTCGTTTATGATATTCATTCTCCTGACCTCGGTATTGTAATTGGGCGCAGGGGAGAAACTCTGGATGCCTTACAGTACCTAACTTCATTAGTTGTAAATAAAGATACTGAAGAGTACTACCGAATTATTCTTGATGCTGAAGGTTATAGAGATAGGCGTAAAAAGACGCTTGAAAGGTTAGCTCGTAAGTTAGCTCAAAAAGCAGTTAACAAGGAAAGAAAAGTAGTTTTAGAACCAATGCCGCCTCATGAAAGAAGGATTATCCATATAACCTTAAAGCAGGATTCTCGTGTAAGATCATACAGTGAAGGTGAGGAACCATTTAGAAAGGTTATGATCGAAACAG
>CAZXRH010000077.1:0-11163 GCA_964642575.1 uncultured Halanaerobiales bacterium
CCTTTGTATGAAAAATACAAAAGGGGCTTTTTATTTTTTAAGACCCTTGTTCTTAAAATACTTTTATTTTATAATAGTGTTAATATCAATAATGGGGTGATTATAATGAAATCTGTAAGAGAATATTTATAGTTTAATACTGATAATAGAGTAGAATTAATAAATATTACCAATAAAGTAAGAAAGATAGTTAAAGATAGTGGTATTCAGGAAGGTATGTGTTTGGTCAATGCTATGCACATTACTGCCAGTGTATTTATCAATGATGATGAACCAGGCCTTCATAATGACTATAAAAAGTGGTTAGAGGAATTAGCTCCTCATGAACCAATATCTCAGTATGAACATAATGGTTTTGAAGAAAATGCTGATGCCCACCTTAAAAGACAGATTATGGGTAGAGAAGTTGTAGTTGCTATCACAGAAGGAGAACTAGATTTTGGACCTTGGGAACAGATCTTTTATGGAGAATTTGATGGTAAGAGAAGAAAACGCGTCCTGGTTAAGGTGATCGGAGAATAATGATGCTAGCCTTAGAGAAGATAATTTCATCACTCGTAACCTTGCCTGGCATTTTTTTAGTTTTAAATATTATTCTTTTTATCTATCTTTTAAAAGTAAGTTGGTCTAATTTAATTAAATTTATTTCCGCGTTAACCATTGTTATTATGGTCATTACATTTACTGGTATTGGAGTTCATCTGCTGGTTATTCCCCTTGAAAATAATGCAAATAAGATGGCGGGATTGCAAGATAATCAAATAAAAGACTTACCAACGGTTGTATTGGGCGGAGGAATCCATTATAATGTTAATGGTAATCAAAGTGAACTTTCTTCAATAAGCAGAGATAGATTACTAAAAGGTGTATTAATTGTCCGCGAGAATCAGATGCCTTTAATTTATACCGGTGGAGTAGGAGTGGGCTATGAAAACACCAGTGAAGCCGATATAGCAAAAGAGTTTGTAAATAACTTTGCTAATATTGAGTTTATCCAGGAAAAAGAAGCACAAACAACCTATGAAAATGGCTTGGAAATTAAAAAATGGCTTAAAGAAAACCAATATGAGCAAATTTATTTAGTGACTTCTGCAATTCACATGAGAAGGTCAGTCGCAGTTTTTGATAGACTTGATATAGATTACATACCTGTAATATCAAATTACAGTTACAGCCATAATTTATCCTGGCTAGATTATTTACCCAGTCGCGGCTGCCTGCGGGCGAATATGCAGGCTGTGCATGAATGGGTTGGCTTAGTATGGTATAGGATAAATAGTAGAATATAACAATTAGAGGAGGTAGTTAGATGAGTGCCGATTTACACATTCACACCACTTATTCGGACGGCAGTTTTAGTCCGGGCGAAATAGTTGATAAGGCAATTGATAAGGGTTTTAATACGATTGCAATTTCTGACCATGATACAATGGATGGGATCAAACCTGCTATAGAATATGCTGCAGATAAAGAAATTGAAGTGATTCCTGCTATTGAATTTTCCACCTTTCGTGGAAAAGCAGAAATTCATGTTTTAGGATATTTTATTGACTATGAAAATAAGACATTAAAAGATAAGGTTAGAAAGATTTATGATGCCCGAAAATTAAGAGCCCAAAAAATGGTTGAACTACTTAATAAAGAGGGCTTAGATATCAAATTTGAAGAAGTAAGAGAACTGGCAGGGGACGATTATATCGGTAGACCCCATATTGCAAAAACTATGGTACAAAAAGGGTATATTGACGAAATGGGAGACGCTTTTACCGACCAATATATTGGTAATGGAGGTAAAGCTTATGTAAAAAAATATAAGATCAGTCCAGAAGAAGCAATTGAACTGATTTTAAATAGTGGGGGAATACCTGTACTTGCCCATCCCATCTTTATAAATCACGGCCAACCGTTAAGGGAAGATGATATTCGTAAGTTAAAGGACCATGGACTTTTAGGAGTGGAAGTATACCATTCCAAACACACAGAAGAAAATTCTAAATATTATAAGGAAATTGCTGAAAAATTGAACTTACTAATCACGGGAGGTTCTGATTTTCATGGTGAAAATTCTCCTGGAGTATATTTAGGAGATATTCGCTTATCAGATGATCATGTCAAAAAAATAAAAGAGCAAGTATAATTTTTTTTGGAATAAAAGAGGATTATAAGAGTGTTTATTGTATATATTATTAGAGTGTAAATAATTAGGAGGTATTAAATTAAATAATGATAGCACCACATGGTGGAGAATTAGTTGACAAGATAGTTGACAATTCAGGTAGAGAAGAACTTTTATCTGAAACAGATGAGATGTATCATTTACAGTTGAGTGAACGTGATTTAGTTGAAGCAGAAAACATAGCAACTGGTCTATATAGTCCTATTGAAGGATTTATGACTGAAGAGGATTATAAGAGTGTGGTTGAAGATATGCGTTTATCAGACGGTACAGTCTGGACAATACCGGTTGTATTGGGTGTTGATGAGAAGACAGCCCAAGAAATTGAAACAGGAAAAAGAATAGCTTTAACAGATACTTCTGATGATGTTTATGCGGTCATGGATGTAGAAGATATCTATAATTATGATGAAAAAAGAGAAGCAGAAATGGTTTATAAAACCACATCTGATGAGCATCCTGGTGTAAAAAATGTATATGGAAGAGGAAATTATCATCTTGGTGGAGAAATTCATATGCTTAAAAGAGTAAAGCATGATAAATTTAATGAATATAGGTTAGATCCTAAAGATGTAAGAAAACATATTGAAGATCAAGGTTGGGATCGTGTTGTAGGTTTTCAAACCAGAAATCCAATTCATAGAGCACATGAATATCTACAAAAATGTTCTCTTGAAATAGTTGATGGATTACTGCTTTCACCTTTAGTGGGAGAAACTAAAAGCAGTGATATTCCAGTTGATTACAGAATAGAAAGTTATGAAGTAGTCATGGATAAAATTTATCCTAAAGGAAGAGTATTTCTTTCCGTCTTTCCAGCTGCAATGAGATATGCTGGCCCACGCGAAGCAGTATTTCATTCTTTATGTAGGAAAAATTATGGCTGTACTCACTTCATTGTGGGACGTGACCATGCCGGTGTAGGTGACTATTATGGAACTTATGAAGCACAGGAAATGTTTGATAACTTTGAGCCGGAAGAGATAGGAATTACTCCGCTCAGATTTGAATATTCTTTTTACTGTAAAAAATGTAAGTCAATGGCGACTACCAAGACATGTCCTCATGACAGTGAACATCATATAGGTCTTAGTGGAACTAAAGTTCGTAAGTTATTAAGAGCAGGTAAGAGACCACCTGAAGAAATGACTAGACCAGAAGTTGCAGATGTTTTAATCAGAGGAATGGCAGAAACCCAAGAATAAATATTGAAAGGAGCAATAAAACAATGAATAGAAGAGCTAAAGGAGTTACAGTTTGGTTTACAGGATTAAGTGGAGCAGGTAAAACAACAGTTGCTCTAGAAGTAGAAAAACAACTTAAAGATAGAGGTTATTATACACAGCGTTTAGATGGTGATATTGTAAGAGAAAAATTAACGAAAGATTTAGGTTTTACCAAAGAAGACAGAAATAAAAATATTGAAAGAAATACTTTTGTAGCTAAAATTTTAACAGACAATGATATAATAACACTCTGTTCATTTATTTCACCTTATCAATCAGCACGTGATTATGCTAGAGATGAAATTAGTGAAGTGGGAGAGTTTGTAGAAGTCTTTGTTAATACACCTTTAGAAGTTTGTGAAGAAAGAGATGTAAAAGGCTTATATAAACAGGCGAGAGAAGGTAAAATTGAAAACTTTACAGGAATCTCCGACCCATATGAAGAACCAGAAAATCCAGATTTAGAACTGAAAACAGACCAGGAAACTGTTGAAGAAAGTGCATCTATTGTAATTGATCATTTAGAAGAAGAAGAAATTTTATCTCAAGAATAAATTAAGTTGGAGGTTTTATAATGGGAGACAATAAAGCAACCATTAAAATTCCCAGAAATCTATATAATAACCTAAACCAGATCATAGAAAATTCAGGCTTTAATAGTGTAACTGAATTCATTGTCTATGTCCTACGCGATTTGGTTTCAAACCATAATATGAGTGATGAAGAGATTACTGATTCACGTCAGGAGCTTTCTAATGAAGAAGTTAAAATGATTAAAAAGCGACTGAAAAGCCTCGGTTATTTAGATTAAATTTAATCTTAGAACTGAATATGATATAATATGTAACAAATAATATAAAAGGTGGGTGAATCATATGAAATTTTTCATTGATACTGCCAATCTAGAAGAGATTAAAACTGCGGAAAGTTTTGGTATATTAGATGGAGTAACTACCAATCCTTCTTTAGTTTCAAAAGAAGGAGATATAGATTTCCACACTCGCATTAAGGAAATCTGTGAGATCGTGGATGGACCTGTTAACGCTGAGGTAGTAAGTATTGATACTGAAGGCATGATTGAAGAAGCTCGTGAGCTTGCTCAACTTGCTTCCAATGTTGTAGTGAAAATTCCAATGACCATTGATGGACTCAAGGCAGTAAAAAAATTGTCAAAAGAAGGTATAAAAACAAATGTAACATTGATCTTTTCTGCTAACCAGGCTTTATTAGCTGCCAAAGCAGGTGCTACATTTGCCAGTCCCTTTATTGGTCGTCTTGATGACAGGGCCCATGAAGGAATGGAACTAATTAAAGATATGCGAACTATTTATGATAATTATGGTTTTGATACTGAAATCTTGGCTGCGAGTATCAGACATCCTTTACATGTTAAAGAAGCAGCCAAAGTAGGTGCAGACATAGCTACAATACCGTATAGTGTAATTGAAAAGATGTCTAATCACCCTTTAACTGATTCTGGTTTAGAAAGATTTTTAAGTGACTGGAAGAAATTTAAAGAACAAAAGTAAATAATTAATGAGTAAATAACCGGTGGGTTTCCACCGGTTTTTTTGTAATATCCTATTTTTTATAATATAATTATTATACCAGTTAAAAACGAGGTATTAATTATGAGATTTTTACAAAAGATTATTCGAATAATTCACTTTTTTAGAGATGAGAATGTAGCTTGGTATAAAAAATTATTATTTGCCATACCATTAATTTATTTGATAGTACCTTATGACTTTATAGGGGACTTTTTTCCAGTGGCAGGGCAGTTAGATGATATTGCGGTATTTGTTGTTATGTGGCCTTTTTTAAAGAGTATGATGGATAACTATCAGGAGCCAACCAGTAAAGATGAGGATAATATAGATAAGTCTGATTCGATTAATTTAAATAAAGATGATTATGATATTAAATAATCTTTTTAGAGCCCGTGAGGGTTCTTTTTTTATGTTGAAATAAAAAAGGAACCCCAAAAAGGGTTCCTGATTAATCATTACATTATATTTTTTTATTAACCACAGTGTGACCATCCACAGTTTCTGCAAACTGAACAGCCGCCTTCATGTTCGAGTTCATGACCACATTCCGGACAAGCTGAACCGTTTGTATAAGGGTCAACTCTATTATCAATTTTTGGATTGTTTTCTTTTTCTTTTTGTGGTTCAACTTCTATATTCATATTAAACTTTTGATGGATTTCTTCATCATCATATTTTTCCAAAGCACGACCAATTGCATCAGGACAGGAAAGGTTGTGTACATCCTTTCTAATCATGGCAGCTTCGCATCTGATACCCCTTAATTGATCAACAACTTCTTCGATGGCAACTCCACTTCTAAGAGCAAGTGAAGCTAATCTAGAAATTGCTTCTGATTGGGCATGGCAGCCACCACCTTTTCCTGTTGTGGTGAAGACTTCATTAATTCCTTTTTGGTCAGAATTAATTGTGATATAAAGTTTGCCACAGCCGATTTTTGTTTTTTCGGTTGTACCATAAGTTATTTTAGGTCTTGGGCGCTTTGTTTTCTTATCATGTTTGGCTTCCTGTTCTTCTTTACTAGAAGTAGAAAGGACCTGTTCACTTCTACTGCCATCTCTATAAATTGTTACACCTTTACAACCTGATTCATAAGCCATTTTATAGACATCTTTTACATCATCAACAGTAGCTGAATTTCTAAAGTTAACGGTTTTACTAACCGCATTGTCAACAGACTTTTGGAAGGCGGCCTGCATTTTAACATGCCATTCTGGTTCGATGTCATGAGCTGTAACAAAGATTCTTTTAACGTCTTCCGGAATTTCATCCATATGCTGAATAGAATTATTTTTAGCTACTTTTTCCATTAACTCTTCTGAATAAAAGCCTCTCTCTTTAGCAATTTCTTCAAAGATAGGATGTGTTTCTATTAAAACATCATCTAAGATATGTCTTTCATAATTAATAGCAAATAAAGGTTCGATACCACTGCTTACTCCTGCAATAATACTAATTGTTCCGGTAGGAGCAATTGTAGTAGTAGTTGCGTTTCTCATCGGTTTATCGTAAATACTGCCTTCGATGTTGGGGAAGGAACCCCTTTTCTCGGCTATATTAGATGATTCATCGTTTGATACTTCTTCGATGAAGGCCATAACATCTTCACCAAGCTTAACCGCTTCTGCACTGTTATATGGGATTCTTAGGCGAATCAAGAGGTCACTCCATCCCATAACTCCTAATCCAATTTTTCGGTTGCCCTGGACCATTTCTTCGATTTTTTCGAGAGGATATTCGTTCATATCAATTACATTATCCAAAAATCTGACAGCTTTTCTAACTGTATTTTCTAATTTGCTGTAGTCAATACGGTAATCCCCATCAATTTTTTTAGTCATATTGGCAAGATTTATTGAGCCAAGGTTACATGCTTCAAAGGGTAAAAGTGGCTGTTCGCCACAAGGATTGGTGCTTTCAATTTCACCTACATTTGGAGTAGGATTGTGGCGGTTTATTTCATCTAAGAAGATTATACCAGGTTCTCCATTTTTGTGCGCCATATAGACAATTTTTTCAAAAACTTCTCGAGCGTTTAATTTAGCAGTTACTTTTTTAGTGCGGGGGTTAACAAGATCGTAAAATTCATCTTTTTCCACCGCTTTCATAAAATCATCGGTAACTGCTACTGAAATATTAAAGTTATTAAGCATATTTTCATCTTTTTTAGCAGTTATAAAGTCCATGATATCTGGGTGATCGATACGCAAGATACCCATATTGGCACCTCTTCTTTTACCACCCTGTTTAACAATATCAGTAGCTTTATCAAATATTTTCATAAAAGAAAGGGGTCCTGAAGCTACACCACCGGTGGTTTTAACGATATCATCTGCCGGTCTTAATCTTGAAAAACTAAAGCCGGTTCCACCTCCACTTTTATGTATTAAAGCGGAGTTTTTTAGGGAATTGAAGATACCTTCCATACTATCTTCCACAGGTAATACAAAGCAGGCACTTAACTGTTGTAAATCGTTATCTGCATTCATTAAAGTTGGTGAATTAGGTAAAAAATCTAAGTTAGTCATTAAGTTATAGAAATCTTCTTCATCCTTTTTTACATCTTCTCCATATTGTTTATTAGCCTGGGCAATGTTTTTTGCAACTCGGTCGAACATGCCTTCGGGATCTTCTATTAGTTCTCCATCTTTATTTCTTTTTAAATATCTAGCTTTAAGTACTTTACGGGCATTTTTTGTTAAGTTTATAGATTTTTCTTCTGACATAAACTCACCTCAAATTTCTATGTATTAAATTCAATATGTATTATTATAGCACTAACTATTTAAAAATTAAAGTAATGTAAAATAATTAATATTTTCACTTTTTGATATGAAAGGAGGATTTGAATTCAAATTGTTTAATATAGAAATATGGATACTAATTTAATAAAAATGAGGAGGAAGAAGAAATGCTCAGTGATAAATTTAATGTGATAGAAATGTTAGAGATGGCCAAGGAAATTGAAGATAGAGGATACAGACTTTATTCTACTCATGCTAAAGAGACTGATGATGCCAAGTTAAAAAAGATCTTTAATAAGCTCGCCTCTGATGAAAAAGATCATTATAATACTTTTGATAAATTAGAAAAAGAATATAAGGATAAAAAACAAAAAGATTATAGTTATTTAGAAAGAATTGAAGTTAATGATTATCTGCAAAGCTTGGTACAGTTTGAAGTATTTCCTCAGGGAGAATCAGAGGAGTTAAAAGAAATGGATACTGCACAAGTATTGGATCGGGCAATTCAATCTGAAAAAGATTCAATTCTTTTATACAGAGAACTAATTCCTTATAATGAAGGAAAAACAAAAGAAGTACTGGAACAATTAATTAATGAAGAAAAAGAACATTATGTTAGCCTTGTCAACTATAAGAAAGAATATATAGATTAAGTACAAAGAATATAATTCAAAACACAGAATGTGTAGGAGTTGAAAGTTAGCAATGAACAAAGTAATTGAACTACTACAAGATAAAAGAAGAAATACTGACCTATTATACAGAGACTTTAATTTCACATTCTGTTTTAGATTATTTGTATTAATGGTCTTAGCCGGTGTCTTTTTTGATAATCCGGCTAACTCCATTAATTTTTTTGTATATCCTTTAGAAGAAGCAGTGAGATTAAACTTAAGACCACCTACCATTATGCTAGGTGGTATGATTTTAGGACCTCTTTGGGGAGCGACAATAGGTGGTTTTATAGATCTTATTTCCTTTTTTATCTGGCATAGTGATATGAACTATATAATAGGTTTTACACTTTTAACTATGTTGAGAGGATTTTTAGCTGGCTATATTTTTAATTATGTATTTAATAAATTTAAGATAAAATCTGTAATAACATCAATTGCAGTTCCACATCTATTGATTTCTGCTGTTTTTATACCAGGTTTGCTAAATTATTATTATAATGTTCCATTTGTAAATAATATGAGGATAAGATTAATTATCCAATTTGTTACTATTCCCTTGTTCACCCTTGTTTTTTACTATATTTTAAAAGGGATGAAAAAATCGAAAGAATTAAAAAATCTTCATACTCGTTTAAAAGAATTATTAAAGGTAGATGAGCTGACTGGTTTATCTAACCGTAGACATTTTATGGATTATCTAAATAAGATGGTTTCTTTATCAAAACGGCGCTCCCAATCTTTATCATTGTTGATGGCTGATGTTGATAATTTTAAAAATATAAATGATACATATGGTCATCATATGGGGGATGAGTTTTTAAAAGCTGTAGGAGAAGTATTAAAAGAAAATACACGAGAAGAAGATTTATCTGCCCGCATGGGTGGTGATGAATTTGTTATCCTGCTACCTCAGACTAGTCTTAAAGAAGCACTCAATATTGCTGAACGTATTAAAGAAAGTGTAGAGGGTATATCAATACTATCAAAAGATAATATTAATACATTAAGTATTGGAGCGGCAGTTCTTAATAATGATGATAATTCTGAAAGTCTTTTAAAGAAAGCAGATGATTCCCTTTATAAAGCAAAAGAAAAGGGCAGAAATAGGGTGGAGAGTCTGCAGTTTAAAGATGCAGAACAGAGGCAGGAGTTAAAATTTTCCTAAAAATTTTGGTTCGGGTTTAAGTTTAACACCTGAAATTTCATAAACTTCTTTTTGTATTTTTTGGATTAATTTTACAATGTCTTGAGCAGTAGCATTATCTTTGTTTATAATAAAGCCAGCATGTTTTTCAGATACCTGAGCTCCACCGATCTGGTATCCTTTCATATTGGCTTTTTCGATTAAAGGTCCGGTGTAATGATTTTCTGGTCTTTTAAAAGAACTACCTGCACTTGGATATTCGAGAGGTTGTTTCTTTTTTCTTTTACGTTCTAATTTATCCATTTTTTCTCTTATATCATTCTTGTTTCCTTTTTTTAGTTCTAATAACGCATCCATAATAATATATTTATTTTCCTGAAATATACTGCTACGATAAGAGAGGTTTAACTCCTTTTTTGGCATTACTTTTTTTTGTCCTTTTTGATCAACAGCTGACACTTTTTGAATTATATCGTTCATCTCACCACCATAGGCACCGGCGTTCATAAATACAGCACCGCCTAGAGAGCCTGGTATGCCGCTAGCAAACTCCATACCGGTGAGAGAGTAATCTTGTGCAATTTCAGCAATATCTTTTAAAGTTGCGCCACTTTGGGCAGTTATGGTATTTTTATGAACGGAGATTTTGTCTAATTGTCCAGTATATATTATTATTCCCTTATATCCTTTATCACCGACAATTATGTTGCTACCTTTACCCAATACAAAATATGACTGATCCGATTCATTAATTACTCGGGTAAGGTTCATTAGTGCTTGTTCGGTCGTCGGTGTAACAAATATATCAGCTGGGCCTCCAACTTTAAAGGATGTATATTCTTTTAGCATAATATTTTGTTTAACTTTTAAATCTTTTATTTGTTTTAAATCATCTATAATTTTCTGCATAATTGACACCTCTAAAAAGAATTTTATCATAAATTTATAATATTACCAAATATCAATTAAGGGTATTTTAATGTCAAAATTGCTCCAATAGTTGCCATTATTGGAAACTTAAAGGTAATTCTTTAAAGGAATTTTTAGATTTGTAAAGAATTAGTTATAAGAAGAGTTTTTTTGTTAATATCTGATGGCATATAATTAACAAATTAAACAAAAATAAGTTACTAGATGAGCCTAAAAAATGAGCTTAGCCGACCTTCGTGTGACGTGACCTAGCTTAGTCATTACACACATCAAACAACGAAGGGAGGCTATAATCATGAAGAAGTGGTTAGTAGCTATATTAACTGGTCTTATGACTTTTGCGTCCACTATCGCCGCATTAGCGGAAACTGTTCACTGGACATAAATAATATAATATATGCCATCAGATATTTTTTAAAATGTGGGAGGATTTAAAGAATGAATAAAAAAGTTAAAATATTTTTAACCATAGAATTCAGTATTTTTCTAGTATTATTGATATTCCTCTCCTTCAATTATTCTTTAGGAGCAATTAGTTTTAATATTTTATTTTTTACTATCACATTATTAGCTTTAAGTAATTTAAGTTTGTTTATAAATTTTAAAAGTAATACCTCTACTTCAATCAGCTTACCTGTTCTTATTCCAGCTATTACTATGTTAAATCCTCTTTGGATTACTATAATAGCAGTAATTGGCACAAGTGAGTTAAATAT
>CAZXRH010000078.1:0-11010 GCA_964642575.1 uncultured Halanaerobiales bacterium
GTATCATGTAGAACTTTCCCAAACTTATTTTTATCCCGAAGGTGGGGGGCAGCCCTGTGATAAAGGAGAAATCGACGGGTTAAAAGTTAATTATGTTTATAAAAATGAAGATAAAGTATTCCATGTATTAGATAATAAACCAAAAGGTGAAACTGATTTAAACTGTAAAATAGACTGGGAGCGAAGATATGATTTCATGCAGCAGCACACCGGTCAGCACCTTTTATCAGCAGTCTTTAAAAATGAACATGATTTAAATACTGTGGGCTTTACTCTTTCTGAAGATAGTTTAAGAATTGATCTGGATAAAAAAATTAATGACCAAAAAATAAAAGCAGTTGAAGAAAAAGTAAATGAGTATATATATGAAAATATTAAAGTTAAAACATTGTATCCTGATGCAGAGACTTTAAATCAGTTTAATTTACGCAAAGAACCTACTGTAGATGAAAATATTAGGGTCATTAAAATAGGTGAACTTGATTTTTCTCCCTGTGGAGGCACTCATTTAAAAAACTCAGGTGAGTTAGGTATAATTAAGATTACCAATATAGATAATTATAAAGGTGGTTTGAGAATAGATTTTGTCTGTGGTAAAAGGGCATTAAAAGATTACGATTTTAAAAATAAGTTAATAACTGAGTTAAGAGATATTACTTCTGTCCCAGATGAAAGTATAATAAGAGAAGTTAAGAGGTTAAAACAGGAATTGAAAAATGATGAAGACAAGATATCTAAGTTAAATAAAGAGCTTTTAAAATATAAAGCTGATGAATTAATCAAAAATGCTGCAAATGTTAATGAGATTAATGTAGTGTATAAGGTATTTTCAGATACTACTTATGATAATGTTCAGTGGCTTTCAGATATAATAACTAAAAAGGAAAACAATATCTGTATTTTTGGACAACATGATGAGTCTACTGCCCGCTTACTTTTATCAAAATCAGATAATATCAAAGAACTTGATATGAATGAAATAATAAATAAGCCCTTAGAGATTATTGGAGGCCGTGGAGGAGGGAATCCTCAAAAAGCCCAGGGTGGAGGCAGTAAAGTTAATGAAATTGAAGTAGCTGTAGAAAAAGCCTTAGAACTAATTAGAAATAAAATATAATATAGATATATTTGAGAAGTCCCTTGCACATTAATTGTGTTGGGGACTTTTTTTGTTAATAAAAAGTAATTTTCATTTATAAGAAGGATTTTATACTTTTATCCAGTATAAATATATAAACACCGTTCTACTATTATAAACAGGAGGTGGTTTTGTGACAAGTGACCAGAAAAAATATATACACTCAATACAACGTGCTGTAAAAATATTAGATCTTTATGATGAAAATATTAAGTATTTAGGAGTTTCTGAGATAGCAAGAAAATTAGATATTAATAAAAGTACTGTTTATAGAATAGTAAATACTTTAAAAAAGGAAGAATTATTGATTCAAAACGAGGATAATCATAAATACAGACTAGGATATAAGATACTTGATATAGCTAACAGAATGAGGAAACAATATGGAGACAAAGATATTGCAATAGAAGAAATGAAAAAATTGAGAGATAAGACTAATGAAGCAGTCTTACTCTCTGTTTACACACATATGGGTGGAGTCTGTATTGAAAAAGTAGAAACTAAAAATGCTATCAAACTAACATCGAAGCCGGGACATACTACTCCTCTGCATAGTGGAGCAACTGGTAAAATTTTATTAGCTTATACAGATCCGGCTGAAAGAGAAAAAGTATTAAGTCAAAATTTAGAAAGTTATACCGAAAGTTCAACCACTGATAAAAAAGAGATAGAAAAACAGTTAAGTAAAATAAGAAAACAGGGATATGTGATAAGTTGGGGGGAAGTAGACCAAGGAGCAGTAGGAATAGGAGCCCCTATCTTAAATGAAGAAGGAGATATACTTTATGGTTTGAGTCTGGTTGGACCGGAAGATCGGATCAAGAATTTCGGATTAGAAAAAATGATTAATATGGTTAAAGAAACAGCTAATAGAATTGCTAAAAAGATCAATTATTTAGATCTATAATTGAGAGCATAAAAGTATTGAGAATCTAAATTCAAATAACACTCTTACTAATATAAAAACAAAAGGAGGAATTGAGTAGTGAGTAGAAGTGAAGAAATTATTAATTTAGAAAAGAAGTATGGTGCAAGCAATTATAAACCTTTGCCTGTAGTAATTTCAGAGGCTGAAGGTGTTTGGGTAGAAGATCCGGAAGGTAACAGATATATTGACATGTTAAGCTGTTATTCAGCAATTAGTCATGGACATCGTCATCCCGAGATGGTAAGAGCATTAAAAGAACAGGCAGATAAAGTAACTTTAACCTCAAGGGCGTTTTGTAACGATCAACTAGGGCCTTTTTATGAGAAATTATCTGAAGTGACTGGTAAAGAGATGTTTTTACCGATGAATACTGGAACCGAAGCTGTTGAAACAGCTCTTAAAATGGCCCGCAGATGGGCTTATGATAAAAAAGGTGTGCCAGAGAATGAGGCAGAGATTATTACTTGTTCTAATAATTTTCACGGTAGAACAATTTCAATTATAACCTTTAGTAATTCTGAAACAAGTCGGAGAGGCTTTGGACCTTATTTACCTGGTTTTAAAGAAGTAGAATATGGAAATATTGATGATTTAGAAAATACTATAAATTCAAATACTGCAGCATTTTTAGTAGAACCAATTCAGGGAGAAGGTGGGATTGTGATCCCACCGGAAGGTTATTTAAAAGAGGCTTATGATCTCTGTAAAGAGAACAATGTCCTATTTATGGCTGATGAAGTTCAGACTGGTTTTGGTAGGACTGGGAAAATGTTTGGCTGTGATTGGGAAGAAGTAGAACCTGATGTTTATATCTTGGGCAAGGCTTTAGGTGGCGGAGTATTTCCCGTCTCAGCTGTAGGAGCCGACCAAGATATTATGGAAGTATTTGATCCCGGGTCACATGGATCTACCTTTGGCGGTAATCCTTTAGGTTGTGCAGTAGCTAAACGAGCTATTGAACTTTTAGAGGAAGAAAACTTGGTTGAAAAGTCAAGGGCAAAGGGTAAGTATTTATTAAATAAACTAAAAGAAATTGAAAGTCCTGTTATTAATGAAATTAGGGGTAGAGGTCTTTTTATCGGTATTGAGTTAAATGAAGTGGCGCGCCCTTACTGTCATAAACTAAAAGAAAATGGAATATTAGTTAAAGATACACATGGAAATATTATCAGAACTTTACCCCCTCTTACCATTAGCTATGAAGAGCTTGATGAAGCCGTGGAGAGAATAAGAAAGGTTTTTGAAAAAGACTAAACTATTTAACAGATAAATGACAAAATGTATGATATAAAAAAGGTGTGTTAAAAAATAAGTAAATCTGTTATAATAATACTACAAAGAATTTCGATAATATATTGGGAGGGGTATAAATGACCATCATTAATAAGGATTTTGTCATGGAACTGGCCAATGAAGTTGACGAACCCTGTATATCAATATATCTATCCACTCAAGCAGCAAGAGAAGGGAACTTTCATAAACTTGAGATTAAATTAAAGAACCATCTTTCTGATGCAGCTAAGAAATTAAAGAAAGAATGGGACTTTAAGGAATCAGAAGTTGAGGAATTTTTAAAACCAGCTTATGACTTAGTTAATGATATTAATTTTCTTCACCATCATGAAATTGGACTGGCTTTATTTATAAGTAAAAACAAATTCGAGTATAAGAGGTTTAATACAGATATTAAAGATCAATTGTCTGTTAGTAAACACTTTTATATCATCCCTCTATTGAATAAACTAATGGTAAACAATCAATATTATATATTAGCTTTAAGCAAACATGATAATAAATTTTATAAAGCGAATAGTGACAATATAACTAGATTGTCAAGATATGAGGTGGAGGAAAGCCTGGATGACTATATTGAATATGAAGGTGAAAACACTAATATTCAACATCACTCTCATAAGGTTTCAGCTTCTAACACAGTTTATCACGGACGTGGAATTGTGATGGAAGAAGAAAAAGAGGAGTTATTAAAATACCTTAGACAAATAGATAGTAATCTAAAAAATGAATTAAAAAATAAAGAAGCACCTCTAGTATTATACTGTGATGAAGGCCTGTTCCACTATTATCAAAAGGTAAACTCATATAATCACCTTTTTGATAAATTTATTAATGGTAACCCCGAAAGCTTAAAAGAAAATGCGATCCATGAAAAAACCTGGGATGTAGTAAAAGAATATATCCAAGAACAAAAGCAAGAGATTATTGAAGAATTTAAAGAATTGAAAGGAACTTCAAAGACCTCGCTGGATATCAAAATGATTGTTCCTGATGCCTTCTATAGTAAGGTGTATTCTCTTTTAATCGATGGTAACAGAGAATTAAAAGGATATTTTGATAATCAGAGAAACAAAGTTCACATGGTTAAGGATGGAAAAGATAGTTATGATCTCTTTAACTTTGCTGCTATTTTAACCCTAAGAAATGGTGGAGAAGTATATGTCTTTGAGGATATGGTTCCTGAAGGAATAAATATAGAAGCGATCAATAGATACTAAAATTAAATAAGCATAAGAAATTAAAACCTCTACCAAAGCTTTTTAGCTAAGGTAGAGGTTTTTAATGTTTAAATTACTTACCTGTTCTCATTACAAATCCTTCAATAAAAGTTTTTTGTAAAACTAAAAGAACTATTAAAGGTGGAATTAAAGTAATAATAGCACCAGCCATAATAATATTCCATTTGTTAATAGAACCGGTGGTCATCAGCATTTTAATTCCAATTTGGGCCACCCGCATATCTTCCGAATTAGTTACAATTAAAGGCCATAAGTATCTATTCCACATATATACAAATTCTACTAAAAATAAAGCACCGATATTATTCCAAGAAAGTGGAATTAATACTTTTCTTAGAAAAGTCATTGGGGAACAACCATCAATTCGGGCTGCATCAACTAAATCATTGGGGACGGTCATGAAAAACTGTCTAAACAAAAAAGTACCGGTTGCTGTAGCAAAATATGGGAAAGTGAGTGCATAATAAGTATCAACCCATTGAAAAGTTTTCATTAATTCAAAAGTAGGGACAATTTTAACAGGGACTGGAAGAAGTTGTGTTAAAAATACAGCTGCAAAAGCTACATACTTTCCTCGAAAATCAAAAAATACAATGGCAAAAGCAGCCATGATAGCCAAAACTATTTTGACAACACTGGTAGTAATGGCTACAATACCAGAATTAACTAAAAGGCGCCCTAAATTAACAGATTCCCAAGCTGTTTTATAAGTTTCAAGAGCACTGGTACCAAATTTTAGATTAGGGGGTGAAGTAAATGTGCCCTGTAGATCTCTGGTACTTATAATAATAGCATAAATTAAAGGTAGACAAATAATAAAAATTGAGATCCAGATTGTAATATGTAGGAGGATTCTTTTTATTATTTCTCTTCTAGCCATAGAAAACCCCCCTTTGTGTATATTTAAATTGGAGATAGGTGAAGCCAACTATGAAAACAAACAATAAAACAGATTGTGCATTTGCTGAACCAGCATCAAAAAAGACAAAAGCATCCTGATATAGTTTATATGTTAATATTTCAGTAGAAGTACCGGGACCACCCTGAGTAGCGACATCTACTAAGCCAAAGGTTCTAAAAAATGCATATAGATAGTTCATAATTAGTAAAAAGAACATTGTGGGTGTAATTAAAGGAATTGATATTCTAAAAAATTTTTGAAAGGGACCTGCGCCATCAATTTCAGCCGATTCCAAAACCTGTCTTGGTATGTTTTGCAAGGCTGACAAAAAGAATATAACATTGTAACCAATATTACGCCAGGCAGCTGCAATTGTAATAATTACAAAAGCTAAGTTACCATTAGTCCGCCAATTTATTTCTATACCGGTTAACACTTCTACAACATAAGTAATCAATCCTATAGAAGGATCAAATAATAAAGCCCACAATACACCAGCAATAACTGTTGATAAAGCATAGGGCCAAATAATTGCTGTTCGATAAAACAATCTCCCCTTTATCTTTTGATTTAAAAGCAGGGCTAATCCCAAAGAAACTGCCATACCTATTAAAGTTACAAAGGTTGCAAAGACAAGGGTTCTGCCTAGACTAGCTAAATATTTTGGCGAGGTAAACAGATCAATATAATTTTCTAAACCAACAAAAACCTGATTTGTGCCCCAGGCTCCACCTCTAAAAAAGCTGAGTTTTACAGCCTGATAAAAGGGATATACTAAGAAAATAGCGATTATCAAAATAGAAGGTGAAACTAGTAAATATGGTAATATTTTCTCTTTAAAATAGCTTTCTTCCATAATAAAAACCCCTTTATATTTCAAATATTATTAAGAGGTGAGGTGTTGCCACCTCACCTTATTAAGCAATTATTGTGATTCATTGTATTGTTCAATTACTTTATTAGCTTCTTCTGCAGCCTGATTAAGGGCTTCTTCTACCCCCATTTCATCACCAAATATATTAGTTACTGCATCATCAACAATATCTCTGATTTGTGGGAATCTCCCAACTACAGCTCCTGCTGTAGCATTGTTTTCTTTAGAGGTCAATACCTGCATGAATGCTGTTAAGAAATTGGGGTTTTCAGAGAACCATCCTTCATTCATAAGTTTGGTTAAAGCACTGTAACGAATGGGGAAGTATCCTGTTTCTTTATGCCAAAATACTGCATTATCAGTACTGCTTAACCATTTAACAAATTCCCAGGCAGCATCCATTTTCGCTTGTTCATCTTCAAAGATATAAAGTGAAGCTCCTCCGATTGTGGTTCCACCTCTATTAGCCCATTCAGGTCTTGGTAGAAAGGAAGTACCTACTTCAAAAGGAGAGGTTTCAATAAGATCTTTCAAGTGAGAAGTTGACTGTACTAACATTGCTGTATTTTGAGAGATAAAGGCAGCATCTGGTTCATATTCACGACCACCGTAAATGAGAATTCCTTCATCTTCCCAATCTGCCCACTGCTGCATGATTCTCATACCGGGTTCTTCATTAAATAAAGCCTGAGTAGCTCTTTTTTCACGTCCGTTTCCATTATTTACATAGTTATTGTCAGTCCAATAATGAGTTTGTTCAAATACCCAGGTTGGCCAACCATATGTTATTGCATGATCAACAACACCAGAATCTAGTAACTGTCGACCCACTTCTGTTAACTCAGCATATGTTGTAGGAGGATCATTAGGATCTAGACCAGCTTCTCTAAACATATCTTTGTTGTAATATAAAATAGCGGTTGATGAGTTAAAAGGCATAGACACTAATTTTCCTTCCGGATTAGTGTAATATCTTCTTACTACAGATAGGTAATCTCCCCAATCGACTTCACCTGGTTCTGCTAAATCTTGGATTGGGACAATATAAGGACTATCCCACATCATTTGAGTTCCAACTTCATAAGTTTGAATAATATTAGGTGGATTTCCAGCCTGTGCGGCAGTTATAGCTTTGTTTAATGTTTCCTGATAAGAGCCAGTAAAAGTAGCATCAACAGTAATATTTGGATGTGACTGATTAAATTCTTCCACTAATTGTTTAACAGGTTCCAAACGTCCTCCACTCATTGCGTGCCACCAAGTAACAGTAACTTCCTGAGCCTGCACGATATTCACACCAAATACCATAGAAAAGGCAAGTGCAAAAATGAAAAACAATGATAGGACCTTTTTCATTTAATAATACCCCCTATTTTTTTAGATAAGCAACCAAGGATTAATAGTATTAGAGACACCACCCCCTGTAATAATATTTTTATTATTAAAAATATTTTGAATATAATAATTATGTGGAATGTATAATACTTTGGTTTTGTTGTAATAGATAGCTTTTGGTAAGAAAAAAGAAAAGAAGAGATGAGGAGAGTAATTTTTAAATTTACTTTGTTTATAGATTATTGACTTTACAATTATATTATATAAAAAATGCATATTTTAGTCAAAAGTTCAAAACCGAATTTATATTTAACAGTAAAGATCTATTTAGTACCCACAAAAAATTATTAATCTAAAAACATAATAATTTTACCTAATTTTTACTCTAGATTAAATATTTATCTACAATTTGTATGTTTATTATAATAATGTACCCTAAATATTTGTTTATTTTTTAACATTTATTATTGGATTTTTTGGGGTGATTAATGGTATAATTAAAAAAACTGTGGATTAAGTACTTAATAATAAGAAGAGGTGGAATTAAAATTTGAATCCCTTTACACATGCAAAAATTGCTAAAGAAATCCACTATTATATAAAACAAAATTATCCAGAAATAGATATACCCTTGAAAACTTTTGTTTGGGGCAATATTAAACCAGACTTTAAAAAAGATAAAAAGTTACATTATATTGACAAAAATTTAGAAGAAGCTTTAAAGATGTATGATGAACTAAATAGTTATGAATATAGTAATTCCAAAGATTATACGGTAAGATTAGGTGAGTTCTTTCATTATATAGCTGACTTTTTCTGTTATGCTCATAGTACGGAGTTCTTTCAAGAAAATTTAGGTGAGCATTTTATTTATGAAATGAGAGCTCATCAAAAGTTAAAGAAGTTTAAAGACTTTTTTAATCAAAATCTCATAGAAAAAAAGCGTATAATTGATGGCAGTGAAAATCTATTGGACTATTTATTATTTAACCATAAAAAATATTTAAAAAGTTGGAACAAAGCTGAAAATGATTATATCTATACCTTAAAATTAACTCCAGTTTTAGTTAATAATATTATTATTAATAACAAACTGGCGGCAGAGGTAGTATAAAAATAAGAGGTGTATATATTTGATTAAAGACAAATATAAAACATCTTTATCAAAAACCTTATCTTATATCTTAAGACATCATCCTGAGGACTTTGATTTGGAAATGGAAATTGATGGAACCATTTCAGTCAATAATTTAATTAAGGCTCTGCAAGAAGATGATAGGTTTGAGAATATTAAATTTGAAGATATAGAAAAATTAGCAGATAATGATGAAAAGAATAGATTTACAATCATTGATATTGAAAATGAAGAAAAAAGAATCAAAGCAAATTATGGACATAGTATTGAACAGATTAATATAAATTATGAAAAAATAATACCTTCCCATTATTTATACCATGGTACTACTTATGAATACTATAAGAAAATCAAAAAAGATGGAATTAAAAAAATGGGGAGAAATTACGTTCACTTGAGTAAAACTATTAACCAAGCCCGTAAAGTAGGTAAAAGAAGATCAGATCAGCCTGTAATATTAGAGATTGATGCCCTTAAGATGCATCAAGACGGGCATTCATTTTTTAAAACCAACAGTGATATTATCTTAACAGAATATGTTGATACTAAATATATTGAAGTTCTTGATTAGAGATAATAATACTTAAAAAGTATTCTAGGAGGATAAAATTGAACAAAGAACAGGTACTCTCATTGTTATTAATAGCGGTAGTAAGTTTCTTTTTCATTATGGGTTCGAATCTAATATTCGGTAATGAGAGAATTCAACCAACTGATACATATAATACTGAATTAAAGTATACTAAAATTAATGATATCTATAACGATCAATTATATAAAAATGATGATTTTATTTATGATATCAAATTAAAGAAATATAATCTTAGAAAACATGATATAGATCCTTGTTTAATGGAACAAATTGAATTTCACATTGTAGAGAGGGGTGAGACCCTCTGGTCGATTGCTCAAAAACATGGTATCAATATAGATACTTTGATTGGAGCAAATAATATTGATAATATGAACCGGATAAAACCTGGTGATAGTCTGGTAATACTACCGGTCAAAGGTTTATTATACCAAATTGGCCCCGGTCAAAGTATTGACAGCATTGCCAGTAACTTTAATATAAACAGTGCTTTAATCAGAAGTGCAAATAAGATAAACAAAAATCATGAAGTGAAATCGGGAAGGTTAGTTTTGGTACCCGGTGTAAAACCAGAATTTGGTTATCAAGATCGCTTAGAAAAGATGCTGATTGCACCTGTAAATGCTCGTATCTCATCCTATTATGGGCATAGATGGGGAAGAATGCATGAAGGAGTAGATTATGCAGTTAATATTGGAACTCCTATTAGGGCAGCTGGAGCCGGGCGAGTTGTTTACAGTGGTTGGGCCAGTGGTTATGGTAAAGCAGTAATCATAGAACATAGAAAAGGTTTAAGAACCCTATATGCTCATAATTCTCAATTACTAGTCAGAGTTGGAGAGTTTGTGGAAAGAAATGAAGTTATCACTCGTTCTGGTAATACCGGAAACAGTACTGGACCTCATTTACACTTTGAAGTACAGATTAATAGTAGGGCGGTTAACCCCTTAAACTATCTAAGATAAATATCAAAGATAATGGTATCAAACAGGGTACCATTATTTATTTAATTAATACTTGAACAAGTATTCATATATTCATATAACGGAGGTGTAAGTTAAATGGCTTCAAATATTAAAAATGAAAAATTAATATATAAAATTGATGGGATAAGTTGTGCAAGCTGTGCACTAAAAATTGAAGAAAGATTAATTCAGCTTTCCGAGATCAGTGATGCAGATGTTAATCTCATGAATAATAGGCTTATTATATTTATCAGTAGGTATAATGAAAAGCTAGAAGAAAAGATAAAAAACATTGTTGAGGAAATAGAGCCTGGTATGGAGATTAAAAATCCACAATTTGCAAATTTAAAGGAATATCAGTTTTCCTTAGAAAATTTAAGCTGTGCAAGTTGTGCAAAAAAAATTGAAAAACAGTTAAACAAACTATCCGAAGTATCAACAGTAAGTATTAACTTTACTACTAATACACTCAAGATTAAAGCCCAAACCAATCCTATTGATAAGATAAAAGATATAGTAGATAAAATAGAAGAAGGAGTTCGAGTAATAGAAAAAGAAAAAATAATTTCTGAAAGTAAAAAATCAGAAACTGTTGGTTTCTTCAGCCG
>CAZXRH010000079.1:0-10817 GCA_964642575.1 uncultured Halanaerobiales bacterium
AGGATGCTGTTTCCGTACAGGAATCTGGTGCACAGGCACTTCTATTAGAAGCAGTACCACCGGAAGTAACCGAATTTATCACTGAAAAATTAGATATTCCGGTATATTCAATTGGAGCCGGTTTACCCTGTGATGGACAGCTTCTAATCTGTGGAGATATGTTAGGTATGTTCCAAGCCTTTACACCTAAATTTGTAAAACAGTATGCAAATGTGGCTGAGATTGAAATTGAAGCCTTTAAAGAATATATCAATGATGTAAAAAATGAGAAATTTCCAACTGATGATCATGTTTATCATGCTAAAGATAGTGAAGAAGAATTTGAAGAACTATTTGCCGAATTTGAATAAATTGAGGGGGAATATAAATGTCATTTAAAGATATTAAAAAGTATGTAGATGAAAAATCTCCTTTTTCATTAAGAGAAAGGTTTGATATACCGGATTCTGACTTAAGATTTGACGGTGGAGCCCACTGCCGTATTGAAATATCTGGTATTGAAAATGTATCAAACTTAGAAACAATGGTTAAAGAAGCGGAAAAAAGAGATGTTACAATCCATAGAGTTATTTCACTTGTTAAAGGTGCTACTCTTTTAGATGATGCTGAATTAAAAGAATTTGCAGCCATTGGGGCAGAACATGACTTAGAGTTAATGGTTAATCCTTCTGCTAATCGTGGTTGGGATAACGGGAGACAGTATGTAACCGAAGAAGGGTATGTTTCTGGTATGAGACTAAGAGGCCATGATATGGCATACAACTATCTACAGGAAGTACAGCGCTGTATAGATGCCGGTCTAAGAGGCTTTTTAGTTACTGATGAAGGTATGCTGAACTTCTTAAATAAGATGAGAGATGATGGTGTAATTCCAGAAGATGTTAAGTTTAAAGTTTCAGTATTTGCTGGACATGGAACAGCCTATGGTGGAAAACTATTGCAGGATCTTGGAGCAGATAGTTTCAATCCATTAGCTGATATGACCTTACCAATGTTAGCGTCTATACGTCAGGGTGGAGTAGATATACCACTTGATGTATATATGAGTCTTGTAGAATCGATGGGTGGTTTCCAGCGTTATCATGAATCCGCTGAAATAGCTAGAGTGGCTGCTCCTGTTTACTTTAAAATAGAGCCCGGACCATCTGAAGCAGAGCTATATAATACCTGGGTTGATGCCAGAAATCCTTCCTTTGGTGATAATATGGCCAAACAAAGAGTTAAATTAGCTCAAATTATTTTAGAATGGTTAGATAGAGCGGAATATGACATAGTCACTAATGATTATAAAAAAGACTTATCAGTACCAAAAGTATAAAAGAGAATACCAGCTGTTGAATTGAGCAGCTGGTTTATTTCAATCAATCTAATATCTTATAAAAATAGGTAATACTGTTTTTGCTAATTAATATTATTTCTGATAATAAAGTATAAATTTACAACATATGGAGGTAGAAATAAATGGATAATGTTTTTAATTCTGCATTGAATTCATTAAACAAAGCCGGTGAATTAGCCGGGATAGATCCTAAAGTTATGAAATTAATGTCAAGACCAAAAAGGATCATTGATTTTTCTATTCCACTAAAAATGGATGATGGTAGTTTTGAGATGTTTGATGCCTATCGTGTACATTATAATGATGCTTTAGGCCCTACAAGAGATGGAACCAGATTTGTACCCAATCTACACATTGATGAAGTAAAAGCCTTAGCCTTATTTATGACTATTAAACACGCCGTTTCCGGAGTACCAGCTGGTGGTGGAAAAGGAGGTATTAAGGTTGATCCTTCCAAATTAAGTGACTGGGAATTAGAGAGATTAACTAGAGGCTTTATTAGAAACTTAAAACCAAAAGGCCCTAAGATTGATATTCCAGGTGCGGACATTGGTACTGATTATAGAACTCAATCCTGGATGCTTGATGAGTATGAACAGATAACAGGTGAACACAATCCACCCGCAATTAATGATAAACCTAATATTATGGGGGGGACAGTAGGTAGTGCAGAAGCTACCGGATTAGGTATCTTCTATGTTACCAAAGAAGCCTGTGAAGACAATAATATTGATCTTAAAAAGGAAGAAGTAGTTATTCAGGGATTTGGTCAGGTAGGAGCTACCATAGCTCGTTATCTTTATGATCTAGGAGCTACAATTACAGCTGTTAGTGATATAAGTGGTGGCTTTTATAATAAAGATGGTCTGGATATTCCTGAAATGCAGGAGTATTGCAAAGCAAATAATGGACTTGAAGGTTATGATAAAGCCGACAAGATAAGTAATGAAAAGTTACTTGAATTAGAGTGTGGATTATTAATACCAGCTGCTGTCCAAAATGTTATTAATGGCGAAAATGCTGACAATATTAATACAAAGATGATTATTGAGGCTGCTAATGGTCCGATAACTCCTGAAGCAGAAACCATTTTAAAAGAAAATGGAATTAAAGTAATTCCTGATGTAGTAGCTAATGCTGGGGGAGCTATTGTTTGTCATTATGAAAGAATTCAGGGAATCACAGATGATTACTGGGATATTAAAAAAGTAGAGAAGAGATTAAACAAGCAAATATTAACTGCTTATAAGAATGCTAGAGATACAGCAGAAGAGTTTGATACTACAACTAGACTGGGAGCCTGGATAGTGGCACTCAGAAAAGTTGCAGAAGCCGTAAAAATGCGCGGCTGGGTTTAAAACCTAAAATAGGGGAGGGGTAAGATTGTTATTTAGTGAATCGGAATATAAGAAAAGAGTTTCAAAAACAAAAAAGAGGATGCAGGACAATGGTATTGATGTTATGATGTCCACACATCCGGCTAATATGAACTATTTAACAGGCTATGATGGTTGGTCATTTTATGTACATCAGTGTGTTTTAGTTTCATTAGACCAGGAGGAGCCGGTCTGGATTGGTAGAAATATGGACGCTAATGCAGCCAAGGTAACTACATATCTCAGTTCAGATAATATTAGAAACTATGCTGATGATTATGTTCATTCTCCAATCGGTAAACATCCTGTTGATTTTATCGCAGATGTAATTGAAGAAAAAGGCTGGGGAGATAAAAATATTGGGTTAGAAATGGATCAATTTTACTTTACCCATAAAACATATGAAATATTAAAAGAAAGATTCCCTAAAGCTAACTTCATAGATGCTGATCTTTTAGTAGCGATGGTCAGACAGATTAAATCTGAACCTGAAATTGAAATGATGAAAAAAGCAGGTAAAATTGCAGAAAAAGTAATGCAGACTGGTATAGAAGAATTGGAAATAGGTAAAAGAGAATGTGATGTAGCTGCTGAAATTTCAAAGGCACAGATCTCTGGTACAGATGAAATCGGTGGAGACTATCCAGCTATTGTACCTTTAATGCCAGCTGGTGATGGTATTGATGCTCCTCACCTTACTTGGTCAGAGCGTAGATATGAGAAAAATGAGCCGGTAATTTTAGAACTATCCGGTTGTTATAATAGGTATCATGCTCCGATTGCAAGAACTGTATATTTAGGTAAGCCACCGAAAAGAATGCAAGAGATTACTAAATTCGTAGTGGAAGGATTACATGAAACCCTTGATTTTATCAAACCAGGTGTAACCTGTGAAGCAGTTGAAGAAAAATGGAGAAAGTCAATTGCAAAAGGGAATTTAGTGGACGCATCTCGTCTTGGTTATTCTTTCGGTCTCAACTATCCACCAGATTGGGGAGAACAAACTGCCAGCATGAGACCTCATGATAAAACAGTCTTAAAACCAAATATGACCTTTCACTTAATACCAATTATCTGGCAGGACGAAATTGGCTTTGAGATGAGTTCAGCGATTAGAATAACTGAAGATGGTTGTGAAGAGTTCTATGATTTCCCTCACAAGTTGTTTAGTAAATAAATAAGGAAAGTGCAAAGCTGATATTATAAAACAAAGAAGGAATAAATAATATATTCAAGAAGGTAAAAATAAGGAAGAAAATAATAAAATTTAAATTATATATTTATAATATCAGTGATATGGAGGGATTAAGATGAATCAAAGAGATAGGTTCGCCCATAAAAGTTTAAAAAGCAGTGTTGTAGACTATCTAAGAGAACAGATTTTTTTGGAAAATTATGTTGGAGGAGATAGAATCGTGGAATCCAAGGTGGCCGATGAGCTGGACATCAGCCGGGCCCCTGTAAGAGAAGCGATCAAAGAATTAGAAAATGAGGGACTTGTTGAGACAATTCCCAGGAAAGGTACCTTTGTAGTTGAATTTGAATCTGATGAAATCCAGGAACTCTTTGATATTAGGGTTATGTTAGAAGAGAGAGTATTTAAAATATTAATTGAAGAAAATCTTTTAGATGAAGAAGACTTTCATTATCTAGAAAACCTGGTAAATGAGATGGTTGAAATTGCGGAAAGTGACATTGATGAAAATGAAAAAATAGTTGAAGTTAATAAAAGAGATATGAGATTTCACAGTTATTTATGGAGTAAATCAAACAGTAAATGGACTAATAAAATCTTAACAACCCTTTATTATCAATTACAGCTGGCCATGATCTATGATGCTAAAAAGGAAGAAAATTTAAGAGAAGCCAGTTTAAAACACAAAGATATCTTAAAATGCTTAAAACACGAGAGTGTAAAAGAAACTAAACAGGCTGTTATAGAACACATCAAAACACTCTCTGAGATGGTCTAGGGGGGAACTTTGTCTTTTGTGAACTCTAGTCGACAATTGACAAAATACAGTCAACATAAATAGTTTGAGATAAGGAGTGAATAAACATGGGAAAAGAAGCAGTTTATACAAACCAGGCCCCTGAACCAGGTAATTATTCTCAGGCGGTTAAATATAATGGATTAGTTTTTGTATCAGGTCAAACTGCTGATGATATTGAAACCGGTGAACCTATCCATGGTAGTGTAGCAGAGCAGACTCGCCACATTTTAACTAATATAAGTAATATACTAAAGGAAGCCGGTTCTAGTATGGAAAAGGTTTTAAAAGTTGGAGTATATATTTCCAACATGGAAGATAAACAGGAAATGGATAAAGTCTACAAAGAATTCTTTGACTTTGAAATTCCACCAGCCCGCATTGCCATGGCTGTGAAAGGACTGGATGCAGGTTTAGATGTGGAAATTGATGTTATAGCACATACTTAACTACTTGCAGTCAAAGGGAGGCTAGATTTATGAACCAAGAGATTACAATGTCTGATATTTATGAAGCAAAAAATATGATTTATGAAATTGCAAGAAGAACACCCTTATATAAATCCCAGAAGTTATCAGATGATTTTAATTCAGATATCTATTATAAATTAGAATTTTTACAGGATACAAGAAGTTTTAAAGTAAGAGGTGCAGCTAATTTTGCCAAACATCTTAGTAAGGATAAACTACAATATGGCCTTACTACCTATTCTACTGGAAACCACGGTAGAGCGACTGCTCATGTAGCTAAAAAATTAAATACAGATGCTAAGATATGTGTATCCGAAAATGTACCTGAGAACAAAATAGAAGGAATAAAAGATTCAGGCGGACAACCTGTGATTTATGGAAACAGCCAGGATAAAGCCCAAGAAAAGGCTATAGAACTATCCGATACAGAACACAGGGCAGTCGTACCACCCTTTGACAACAAACACATTATCTGTGGCCAGGGAACGATTGGATTAGAGATAATAGAATATTTACCAAAACCAGACAGTGTTTTAGTTCCTTTAAGTGGAGGCGGTTTAATTAGTGGAATAGCTTTTGTGATTAAATCGATCTATCCTGACTGCAGAGTATATGGAATCAGCATGGAGAATGGGGCTGCTATGTATAAAAGCATAAAAGCCGGTCAACCAATTCAAATTGAAGAAGCTGATAGTCTGGCAGATAGTCTACAGGGAGGGATATTATTAGATAATAAATATACTTTTGAAATGGTAAAAGAGTATGTAGATGACATTGTGTTAGTTTCTGAAGAAGAGATTAAAGAAGCTATGAGGTACATATTTTATAATGACCACTTCGTAGTTGAGGGAGCAAGTGCAGTAGGTGTAGCAGCATTACTTTCAGACAAGATTAAGAATTATGGAGAAAAATCTGTTATCACTTTAACTGGCACAAATATTTCCAACGAACAATTCATGTCAGTAATCCAAAAATAAGAAGGGAGTAATTTTTAAAATAATGAGTACAATTATGGATCCATTGTTAGCATTTGCTGGTTGGATGTGGGGATGGCCCTTAGTAGCAATTCTAACAATTGTATCTGTGATTTATTCAATAGGATTAAAATTTGTACAGTTTAAGAGATTCGGATTTATAATGAAAAATACAGTAGGAAAGATATTTTCTAAAGAAGTAAAAGGTGAAGGTACTTTAACACCTATTCAGGCAGTTTCTTCTGCCCTAGCTGGTACCCTTGGTACAGGAAATATTGCAGGAGTTGGAGTAGCAGTAGGTTTGGGTGGACCTGGAGCTGTTTTCTGGATGTGGGTAGTCGCTTTACTAGCTGCCATTGTTAAATATGCTGAAATTGTACTTGGGATCTTTTATCGTGAAAAAGATTCAGAAGGAATCTACCGCGGTGGTTTCATGTATGTGGTCACAAATGGTTTAGGTAGTGGCTGGAAATGGCTTGCAACAGTCTGGAGTTTCCTCTTTTTCATCCAATTTCTAATTGGTGGTGCTGTTCAATCTAATGCATTAGCTGATGTTTTAAATCTATCATTTGGATGGAATAACTTAACTGTTGGAATCGTAACAGCAATTTTAGCTGGTATTGTCATCATTGGGGGAATTAAGAGAATTGGTAAAGTTGCAGAAAGAATTGTTCCTTTCATGGCTGTATTATATTTCTTTGGAGCTTTAGCAATTCTTATCACACATATTAATGTTATACCACAGGCCTTAAGTCAAATTGTATCATCTGCTTTTAATGGAATGGCTGCAACTGGTGGATTTGCAGGTGCAACAGTTATGATGGTAATTCGCCATGGTTTCTCCCGCGGCGTATTTTCCAATGAAGCAGGTATGGGTACTTCTCCTATGGCCCATGCAACAGCTCAAACTGATCACCCTGCTAGACAGGGAATCTGGGGTATATTTGAGGTCTTTGTAGATACAATAGTAATGTGTTCAATGACTGCCCTAGTAATAATGGTTACGGGAACATTAACCAGTGGAGAAGTAGGAGCTAGCTTAACTGCTCTTTCCTTTGGCCAAGGCTTACCAGGACCAGGTGATTTAATTGTAACATTGTCAACTGCTTTCTTTGCTTATACTACTATCTTAGTAGCCGAATACTATTCTGAAACCGGTGCTCAATATGTATTTGGTGATAAAATAGTAAAACCATTTAGATATGTATTTATCATTGGAATAGTAGTGGGAGCAGTTGGTGGACTGAAGCAAGTTTGGGGTTTATTTGATCTATTTATGGCCTTAACTGTTGCAATTAATGCAATTGTAATTACTTACTTTATCGGTGATGTTAAACGACTTACCAAAGAATTTTTTGGAAGTGATGGAATGCTCGATGCAGATCGGGAAAGTAGTTTCGATAACTAATAAGATAACCAATGTGCTAAATCATAGAGGGCATGGGGCTTTTTGAAAATTTGGAAAATTATCACTATTAAAAAGCCCTGTGCCAAAACAAAAGAAGAGGTGATCTTTGTTGAATTTAGATCAAGATATTGTTAATAAAATAAAGAAAAAAGCAGAGGATATAGAAGAGAAGATAATATCTTATCGCAGAAAAATTCATCAAAATCCGGAACTTGGTTTAGCTGAACATGAGACAAGTCAGTTTATCAAAGAAGAATTAAAAGAATTAGGTCTTGAAATAAAAGATGATTTATATAATAGAGATGATATTAAGGAAGAATTAGATAAGTTGGGGGAAGATATTCAAAAAGAACATGGTCCAACTGGTTTAATAGGTATCTTAGAAGGTAATCAAAAAGGGGAAACAGTTTTATTAAGATCTGATATGGATGCATTAAAAGTAAATGAAAGCAGTAAAGAGAGTCACTTACCTAATAAACACAATTTCCGTTCAAAAAATGACGGTAAAATGCATGCCTGTGGTCATGATGCTCATATAGCAATGTTATTAGGAGCAGCTCATATTTTAACTGAACACCAAAATGAACTAAAAGGTACTGTAAAATTTCTCTTTCAACCTGATGAAGAACGCGGTTGTGGAGCAAAACTCATTAAAAAATCAAAAGAATTAGATGATGTAGATGCAGTTTTTGGAATTCATGTTTGGTCTCCCATTGAGTCAGGCAAAGTAATGATCAATTCAGGGCCTATGATGGCTTCAGTTGATAATATTTGGCTGAACTTTAAAGGTGGGGGAGGACACAGCTCTGCTCCCAATGAAACAGAAGAACCACTTTTAGCAGCCAGTGAATTGGTAAATCAGTTATATAAAATGAATGCCCGTAAAGTAGATACCCGTAATCCATCGTTAGTTTCTATAGAGTCTTTCAACTCTGAAGCTGATTGGGGAGTTATTCCAGATCAGGCACGGCTGAAAGGAACTATAAGAACTTTTGATGAAGATGTACGGTCTACAATTATTAATGAGATAAATAAGATCGGAGATAATTTAGCAAAAATGCACAATTTAGAATTTGAATTTAATAATCTCTATGCCTTTCCACCTACTATTAATACTGAAGCAGAAGCTAAAGTTGCCTCACAAGCAGCCCGCCAAATATTTGGAGATGGAGTTTTTGAAGATAAACCGGTTATGTCAGGTGAGGACTTCTCATATTATTTACAGGAAAAACCAGGCGCATTTGTGTTTTTAGGAATTAGTAATGAGAAAAAAAGCAGTCATTTTCCTCATCATAATCCTAATTTTGATGTTGATGAGGCAATGTTATCTAAAGGATCTGCCTTACATGCTCTGATTGCGCTCAATTATTTAGATTAAAAAATTCGATTAGAAAGGAGTATATAATGCCCGTCTTTACAGAAAAGGAGTATAAAACAAGGTTAAGTAATATTAAAGAATCAATGGACCGTAATGGTTTAGAAGTATTATTAGCAACTCATCCTGCTAACATGAATTATGTGGCTGGTTATGATGGTTGGTCATTTTATGTTCATCAGGGAGTGTTGGTTTTTAAGGATAAAAAACAGCCGATCTGGTTTGGGAGAGAACAGGACAGTAATGGAGCTAAAATTACAACTTGGTTGGATGAAGAAAATATAATTGGCTATCCGGATGATTATGTTCAATCTTTAATTAAACATCCAATGGATTTTATGTCTGATATCTTAAAAGATTTAGGTTATGCAGATGCTAAAATTGGGGTAGAAACAGATAATTATTATTTTACTCCCCGCGCCTATAATTCTATTAAAGAAAATCTTCCAAATGCAGAACTTAAAGATGCTAACCGTTTGATAGCAAGAGTTAGACAGATTAAAAGTAAACAGGAAATAGAGTATATGAAAATGGCAGCCCGGATAGTTGAAAAAACCATGCAGACTGCAGTTGACAGTATTGATGTAGGGGTTAGAGAAGGAGATGCAGCTGGTAAAGTATACCAGGCTCAAATAAGTGGTACAGATGAGTTTACAGGTGATTATACAGCAATTGCACCGATCATGCCTTCCGCTGAAAGGACCTCGACTGCACATTTAACTTGGACAGATCGTAAATATCAAAAAGGGGACGTAGTTTTATTAGAATTGGCAGGAAGTAAGCATAAATATCATGCTCCACTTTCCAGAACACTTTATATAGGAGATCCACCCGATGAATTAACTGAGATAGCAAAAGTAGTTGTTAATGGTTTAAACAAGACCCTTGAATTTATAAAACCCGGGGTTACTTGTGAGGAAGTGGAAGCAAAATGGAGAGAATCTATTGCTGGTAGTAAAGTTGTCAAAGAATCAAGAGTCGGTTATTCTTATGGCTTGAACTATCCACCTGATTGGGGTGAACATACTGCAAGTTTAAGACCGGGTGATAAGACAATTTTAAAACCCGGAATGACCTTTCATTTCATGCCTGGAATCTGGTTGGATGAATTCGGCTTTGAAAACAGTGAACCATTTTATGTAACTGAAGATGGTTATGAGACATTTGTAGATTTTCCACGCAAGTTATTTATAAAATAAATATTTCCAGGTGGTTTTTGTTAACACCTTATAAAGGGGTGATAGTATGATGGATTTTTTAAATAAGTTCAACAATATAATAAAGAAATTCGAAGAATATGTTTTAGCTTATGGAGTAATAGCGATGGCTTCTTTAACTGTGATTAACGTGGTTTCCAGAAACTTTTTTGGTCAGGGACTTTCATTTGCAACAGAAATAAATGAGTTTTTAATTGTAATAATCACCTTTCTGGGTACTAGTTATGCAGCCCGGAATGGCAGGCATATTAGGATGTCAGCCTTTTTCGATATTGCAAACAAAAAAATTAAGAAAATACTCACATATATTATGACTGGTGGAACAGCCTTGATAATGTATTATGTCACATATTTATCCGCTATTTATGTTTATAACGTATTTTTAAATGGCAGGATGAGCCCTGTGATGAGAGTACCTTTATACTTAATCTGGATTTGGGTACCGATCGGACTACTTATGACCGATATACATTACACTCTTGCATTTTTAAAAAATATTATGGAAGACGAAGTCTGGATTTCTTTTGAAGAACAGTCTGAGTATGAAGATTTGGAATCTGCAATGAGTGAAGATGATTCATTAATTAGTTAGAAAAATAATGATTTAAGTTAAATAAATATTTGAATTAAGGAGATGAGTTGGATGCTGGCATTAATGGGAACAATA
>CAZXRH010000080.1:0-10577 GCA_964642575.1 uncultured Halanaerobiales bacterium
CTCCTCAAGAGATTCAGCAGGCCATTGATGATGGGGCAGAAGTAAACCAGCAAAATGAAGATGGAGTTACTCCCTTAATGACTGCTGCCCGTCATAACAATAACTATGAAGCAGTCTTAACCTTATATAATAATGGAGCCTATGTTAATTCACGTGACAATGAAGGTTGGAATGCTTTAATGTATGCAGTCAGATATAATGATAATAAAGATGTAGTTAGAATCTTACTTAGAATGAACTCCCGTGTAAATATTGATGATACAGATGGAACAACCCCCTTAATTTTAGCAGTTAAATACAGGGATGAAGAAATAGTCAGGATGCTTTTAAATTATGGAGCTAATGTAAACCGGGCTAATAATCGCGGGGAAACACCTTTAATGATAGCTATGCAATCTGACTTTGATGTTGATATTATAGATGCACTTCTTTTAGATGGTGCAAATGTAAATATTAGAGACAGTAAAGGACAAACCCCCCTCTATGATGTTATAGGAAAGGGAGATTATGGTTTAGTACGTCGTTTTATCATATTTGGTGCCAAAGTCAATATCAGTGACTATGATGGTTATACACCACTTATGAAAGCTGCTCAGTCAGCTAAAAATGTGAAAATACTACAAATCTTAAATATAGATAAAAATAATATTAATGCTAAAGATGAAAATGGAATGACTGCTTTAATGTATGCAGCGAGATATAATAACAACCAGAGTGTAATGAATTATCTCATAGACAATGGAGCTCGGATTAATGCCACCGATAACAAAGGCAATAATGCTTTAGCTTATGCTGTTCAACATAACAGCTATAATATAATTAACCTCCTTTTAAATAGAGGAGCTTCAATTAAACAGGAAAATGTAGCAGGGAAGACTCCGATCTTTTTAGCTGTAGAGGAAAGAAGAGATCTACAGATCATTTCACTTTTAGTAAGTCGGGGAGCGGATGTTAAAGATCGTGATAAATTTAAAGGTAAAACTGTTTTGATGGCAGCAGTTGAAGAATACAACAATCCAGAAGTTATTAACTATCTGATAGAACAGGGAGCTAATCCTACAGCAAGAGATTTCAATAATAAAAGGATAGTTGATTATTTAGAAAGTAATAAAGACCTACAGGGCACAGATCTTTATTGGCGATTAAATTATTTAGAACCTGATAAACAGCGAAAGTCTTTATTGAACTTTAAAGACAAGACCAGTGTTGCCTTAACATCGGCTGTAATACCATCGGCCGGACATTTTATGGTAGATGCCTGGTGGCCAAAAGGAACCCTGTTTTTAATTGGAGAAGCTGGTTCGTTAATTACTGCTCTCGCATCAGACAATGAGGGGACAAGAGGCACTGCTCTTACTGTATTTGGAGTGCTTAAAGTGCTTGAAATTGTTGATGTATTAAATGAAACTGATAACTATAATAAGGATGTAGAAGAATATAATGAAAAGGTGAGAGAATTTAACGAACAGCTTGATAATTAATATTTTTAAAATAATTATCTTACCAAAAGGAGTGAGATATATAAATGAGATTATTTAAAGCAGATAAAGTTCTTATCTTAATGACACTTGTTTTAGTTTTTTCATTAGCTTTTGGTGGCACAATTAATGCTCAACCTAAAGAGGTGGTAATTCAAACTCCACCTGTTCCAGCCGCTCTGCCTTTACTCAAAATGCAGGAATCAGGTGAATTTGGTAGTTTCATGAATTTAGATGTAAAAGTATCACCAGATCACCAAAGGGCAATTTCTTTGATTGCAAAAAATGAAATCGACTTTATGGTAACCGGTGTTAATGTTGGAGCCAAAGTATATAATAGAGGAATAAATGTAAAAATGGTCAATGTTAATATTTGGGCCATTGATTACCTTTTAACAAACGGATTTAAAGCCAATGAATGGTCTGATCTCAAAGGTAAAACACTCAGTTTGCCTTTAAAAGGAGGTCCTTTGGACTTTTTAGCTAGATACCTACTAAAAGAAAACGGCTTAGATCCAGAAAATGATGTGGAATTAGTCTATAGACCTCTACCCAATGCAGCAAAATACTTTATGACCGGTCAGGTTGACTCCATTATCTTACCGGAGCCACTCGTTTCTGTTAACTTAACCAAAAATAAACAGGCCAATCTTTCTTTTGATATTCAAAAAGAGTGGGGTAAACTACATGATGGTGATGAGAGAATACCATATGTAGGACTTTTTGTGGCCAATCAATTTGTTAAAGAATATCCTGGCTTAGTTGATATTATTGCGGGAAAATATATAGAAAATGTTAATTATTACAATAATAATCCTGAAGAAGCTATAAAAGATGCTTCTAAATACTTCAATATACCCCAACCTATTATGAAAAAGGCTTGGAATAGAGTTAACTTAAATATCTATCCTGACAGTGAAAGCCGTGCCTTAGTTAACACTTACTTTAACCACATTATGGATATGTATCCTGAAATGATAGGTGGTAATTTACCAGATGAAGAGTTTTATTATTGATAAGTTAAAGGAAATATTATTAAGCACCACCGGTTTTCTGGTGGTGCTTTTAATCTGGATTTATTATTCTAGACAGATGAATCCATTGATTTTGCCTTCACCTTTAGATACCTGTAGGGCTTTTATGGATATCTATAATAGTGGTGATTTATTTAATAACCTATTTATCACCATTAGGCGGACTTTTATTGGTTATGGTTTGGCACTGATCATAGGATTCCTTATTGCCCTTGTTTTAAATAAATCGAACACATTATATATAATAACAAGACCTTTAATTACAGTTATTCAGACCACTCCACCGGTTATCTGGTTAGCCTTAGCCGTTATCTGGTTTGGAATAGCAGATAATCTTACACCGATCTTTTTAATCTTTGTGGTGACTTTACCTATCATCTTTGTAAATATTTTTGAAGGCTTACAGGATATAGATCAAAATCTCATAGAAATGGCCGAGGTATATCAAACTGAACACAGGGAAATTATTTTTGATATTTTTGTTCCCTCTCTTATCCCATATATTTTTTCGGCATTAAGTATTGGTCTAGCTTTTGCCTGGAAGTCGACAATATTTGCTGAATTTTTAGGTTCTAATAGTGGAGTTGGGTTTGCCCTAAGTATGGCCAACAGCAATTTAAATACTGATAAATTATTTGCCTGGGCAATAGTATTAATAGTGTTAATGCTTACCATTGAATACTTAATTATCAAACCGATTCAGAAGAAAGCTACAAGGTGGAAATAATCATGGATAAATTACTGGAATTTAAAGATATCTCAAAAAAATATGAAGAACTTGAAGTATTAAAAGATGTATCCTTAAATGTAAAAAAAGGGGAGATTGTTACTCTTTTAGGTCCATCGGGCAGTGGTAAAACCACTCTCTTTAAGATTGCAGCCGGCCTTGTCAGTGAGTATCGTGGTGAAGTAAGCTTTGCTAACAATTTAAGAACTGGCTATGTGTTTCAGGAACCGAGGCTTTTACCCTGGCGTAATATTGAAGATAATTTTAAATTTGTGCAAAAAAACTTTTTAGAAGAAAAACAAGCAACAAGTGTTAGAAATAGTTTACTTAAATTAACGAACTTAAAACAAACTTTAGATAACTATCCAGCTGAACTTTCCGGTGGGATGAAACAGAGAATTGAGATTTTAAAGGCAATTTCAATCAAGCCGGATTTTTTAATCATGGATGAACCGCTTAAATCAGTTGATACCCAGACAGAAGTAAACTTAAGAAACTTACTTTTACGTCTGCATATTGAACGTGATATTGATATATTTATGATTACACATGACCCGGAAGAAGCAGCCTTGATGTCAGATAGAATCTATGTACTGTCCGATAAACCCGGTGTTATTAAGAAAGAATTTACCATTAAAACCAAAAAAGAAAATAGGACTTTAAAAGATGATGAAGTATATAGTACTATTGATGAGATAATCAATATTTTCATGGATTTAGTAGAAGACTATAAGTGGGACAGCAGTCATCGAGATTCTTAAAAAAACTTTAAATTTTTAACTCAAAAAAATTAATTTTTTAAGGGGGATCTAATATTTAATGACAGAAAAGACGATTACAATTATTGGAGGAGGAACCGGAGGCTATGTAGCAGCGATTAAAGCAGCCCAGTTAGGTGCCGATGTTAACTTAATAGAGAAAGAAAGTATTGGTGGTACCTGTTTAAATTGGGGTTGTATACCTACTAAAGCCCTGGTATATACTGCAGAAAAATTTTCGGAACTCAAAAAAGCAAGAAGATTTGGTATAGAAGTGGATGATGTTAACCTTAATATGAAAAGGGTAATTAAAAACAAAGACACGATCGTAAAGCAGTTGGTCGGAGGTGTAGAATTTTTACTTGATAAACATGATGTAAAAGTTTTTAAAGGCACTGCTAATCTTGTTGATGAAAACACAGTATCTGTGCAAACAGATGAGAGTGAAGATATTATAGAGACTGACTATATAATAATTGCAACTGGTTCTAAAGTAAAAAAAGCTCCCATAAAAGGTATTGAAATGGATGGAATCTTAACCAGTAAGGATATTCTAGACTTAAAAGAATTACCAGAATCCCTGGCTGTAATCGGTGGGGGAGTTATTGGTATGGAGTTTGCTTTTATTTATTCCAACTTGGGTGTAGATGTAAAGGTTGTAGAATACCTTGATGATATACTACCTGGTATTGACAAAGAAGTTACAAATGAAATCGCTAAGATCGCTAAACGTTCACGGATAGATGTCACTACAGGGGCAGAAGTTAAAGAGGTCAGTAAAACTGAAAAAGGCTATCAAGTAGATTATCTAAAAGAGGAACAAGAGGAAAGCTTAGAGGTTGAAAAAGTTCTTGTGGCTACTGGGCGAAAACCAAGTTTTGGAGGACTTGACCTAGAGAAAATTGGCATTCAAACAGAAGATAATGCTATTAAAGTAGATGAATACTTACAAACATCTGTTAATAATATTTATGCAGTTGGTGATGTTACAGGCAAGATTCTCTTAGCCCATGTTGCTTCTCATCAGGGCATTACAGCTGCTCAAAATATTATGGGAGAAAAGAAGAAGATGGATTATAAAGCTGTTCCAGCTGCTATCTTTACAGATCCTGAGATTGCAACTGTAGGACTAACTGAAGAAGAAGTTAAGGAACAAAATATTGATTATCAGGTTGGCAAGTTCCCATTTAGAGCTAATGGAAAAGTAAAAACCATGAATGAACGCAATGGTTTTATAAAAATAATTTCTAAAAAAGACAGTGGAGAAATTTTGGGAAGTTCTATTATAGGTGTACATGCTACAGACTTGATTCATGAATTAACATTAGCGGTTAATAAAAATATGAAAATCGAGGATATTATAGAAACTATACACGCCCATCCAACTACTTCAGAAGTAATCCATGAAGCAGCCCTTGATTCAATAGGAGGAGCGTTACATTATGTCAGACTTAATAGATGAGTTTAGAGAAAAAATTGAACATGCAAGGATTGTTCATTCTGATTCTTTTAATCCCTGGTATAATTTGGCTTTAGAAGAATATCTTTTAAATAACACCAAAAAGAATGAAGTTATATTATATCTTTGGCAAAATGATAATACAGTTGTTATTGGTCGCAACCAGAATGCCTGGAAAGAATGCAACTGTCGTCTTTTAGAAGATAATGATGGTAAGTTAGCCCGCCGTCTTTCCGGGGGAGGAGCAGTATATCATGATCTTGGAAACTTAAATTTTACCTTTATTATGGACAAAAATCTTTATGATATTCATACTCAATTAGAGGTTATCTTAAAAGCGGTCAGAGATAGTAATATAGATGCAGAATTCTCAGGCCGTAATGACTTAGTTGCTTCCGGTCGGAAATTTTCAGGCAATGCCTTTTATTACAGTACTAATTCATCTTATCACCACGGCACAATTTTAATAGATACCGATTTTAAAAACATGGTCCAGTACCTACAGGTTTCACAGGAAAAGATCCAATCTAAAGGTATTGAATCTGTAAAATCCCGTGTTGTTAACTTAAAAGAATTAAATCCAAATGTATCGGTTGATCAGATGAAAAATGAACTAGAAAAATATTTTAAAGAACTTTATCAAATAGATCCTAAATCACAGATTATTTCTCCTCATGAAAATACAGAAATAGAAAAACTGCAGGAAAAGTATTCTTCCTGGGATTGGCGTTATGGTCAAGCCCCTGACTTTGATATAACTTATGAAACTAGGTTTGATTGGGGAGATATCAACTTGGGTCTAAGTTTGAAAAAAGGCAAAATACAGGAATCCAAAATATACTCTGATGCTATGAATGCTGATTTAATAGAAAATATAGCTGATAACCTTGAAGGTTGTCAGTTTAAAATTGATGAAGTGAAAAAAGCGATAAGAAATGTTAAACATGATAAAGAAGACCAAGAAGTGATTGATGATTTAGTAAACTGGCTTAAAGAAAAAAGAATATAAATAAAGAGTAATATAGCTAAAAAAACGGCCGTCCTTTAAAAAGGACGGCCTTTAAATCTTTCTAATATCTATATATCTCTGCTTCACAGGAAGGGCAGACTGTTCTTACATATCCATCTTTATCTCCTTTTTTTGCACTTTCCGAAATTGCTTTTTCTTCCTTGGTGTGATGATTAGCACAGTTGTGACAGTAGATGTCTCCACATTCTTCACATTTGTAAAATCCGTCTTCTTTATGATAGGTAGCTCCACATGCTTTGCATTTTTTAGCTGCCAAATTTAACCCTCCTTTGTTAAACACTTTATATATTTAATTATATATTATAAAATATAATTAAGAAAAGTAAGTAGTATACACGACCCAAATAAAAAACTTCATTTAGCAGGATTTATACGTTAAACAGGGAAATGTTAATATAACATAATAGGACAAAGGATGATATAATATAATGGATAAAATAAAAGTTATGACGATATTTGGTACTCGACCAGAAGCAATTAAGATGGCACCATTAGTAAAAGGACTTAAAGATGAAGAAAATATTAACTGTGTGGTAACCGTGACAGCTCAACATAGAGAAATGCTTGATCAGGTATTAGAACTATTTTCAATAGACACCGATTATGATTTGGATATCATGTCTGATCAACAGTCTTTAACAGATATTACAGTCAATGTTTTAAGAAAATTAGAAACAGTTTTAAATAAAGAAAAACCTGACCTCGTATTAGTACACGGTGATACAACTACCACCTTTATTGGAGCATTATCTTCCTTTTATAAACAAATTGATATTGGACATGTAGAAGCAGGACTTAGAACCAATAATAAGTATTCTCCCTATCCAGAAGAAATGAATAGACATTTAACTGGTGTATTAACAGATTTAAACTTTGCTCCTACCATTAATAATAAAAATAATCTTTTACAAGAGAATGTGGATGAAAGCAAAATATTTGTAACCGGTAATACGGTAATAGATGCTATAAAGGAAATTGTGAAAAAAGATTATAGTTTTAAAAATAGCAGATTAAAAGAAATTGATTTTAATAAAAACAAAGTAATACTTTTAACTGCTCATCGCAGAGAAAATCTAGGTGAAGGATTAACTGGAATATTTAAGGCAGTTAATGATATTATAGATAATAACCCGGATACAGAAGTTGTTTTTCCCGTTCACCTAAATCCAAAAGTAAGAAAGGCCGCCTATAAACATCTTAAAGACAACAAAAAGGTCCATCTAATTGAACCACTTGGTTATCAGGAATTTGCAAACTTAATGAATAAATCATATCTAATTATGACCGATTCTGGCGGTATCCAAGAGGAAGCACCTGGACTTGGTAAACCGGTCTTAGTTTTGCGAGATACAACAGAAAGACAGGAAGCAATCAAAGCTGGGACTGTGAAAAAAGTAGGGGTTAATCAGGAAAAGATCTTTAAAGAAGCCGACCTCCTCTTAAATAACAAAGAAGCTTACCTAGAAATGGCAGAAGCAGCAAACCCCTATGGTGATGGCAAGGCGGTGGATAGAATAATTGCAAACATATTATTTCACTATAATATAAAGGGGGTAAAACCTGAACCTTTTCAGGTTAATTAATATGGCTAATAATGAGGAAAGTTATTTAAAAGATAGAAAGGCAATGGTAAAAAAACAGCTTATTCGAAGAGGTATTGAAGATAAGCTTGTTCTGGATGCTTTTCGCGAAGTTCCTCGGGAAAAATTTGTGCCGGATGATGTCAAGGAATATTCCTACCATGATGGGCCACTTCCAATTGGAGAGGACCAGACCATAAGCCAACCCTATATTGTAGCTGAAATGGTTGAAGCGTTAGAACTCACAAAAGATGATATTGTACTTGAGATAGGGACTGGATCGGGCTATGAAGCGGCGATTTTATCAAGAATAGCCAAACATGTTTATACAGTTGAAAGAATTCCAAGTTTAGCAGATAAAGCTAAAACCATACTTGATAAATTAGGATATAAAAATATTTCAATTAAAGTAGGAGATGGAACCCTAGGATGGCCTGATGGTGACAAAAAGTTTGCTGGTATTGTTGTTAGTGCAGGTGCTCCTTCCATTCCGGATAGTTATGAAAGCCAACTTGAAGTTGGTGGTTATCTTGTGATACCGGTCGGAAGTCGATCCCTGCAGAATTTATATAAAGTAAGAAAAAATAATAATGGAAAATTAGAAAGACAAAGTTTAGGACATGTAAGGTTTGTCCCCTTACTGGGGAAACAAGCCTGGTAAAGGAGGTAATACATTTGACAGAAAATATCAAAGCAAAAGTACTACAAAATTCAGTAATAGTAAGTGGACACCCGCGCAGCGGGACCTCTATTACGTGTCAGCTTGTAGAAAGTGCTGGAGTTCATTTTCCTTCTGATTATGAAGGTGATGAATATAATGAATCCGGTTACTATGAGCTGGAAATAAGTAAAGACTTATCAAAGAAACTGATTGAAAAAGCGATGACAATTAAAAACACCATAAAGATGAATCAGGTAATTGAAAAACTTAATGAAGATAAAGGACTTTCGGGTTTGAAATTAGTAAGAATCCCCGCCTTATTTTTCTACAGACATGTGGCAAATAATCTTAAAGCGGTCTTTATCTTCAGAAATCCAGCTGATGTTAAAGCTAGTATGTTAAGAAGAGGGATTTCAAGTTTTGAGCCGGACTGGTTTACCAATAACAATGCTTTAATTGCAGCTTATGAAAATATTGAAGACAGTATTTTACTAAGCTATGAAACACTGCTTACTGAAAGAGAAAAAGTTAAAAAACTGTTTCAAAAAATTGATCTAGAAATAGATGCTTCTTTAATTAAAACCGGCCAGAGGTCTCAAAAACACAGCAATATTGTCCTGGAAGATAGGGAAATTAGACTCTATGAAAAGCTGAAAGAATTAGAGGCACAAAACATTTAAAAGGAGCTGATAGAATGGATATTTATCAATTTGCAATTAACTTTGAACAGGAGAACCGTGAGTATTATGAGGATCTTGCTGAAAAAAGTGAAAGCGAAAGAATAAAAAATGTATTTTTAGAGCTGGCTTCAGAAGAAGCTAAACACGAACGTATTGTAAAACAGCTCAGAGATAAAGAAGATGTAGAAGACTTAGAATTTGATATTATACCAAAGGTCAATAAAGTATTTGAAGATATTAAAGCTGACATGCCAGATAGCATGATGCCTAAAGATCAGATAGATGTCTATAAAAAAGCATTAAACATGGAAGAAAAAAGCAAAGATTTCTATTCTGAAAAAGCTGGGGAAGTAAGCGGTCAAAAGGCAAAAGATGTACTAGAAAGATTGGCCAAAGAAGAGAAAAAACATGAAGACATAGTACGCAGTATTATCGAATTAGTAAATAGACCTAATACTTGGCTAGAAGATGCAGAATGGTACCATTTAGAAGACTATTAATTAAAGAAGTAAACGAAGCAACTGTTTTAAAAACAGTTGCTTCTTTTTTCTCATATTAATTATAGATAAGTAGAGGAGGGTTATTAATATATGGACTTTAATATTTTGATTGGCGGAGAAGCCGGTCAGGGTTTAAAAACAGTTGATAACATTTTAGGTAAAATATTATTTAGAGAAGGCTTTAATATCTTTTCATCCAAAGATTTCATGTCTCGGATCAGAGGTGGGCATAATTTCATGCAGCTTCGCATCAGTGATGAAGAGCTTTATGGCCCTGACAATGATTTGGATTTGTTAATTGCTTTAAACGAAGAATCTGTTGAGATTCACAGAGATCAGTTAAAAGATGATGGTATTGTATTAATTGAAGGTGAAAATGAAGTTATTGATGGCCGCACCATCTTAGTACCTGCTTCTGTTATTGCTAAAGATATCAATCCTAAAGGTGTTAATACAGTATTTGTCGGTGCTGCTTTAAAGATTATGGATTTAGAACTCGATACAGCTCGCGGTGTAGTTAAAGAGTATTTTGATGTTGAACTGGTAGAAGACAATATTAAATTACTTGAACGCGGTTATAATGCTGTTGATTCAATATATGATAACTTAAAAGAAAATGTAAGTGATAAAAGTGAAGAGGTATTTATTGATGGTAATTCAGCTTTGGGTT
>CAZXRH010000081.1:0-10547 GCA_964642575.1 uncultured Halanaerobiales bacterium
ATTTAAAAGCCAAAAATACCAAAAAAGCAATTACTTTAATTAATGATATATTAAATGAAGGCAAAGATGTTGATAGACTGATTGAAGACTTAAAAGAATACTGTAATCAACTGCTTTTAATCAAAGAATGTGGGATTAAGACTAACTTAGTTAAACTTCCAAAAGAACGCTTAACTGAAATGGAAAACTTAGCTGCTAAGTTTTCTTTAAACCATCTTACGAAAATAGTTGATGTTTTAAATGAAATAAAAAATGAAATTTCTTTGGGCGGAAATTCCCGTATTAATTTAGAAGTTGGTATCTTCAAATTAGCCGATAAAATTCAAGAAACTGATTTAGCTCATGAAGTTGAAGACTTAAAAGCTAAAATCAGGGACTTAGAACAAAAGATTGCTAAAACAGGGACTACAGAAAAGCCGCGTCAGGTTAACGTTACAAATAAGGAAGAGAAAGAAACTGAAAAGCAGGAAGTTGAAGAAACTCCTTCCCCTGCTGAAGAAGACTATGTCAAAGAGGCAGTAGAAACTGTTGAGACTGAACAAGAAAAAGTCGAAAGTAGTGATGAGGATCAGACGACCGATACAGGACTTGATCTACATGAAGTCAAAAAGCAGTGGCCTAAATTATTAGGCAATGTAAAAAATGAAGATATCAGTATGCATGCAATTTTAGTGGAAGCTAAACCGGTGAAAGTGGTAAATAACAAGATATTTATTAGTTTTCCACCAGATAAAAATTTCCACCGTAAACGAGCGAAAGAGAAAAAAGACTATATAGCAAAGTTTTTTTCAAGACTTTTTTCAAAAAATTGTAATGTAAAGATTGTATCCGATAATGACAATGTTGGTCAGGATAATAGTCAAGATAAAGATAATAAAAAAAACGTGAATAATAGAAACCAGAATGAAAACTCGGGGGAAGTAAGTGTTAAACAGGTAGCAAAGATGTTTGATGGAGAAATCATTGAAACCAACCCCGATATACTTTCAAATAAATAAAAATTTTACCTTAAGGAGGTAATCTTAATGAATATGAACAAACTCATGAAACAGGCTCAGCAAATGCAGAAAAAAATGTCAGAGATGCAGGAAGAACTCGAAAATAAGACTTATGAGGCTACTGCCGGTGGCGGTGCTGTTAAAGCTTTAGTTAATGGTAAAAAAGAACTTTTGGATTTACAGATTGACGAAGATGTTGTAGACCCAGAAGATGTTGAAATGTTAGAAGACCTAATCCTGGCTGCGATCAATGAAGCTATGAGAGAAGCAACTGAAGAATTAAATGATAAGATGGGCCAAATGACAGGTGGCATGAACTTGCCAGGTATGTTTTAAATGAAACAATATCCGGGACCTGTGGGAAGATTAATAGGAGAACTAAGTAAATTGCCCGGAATAGGCCAAAAAACTGCCCGCAGACTTTCATTTTATCTTCTCGGTCGCCCAAAACAGGAAGTTAAAGAACTGGCTGATGCAATTATTGATGCCAGAGAAAACACTAAATACTGTTCAGTATGTAATAACTTAACAGAAAAAGATCCTTGTGAATATTGTACTTCTGAGGAAAGAGACCAGAAAACAATCTGTGTAGTAGAAAGCCCAAAAGATGTTATTGCAATGGAAAGCACAGGTGAATACAACGGCTTATACCATGTTTTACATGGAGCCATTTCTCCCATGGACGGTATTGGCCCTGATGAAATAAAAATAAAAAACCTTTTACCTCGTTTAAAAGAGGGGATTGAGGAAGTTATTGTTGCAACTGACCCCAATGCAGAAGGGGATGCAACCGCAATGTATATTGCTAAACTACTTAAACCTCTTGATGTTGAGGTCACCAGGATAGCGCATGGCTTACCGGTCGGTGGTGACTTAGAGTTTGCAGACGAAATAACTCTGTCTAAAGCATTAGAAGGTAGAAGAGAAATTAAATATTAGTATGTATTAATAACCCTAAGGATTTTTATCCTGGGGTTTATTTTTATATTATATAAAAATTCCAAAAAAAGAGAGGTGAGTTAAAAGATGGATGAAAGATTTAATAAAGTAGCTTTAACATTTGATGACGTATTATTACAGCCGGCCAAGTCGGACATTTTACCAAAAGAAGTTGATGTAACCACTAAATTATCAGAAAATATTAGTTTAAACATCCCCATTATCAGTGCAGCTATGGATACAGTTACTGAATCAAGGCTTGCTATTGCAATTGCCCGTCAGGGTGGACTCGGAATTATTCATAAGAACATGTCGATAAAAGACCAAGCAGATGAAGTGGACAAAGTAAAGAGATCTGAAAGTGGAGTTATTGTTGATCCCTTTTCATTAGGCCCCGATGATATGATTTATGAGGCGGAAGAATTAATGTCTAAATACCATATCTCTGGTGTTCCGATTGTAGATGAAAACTATAAACTGATTGGTATTTTAACTAACCGTGATTTAAGATTTGAACAGGATTTTGATAGACCAATAAAAGAAGTTATGACTAAAGAAGGATTAGTAACTGCCCCAGTGGGAACTACTGTAGAAGAAGCTAAGTCAGCCTTGCAGAAACATAAGATAGAAAAACTGCCCTTAGTTGATGAAAACAATGTATTAAAAGGTTTAATCACAATTAAAGATATTGAAAAGGCCCGTAAATATCCTAACTCTGCCAAAGATGAAAATGGACAACTATTAGTAGGTGCAGCTGTAGGAACGGGTCCGGAAACCTTTAATAGGGTGAGAGCGGTCTTTGAAGCAGGAGCAGATGTAGTAGTGGTAGATACAGCCCATGGACATTCCAAAAAAGTAAATGACATGGTTAAAGATATTAAAAAGAAGTTTCCAGAAATAACTTTAATTGCTGGTAATGTAGCTACTGCTGAAGCAACCGAAGAGTTGATTAAAGCAGGTGCAGATGTAGTTAAGGTAGGGGTTGGACCAGGTTCGATTTGTACCACAAGAGTTGTAGCTGGTGTAGGAGTGCCCCAGATTACAGCAATCAATGAAGCGGCTAAAGTGGCTGAGAAATATGGTAAAACAATTATTGCAGATGGTGGTATTAAATATTCAGGTGATATAGTTAAGGCCTTAGCTGCAGGAGCCAATACTGTTATGATTGGAAGCCTATTAGCTGGTACAGAAGAAAGCCCGGGTGAACTTGAAATCTATAAAGGAAGAAGTTACAAGGTCTATCGAGGCATGGGCTCTGTTGATGCAATGAAGCAGGGCAGTAAAGATAGGTACTTCCAGGAAGAAAGAAAAGAAGAAAAATTTGTACCTGAAGGCATTGAAGGAAGAGTTCCTTATAAAGGAAAACTATCTGACACCATATATCAATTGGTAGGAGGACTGCGTTCTGGTATGGGTTACTGTGGAACCGACACCATTTCTGCTTTACAGCAGGATGCTGAATTTGTCCGCATTACTTCAGCTGGATTACGTGAAAGCCATCCACATGATGTTGATATTACAAAAGAAGCTCCTAACTACAGTATAGATTAAATATTGAAATGTTAAGAATTTAACAGCAATCATCTTCATTTCATATTAGAATATATTGTGGAATGTCTATTTAAGAGGAGATGATATAATGTCTGATAACATTCAAAAAGAAAAACTGATAATTATAGGGGGCGGACCAGCTGGTCTTACCTCAGCAATTTACAGTTCAAGAGCCGGTCTGGAGCCACTTGTCATCAATGGTCCGGAGCCAGGTGGACAGATTACATTAACTCCTGATTTAGAGAACTATCCCGGTTTTCCAGATGGAATCGGTGGTTTTGAGGTTATGGAAAAGATTACAGAACAAGCTGAAAAATTTGGAACGAGAATGGTTTTTGAGATAGTGGAGAAAGTGCAGTTTGATGAAAAACCCTATATCATAGAAACCGATGGTTCTAAATATGAGGCAGAATCTGTAATAATTGCAACCGGTTCAGAAGCAAAAAGATTGGGATTATATAGAGAAGAAGAGCTGACAGGTAATGGTATTTCTTACTGTGCAACCTGTGATGGAGCTTTCTTTAAAGGTAAAGAGGTTGCTGTTGTCGGAGGCGGTAATGTTGCCATTGAAGAAGCTGACTTTCTAACTAAATTTGCTTCAAAAGTCTATCTAATTCACAGAAGAGAAAAGCTGAGAGGAGATAAGATTTTATCTGATCGTATTAAAGAGAATGAAAAAGTTGAAATTCTCTGGAATACAGAAGTTAAAGAACTTAAAGGTGATAAACACTTAGATGGTGTTATTGTTGAAAATAATAAGAGTAATGAAAGACAAAATCTTGATATTAAAGGATTATTCATGGCGGTTGGTTATGATCCTAGAACTGAAATCTTTAAGGGCCAGATTGAACTGGATGATAAAAACTATATTATCACTGATGATCTACAGCGAACTAACAAAGATGGTATCTTTGCAGCCGGTGATGTACAGGAGCCCCACTTTAACCAGGTGATAGTAGCAGCTGGTACAGGTGCTAAGGCAGCTATGCAGGTAGATAAATATCTAATCGGCTATTAAAAAAATCATATATGAACAAAACTTTTCGACCAGCAGTGAATTGCTGGTCTTTTCTTATTTAATTAAGGTTTATACTTAATTGAAATACCCCTATTAATATGATATTATTAGTTCAGAAATGTAAGATGTTGGCTAATTGTTTAGGAGAGGAGACATTCTAGGATGTCAGGTTTTTTTATCACTTTTGAAGGTATTGAGGGTTCCGGCAAATCAACTCAGATGAAATTATTAACAAAACATTTAAGAGAGATGAACTATGATGTTGTATTCACAAAAGAACCCGGTGGTACCAAAATAGGCGAAAAGATAAGACAAATATTATTAGATCCAATTCACCATAAAATGAATGACAGGACAGAAATACTTCTTTATGCAGCGGACAGAGCTCAGCATGTAGTAGAAACGATCGTTCCTGCCTTAGAAAGTGGAAAGATAGTCATTTCAGATAGATATATAGATTCAAATATTGCTTATCAGGGTTATGGTCGCGGCCTTGATATGAAGATGGTTAGAAGAGTTAATGAATGGGTAATAAGAGATTATTGGCCGGATTTAACTATCCTTTTGGATTTGGATGTCAAACTTGGTCTGAAAAGGGCCCGGGATCTTACCCCCGATAAGTCGGGTGACCGACTGGAAAGAGAACTGATTGAATTTCATGAAAGAGTTAGAAATGCGTATTTAAAGATGGCAGAAGAAAACGAAAGGTATAGAGTAATTGATGCCAGTAGAGAACCTGAAGACATTTTTCAGGATGTTTTAAAGGTAATTAAGGGGGAGTTATTATGAGTGAAAGCAAAACTGCAAAAATGGTAATTGCTGTTGTCCATGATCATGATGCTCATAATCTTATGGAAGCTTTAAGCAGTTCGGACTTTAAAGCAACAAAAATGGCAACTACTGGTGGTTTTTTAAGAGAAGGTAATACTACCTTTATGATCGGAACTGATGAAGATCATGTTGATGAGGTATTAAAAATTATCAAAGAGAACTGTGAGGCACGTAAAAAGACAATTGCTCCCATGTCACCGGTGGCTAACTCTATGGAAAGTTATTATTCTTTCCCCATGGAAGTCAAAATCGGAGGAGCAACCGTATTTATTATGGATGTGGAACAGTTTATAAAAATGTAAGCAATGTTAGGAGTTTTACATGAGTTTTAATAATATACCCGGCCAACAGAAAACAAAAAGAATATTGAAAGATTCTATTTCAAAAAATCGAATTAGTCATGCTTATCTATTTACCGGAAATAATGGTTTGGGCAAATCCGAGATAGCTGGGGAGTTTGCCCAAGCTATTTTTTGTGAAAATAATATTGCCGACAGTTGTGGGGAGTGCTTAAGCTGTCAGAAGTTTGCCCACGGGAACCATCCTGATTTTCACAGAATAACTGTGCAAGAAGATCACAAAAAGATTTTAATAGATCAAATACGAGAGATGCAAAAAGAGATAAGCTATAAGCCCTATGAATCAAATTATAAGGTATATATTATTGAAAAAGCGGCTAAGATGACTATTCAGGCCCAAAACAGCTTATTAAAAACTTTAGAAGAACCACCTGAATATGCCATTATTATTTTGACTAATGAAAACAAAAATGAATTAATCCCCACCATAATTTCACGCTGCCAGGAGGTTAAGTTACATAACCAGCCTCTTGATATTGTCAAAGAATATCTAATCAATACTGAAGGATTTAGTAGTGAAGATGCACAACTATATGCTACACTTGCCAGGGGTAAATATAAAAAGGCAGTTAAATTAGCTTCAAAGCAAGACTTTGTTAAAAACAGAAACAAAATAATTGAGTTTATCTCAAATATTGATAATAAGGATAACTATGAAATTTTCAATATAACAGAACAGCTTATTAAGTTAAGTGATACCGAATTTCCTTTATTTGAACTGATTTTAAGTTATTTTAGAGATTTACTTGTGATGAAAAGAAACGGAAATAATGATATAATAAACTTTGACTTTACAGATTTAATAAAGCAATCGTCCGAAAATTTTACATCCGAAAGTCTTTTTGAATTGACAGAACTAGTTAATACGTACCGAGATTACTACTATAGAAATATAAAGAAGGAACTTTTATTCCCTTCTTTATTACTCAAGATAAGAAATAAAAAGGAGTTATAAATATGGAAGAAGTAATAGGAGTAAGTTTTAAGAGAGCAGGCAAAATCTATTATTTTGATCCTGATGATATAGAAGTGGAAAATGGAGATAAAGTGATAGTTGAAACCTCCCGTGGAATAGAAATGGGAGAAGTTGTCATTGAAAATAAAAAAGTGGAAGAAAAAGAACTTGTAGCACCTTTAAAAAAGGTAATTAGGAAAGCAACTTTAAAAGATATAGATAAAGATGAGAGGAATAAAAGATTAGAAGATGAAGCTTATGATATAGCATTAGATAAGATTCAAGAACATGGATTACCCATGAAGTTAATCGATGTTGAATACACTTTTGATCATAACAAAGTAATATTTTATTTTACTGCTGATGGTAGAGTTGATTTTAGAGAGCTTGTCAAAGATTTAGCTCGTATTTTTAAAACCAGGATTGAACTTAGACAGATTGGGGTTAGAGATGAAGCCAAGATGATAGGTGGACTTGGACCCTGTGGCAGAAGAACTTGCTGTGATACCTGGTTAAGAGATTTTGATCCTATTTCAATTCAGTTAGCAAAAGATCAGGAACTGGCTTTAAACCCAGCTAAAATTTCTGGGTTATGTGGTCGTTTAATGTGCTGTCTCAAATATGAAAGTGAATATTATGAAGAAATCACAGAAGAAATGCCAGAAGTAGGAGAAAAAATAACTCTAACTAATGGTAGTAAAGCAGAAGTGATTGACCGCAATCTGATAAAACAGAAGGTTAAGTTGAAAAATAAGGATGGCGATGTAATAAAGTTCGACCTAGAAGAAATAAAAGAGATAAAAGATAAGAATTAGGAGCGATGGGTTATGGACGAAGAAATTTTAGAAGAACTAGCTCTTTTTCAGGAAAAGATTGAAGAAATATCAATGAAGTTTAAGAACCTAAAAGATATTACCTATAAACTATATAAAGAAAATGAAGATTTAAGAAATGAAAATGAAGAATTAAAATCAATCCTATTTGAAGAGGAAGAACAACAGTTACCGGAAAGTAAAAATAATTTACAGAGATTACATGATGAAGGATTTCATATCTGCCATTTAAGTTTTGGAGAAAAACGCAAAGGTGAATGCCTTTTTTGTCTGAGACTGTTAGAAAATGAAAATGAATAAGAAGGGAAATTTCTGTGGAAGAAACACATTACTTAATACCTGATAAATTGAAAATAATACAAAATAACCAATATTTCAAGTTTGGAACCGATTCAGTACTTTTAGCAAACTATGTAAAAGTCAAAAACAATGATAAAATTATAGATCTGGGCAGTGGAAGTGGAGTAATCCCACTGCTCTTAGCTTATAAGAACAATCCTGACATTATTTATGGCATTGAACTGCAGAAACCACTGGCAGAAATGTCAAAAAGATCGGTTAAGCTTAATAATTTGGATAGTAAAATCAAAATTATTGAAGGCGATATAAACAAAATGATGGACCATTTTGAGGACAACCAGTTTGATACAGTTGTAACCAATCCACCTTACCGTCCCACTAATACTGGTAAGATTACTCAAAATAAGTTCAAAGCAATTGCACGACATGAAATAGAAATAGATATTAAAACAATAATTAAAAAAGCAGCCCGGCTTTTAAAAGCGGGCGGTAGTTTTTATCTGGTTCATCTTACTAAAAGACTGCCTCAAATTATCTCATTATTAAAAGAAAATAAGATTGAACCCAAAGAGATGAGATTAATTCAAGCGAGAGAAAACAAAGACCCGGACCGTTTTATCTTAAAAGCGGTCTTAGATGGAAACCCGGGTTTTAAAATCAAACAAAACATCATAGAATTTGAGGGTAATACAGACCAGTATACCCAGGAATTAAAAAAGATATATGGAGAAGATTCAAATGAGTGAAAAAGGCAAATTATATATATGTGGAACACCGATTGGTAATTTAGATGATACTACCTTTCGAGCTGTTAAAACTTTAGGAAATGTAGACCTGATTGCAGCCGAAGATACGCGACGGACTGAAAAATTGCTTAATCATTTTAAGATAGATAATAAAATGACAAGCTACCATGAACATAATGAACGTGAAAAAGCTAAAAAGTTAATGACTGAATTAAAAGATGGTTATGATATTGCATTAGTTTCTGATGCTGGGATGCCGGGTATTTCCGATCCAGGTTTGATTTTGATACAGGAAGCAATAAATCATGGTATTGAAATCATACCTGTTCCAGGTCCAACTGCTCTAATTCCTGCTCTAGTAGTATCGGGGATTCAAACCGATAAATTTTCTTTTCTGGGTTTTGTACCTCGTAAAGGAAAGGAAAGAGAAGAATTTATACAGGAGATAGCATTGGAAGAAAAGACAGTAATATTTTATGAATCTCCTTATCGAGTTAAAAAAATTTTTAAGGACTTAAGTGAAAAAATTCCTGAGCGTAAAGCAGCTTTAGTTCGGGAAATTACTAAAATACATGAAGAAAAGATTTATGGTACTATAACTGAAATAAAAGATAAGATTGATTCAGTTGAGATAAAAGGAGAAATTGTAGTTGTTGTAGAAGGAAGAACCAAAAAGGAGCCTGATAAAGAAAGCTGGACAGAGCTTAGTGTTTTAGAACATGTCCAGTTATTTATGGATAATGGTTATACTAAAAAAGAAGCAATTAAAAAAGTAGCAGAAGTTAGAGAAATGCAAAAAAAGAAAGTATATAAAGAAGCAATCCAAATAAATGTTAATAGATAATGAAGAAAGGATGATTACTATGGGCAATGATAAAACTTTTTATGTCACAACCCCCATTTACTACCCGAGTGACCGTTTACATATCGGTCATGCCTATACTACTGTTGCAGCTGACAGTATAACGAGGTTTAAAAAGATGCAGGGTTATGACGCTATGTTTTTAACCGGTTCGGACGAACACGGTCAAAAGATTGAAAGAAGTGCAAGAGATTCGAATAAAGAGCCGAAAGAATATGTAGATGAGATTGTAAAAACATTTAAAGAACTCTGGGATGCTTTGGGTATTGAATATGATTATTTTATTCGTACTACTGAAGAAAGACATGAAGAAGTAGTACAAAAGATATTTCAAAAGTTGTATGATAAGGGCGATATTTACAAAGGCCATTATTCAGGTTGGTACTGTACTCCTGACGAAACTTTTTGGACCGAAAGACAAATTGGTGAAGAAAAGGTTTGTCCAGACTGTGGCCGTCCTGTAGAATGGGTTGAAGAAGAAAGTTATTTCTTTAAAATGAGTAAATATGCCGATCGTCTATTAAACCATATTGAAGAACATCCTGAATTCATTCAACCGGAATCCCGCCGGAATGAAATGATCAACTTTATAGAACAGGGTTTAGATGACCTAAGTGTTTCCCGAACAACCTTTGATTGGGGAGTACCGGTTCCCATAGATGATGACCATGTAATATATGTGTGGATAGATGCCTTAAGTAATTATATTACAGCAATTGGTTATCTCACAGATGAAGAAAACTTTAATAAATACTGGCCAGCAGATCTTCACATTGTCGGAAAAGACATCTTAAGATTCCACACTATAATCTGGCCTATTATTCTCATGGCTCTTGACCTGCCATTACCTAAACAGGTATTCGGTCATGGCTGGCTTTTAAGTGAGTCCGGTAAGATGTCAAAATCAAGGGGCAATGTTGTGGACCCTATGGAATTAATCGATGATTTCGGGGTAGATCCAATCCGTTATTATCTTTTAAGAGAGGTACCATTTGGTACAGATGGGACTTATTCTACTGAGGCTTTAATTCAAAGAATCAATTCTGATTTAGCCAATGATTTAGGGAACCTTCTAAATAGAACAGTAAGCATGGTTAATCAGTACTTTGATGGTGAGATACCTGAACCATCTGAATTAAAAGAAGTAGATAAAGA
>CAZXRH010000082.1:0-9875 GCA_964642575.1 uncultured Halanaerobiales bacterium
TATGTACGGGAACATTCCGCTTATTCTTTTCATCAATTAAAGCTTCTAGTACTTTTGGTCCTTCTACCCCTGACATTTCAATTCTGTAGTGTGCTCCATCTGGAAAGCTTTTCCCACTGTCCGGCATATCATACCTATCACGTCCGGGCATCCCCGCTTCTTCCATATACTTTGACACTTGGTCTAATTTCATTTAAATCCCCCTCATTTAAATATATTAGGTTTAATATTATTTTCTATTCAAACTCAGCAAATAATTTATCAAACTCTTCTTCACTGTCTTTAGCATGATAGACATGATCATCTGTTGGAAATCTTTCATTTTTAACATCGTCTACATATTCTTTAAAAGCCTTAATTTCTATCTCGGCTACATTGGCATATGTCTTCACAAATTTAGGTGTAAAAGCCTGGAACATGCCCAGCATATCTCCACAGATTAGGAGTTGACCATCACAAGGTAAACCTGCTCCAATTGAATAAACCGGTATATCTAATTTTTCTGTAATAAATTCGGTTACTTCGGGTGGAACTGCTTCTAATAGAAGTGCCTGTGCACCAGATTCCTGTACGGAAACAGCATCCTTAATTAATTCGCGGGCACTATCCACAGTTAATCCCTGAGCTTTAAAACCACCTAATTGACCTGAACTCTGTGGGGTAAGTCCAATATGTCCAAAGACTACTATACCTGCATCACTGATTGCTTCAATTTGGCTTGATACCCTGCGGCCACCTTCTAATTTGATGGCATCCATATCAGCTTCTTTTAGAAAACGGGCTGCATTTTCAACAGCTTTTTCATCTGAAACTTGATAGGAACCAAAGGGCATATCACCGATACAAAAGGTATTAGGTGCTCCTCTTTTTACATCTTGACTGTGGGCAATACAATCTTCCATTGTAACAGGAATTGTTCCCTTATATCCCTTAACAACCATTCCTAAAGAATCACCTACTAAAATCATGTCCATACCGGCTTCTTCAGCAAACTGGGCAGTTGGAAAATCATAAGCAGTTATCCAGGCTACCTTTTCATTGTTTGCTTTCATTTCCATAAAGTCTAAAATTGATTTTTTCTTGGGCATTACAACCCCTCCTTAATGATTGATAAATAGAATAAACAAAGTTTTAATAACTTATGAAACTTATTTATTGCAACCCAGATCTTTGGATATCCGATCTGCATAGTGTAAGATAAGTTCTTTTGCTTGTAAGAACTTTTCTCCCTTAAGTTTCGAGTCCAAAGATGAAATACTTATTGCAGCTATATTTTCATTATGATGATTATAGATGGGAGCAGCAATACATCTCATACTTTCCATCAACTCACCATTGTCTTCAGCAAATCCTTCTTTATTTACTAGTTTTAAATGTTCTTTAAGCTTGTTTCCATCCGTAATTGTATTAGGTGTCATACTGGGCAACCCATTAGCGGCAATCATATTATCTATTTCCTCTTCACTGAGGTGAGAAATTAATACTTTACCTACAGCAATACAGTGGGGTTTTAATCTAGTTCCAATCTGAGCACCTATTTGAAAACCATAGTCTGGCTTATATTTATCCAAAAGCAGTACTTCATTATCATCTAATATAGCAAGGTTTACCGTTTCACCAATTTCACTTGCTAATTTTTCCAAATAAGGTTTAGCAATTACATCTAAATTAATCTTTTTTCGAACATTATTTCCCAGTTCAAATAAGTATATACCGAGTTCATATTTTTTACCTTCTAATTTGTTGATATATTCAAACTGTTCTAGGGTCTTTAATATCCCTAAAGCAGTGCTTTTTGGAATACCTATATCTTTTGAAATATTCTGTAAAGTTGCCCTATCATTTTTATTAATATAATCAATAATCGATAAAGCTTTAGCAACCGACTTGATCTCTGCCTGACTTATCTTATCCTGATAATTATTGATAATATCGCCCCCCATGTTCTAATTATTCGATAATGTCGAATCAAGTATAGTATTATCGCATTATACACTTATTACTATTCGTTGCATGTTTAAAAATTCCTTTAATAAATTTTAAATATTTTAAATTTTTTCACTATTTAAATAAAAAACACCAGCTGATACTTGCTGGTTTAATGTTTTTACATAATAATATTTTTATACTATTTTTCGCATACAACACCAAAAAAGCCTCTTAGTAATTTTTAATACTAAGAGGCTTCTACTTCTTATTTATAATATTTTTGATATTCACTTTTTAACAATGAATACATATATTCACTTACATAATCACCTTTCCAGTAATTATAGTCTCTTAAAAACCCTTCTTTTTTAAAGTGAAGTTTTTCTAAAAGTTTACAGGAAGGAGTATTCCCCTCTGTAACCTTAGCTTCAATTCGGTGTAAATTTAAAATCTCAAATCCATGTTTTATCAATCTTACTACAGCTTCACTCATAAATCCTTTTTTCCAATATTTTTTGGAAAGGTCATAACCTATTTCAGCTCGGTTAGCCCTCTGTTTTTCCCAACTATTGAAACCACAAGTTCCTAAAAAAGTATTATCATCATTTTTTAGGACAACCCATCTATAACACTCTTCTTTATCTTCTCTTTCAGTATAATAGCTAATGATCTCCTCAGCTTTTTCAATACTTTCTAATACATCTATATCCATGTATTTAGTTACATTTGGATCTGAAAAGTGATTATATATTTCTTCTTTATATTTTTGAGAAACAGGCTTTAAAATCAATCTTTCTGTTTTTAAATTTTTTAATATCTCATGATTGGCAGGCATTTATCCACCTCTACTTATTTTTTATTATATGTTGCAACTTCAGGATCTAATTGGAATTTCCATTCTCCCTGCACTCCAGACGAGAGAGCACCCACTTCTAAATGAAGCATGGATATACCACAATCTAATTTTTTTGATGCCTTGTCCCCTTTTTCATCAGCCAGTTTAACTGTAATACTGTCTTTATCAACTTTAAAACGCCACGGCTGGCGATTTATCGCTGAAGGAGCTAAACGAGCTGTTTCAAGAGCAGTCTTAACCCAATCCGGCCAGTCTTCATCTACCCCACCTTCACATAGTTCTTCTAATGGTTTTCTTTTTTCACTGGAAACAATTGTTTTAAGTAGTTTTTCTGATAATTTCTTTTTATCTTTAGCATAACCCAAAGCAATTACCGATTTAATCATTTCATTGTCCTGGATAGCTATTTGTTTAGCTACATCTTCTTTTTTATAGGTTCCGGTCACCCAACAGGAAGAGATACCCATTGAGACCGCCTCTAACACGGCTGCTTCACCCATATAGCCAACTTTTTCATCTTTATAGGGTGTATTCTTTTCCGCCAGACAGACCAGATAGGACTCGGCTCCATCAATTTTACCATAGGAACCAATAAATCCTTTAGCGACTTCTTGAAATCCTTCTGGTACATACTTAATTCTAATACCATGATACATATCACTAATATCTTCTAAAAATTGAGTGAACTTTTTTTCGTCTTCATCTTTTAATTTAGCCGATAAAAAGCTTCTTACCGAGCTTCTTTTCCGCACTGCATCAAACCATCTTTCAGCAGGTATTTCCATTAGTTATTCCTCCCCTTAGTTTCCTCGTTTTTTATGATCTTAAGTACAACATAGATATTAATTAATAAGTAAATAACAATATACCAAAAAATGAATATAAAAATCAGATTAATAAATTTACTATCAGCAATGATGGGATAACTGCTTTCAATTATCTCTTCAAAAATTATTGAAGGAATTATCATCCAGTACAAAATACTAATTTGGCCCTGGGAAAAAAGGTTAAAAGAAAACCAGATAATAAAAGCAAAAGAAAGGCAATTAAAAAGACATTAAACTTACCTACAAAATATTTTTTACTCATTTCTCTACTCCTTTACTCTCCTTATGATCTCTACTAATGTAAGTTAACTAATCTTTTTTTAATAAAAATTTAATTAATTATTTCTTATTATATATTTTTCTTGATAGTGGAAATTTTACCTTTTTATTATCTTAATTATATCTAAATTTATTATCTCCTACCTTAAACTCACTTTTTAATTCTTCATTTTCAAAACTTTTTCTGATTTCAATCATATTTAAGACATCGTATCCTTGACTCTTTAAAAAATTAATCATCCGTTCATTATTAGGATGAACCCAGTTATATAAATTGACATAACCTAATTCATCTAAAACTTCTTCTGCTCTTTTAAATAATGCACTGCCAATACCCTTTCCTCTGTGTTGTTCCTTAACAAAAAAATGTTCTAGCCACACTGCATCATCGTCGAATTTTAAAATAAAATATCCCAGATATTCATTATCTTCTAAGGCAGTATAGATTGGATATTCTTTATCAAGGTAATAATCTATTTCTTCTACAGCTTCAGCTATCTCCATCTCGTCTGACTTATTTTTCAATTCAGCTAAGTAACTGCGAAAGTTAGTTAACATTTGGGCTATCTTTTCTTTTTCATGAGCAGTTTCTTTTATCTTTCTGATTTTCAAGACAGTTCACCTCTACTAAAAATGAATAATATTAAACTCACTGCCATTTCTCTTTATGATCTCGTACAAATTCTTTGAAGGTGATCGGTTTTCTCTCCATCAATTGCTTAAATTCATCAGTCTTTTTAGCCACAGAACCATACTTAGAAGCAGAGTAAAGCCCAATCATCACTAGGGTATGTATAATAGAATAGCCTTCTTGGCGTTTACGTTTGAAAAATTGAAAAATAGAAGGATCTTTATACTCTATCTTTTTATTTAAAATCTCACTCATGACTTCTGCTATTTCATAATAGTCCAAATTTTCAGGACCGGTAAGTTTATAGGCTTTATTTATATGACCATCTTCTAAAATTACCTTTCGCGCAGCCGCTGCAATATCTCTTATATCAATAAAGTTGGTTTTGCCCTTGCCGGCCGGAATGAATATTTCATTTTTTTCTTTGATTTCTTTTTGATGGGTAGTTGAAAGGTTCTGCATAAAAAAGCTAGGTCTTAAAAAAGTATAAGGAATATTTAAATTTTTAATGTGCTTTTCAACTCGATGATGAGGTACTACTATATTTTTCTCAGCCCCCTGTAGTGATAAAAATACAACCTGTTTTATCTTATTTTCTTTAATTTTAACTAAAAATGGTCTGATATATTTTTTTACTTTTGAAATCGCTGGTGGTCTCATTAAAAATACAGTATCTATATTTACAAGAGCACTTTTATAAGTGCTTTCATCTTTAAAATCATGTTTTACATAATTAATACTATCATTGTCGATTTGCTTTTTCATTTTCTCTATACTGCGGCCTGCAGCATAGATATTAACATTTTCTTCATCTCTTAACTTTTGAAGTAGGGCATGACCTACATTACCGGTCGCACCCGTAATTAATATATTCTTATTTTGCATCTGATTACTCCTTACTCATTATCATTGCTGTAAAAATCTATCAGATTTCCATCCGGATCTCTAAAATAAAAGGAGGTATTGCCCCAGGGCTGAGTGGTAAGTTCTTTTACAATTTCTATATCCATACTTTTAATTCGTTTATATTCTTTTTCAACATCATCTACATTAAATTCTAATATCATGCTCTCATTTGATCTGACTCGCGCTGACCCAGGTGCTAGACTTTCCTGTTCAAAAACATCAAAGATAGCAAGGTGGGAATCTCCTACTTCAATTTCACTATAATTATCTCCATATCTTTCTGCCTCAGTATTTAATATATCTTCATAAAAATTGGTTAGTTGATCTACATTGTCTGTAATAATACAGCAGTGTGTTAAATTAATCATCCTTTTCCTCCTTTTTAAAACTCCACATACTCCAAATACCGATATCTTCAAATCCAATTCTTTTATAGATCTTACCTGCTTGAGGGTTATCATAAAAAAGACAAAGTTCTTTACCTTCATCTAAAACTTCTTTACATAATTTAGACATCACGGCTGAAGCAAGTCCTTGATTGCGGTATTCTTTTTGTGTAGCTACTCCTACCACCATGGCTGAAAGGCTGTTTTCAGCAGTTGTTTCAGCACAACATATTATTTTATCTCTCTTATCATCATAGATATGATAACCTCGGCCGGTTTCATCTTTATATTTCTTCTTTTTCCGCTCCAGTTCATCTAAGTCCTCAAACTCATCAATTCTTTGGTGTAGTTCCCAAAGGGGTTTAACATCTTCTAAGGTGGTTTTTTCTACCTGTTCTAATAATGGTCCCTGATAAAGATCTGCTGCTTGATCGAGTTTGCAAAAGTAAGTATCTCTTTTTTTAGAGACCTGAATTAAGTCTTCTAATTTATCTACACATTCTTTTTTTCCACTAACCATTTTAGGCTCATGGTTATTGATGATCTCGGCTATTCCGGCTTTATCATAATCATCTTTTGCATAGATAATAAAGCTGTCATAATACCTTAAAAGTACTGCCTGAATTTGATTATCGTGATCAAAATCTCCCCAGATATCCTGAAAATCCTTTGTAAAACCATAGTTTTCAATATCACCTATGATAAAAAGGTTAAGAGCCGGTTCTGCAGCTAAATAATTCATTAACTTTTCTTCATTTTCTTTATTTAGTTTTTTGATCATCAGTTTAACCTCCGTGTTTATTTAATCAAAGAATTTAAGTAATGCTTTGACAGTGTTTTTTCGCCAACAATAGTAATCATGTCCACCCTTGAATATATTAAAAAATAGGCGGTCAGACTTTTCTTCTATTAGATTCTTCATCCTTTTATTAACATCAATTAAACTCATAAACCACATTGGTACAAACTCATCTTCTAACTCACCCACATCAAGATAAATATTGTGAGCATTAAAATCAGAGTCTTCAATTGCTTCAAAAAGAAAGTCTCTTTCTCTTTCATCGGGATATCCCCAGACAAAAGTTCCCGAATGACTGATTATATTATTAAATATCTCAGAATCAAAGGCAGTATAAAAAGCGTTAAGACCACCCAAACTTTTACCACAGATGATATTTTCCTTATCTTTAAATGTAATGTCATAATTTGTTTGAATTTCAGTTAATAATTCTTCATTTAAAAAGTCTTTGAACTGCTCATTGGCAGCCAATTCAATACCTCTATCTTCATTTTTAACGAAGACAAATAAAAGGTTGGGAATTAACTGTTCTTCTCTTAAATTATTAAATACTTTTAAAAGTTCACTGTCATGGGCAAAAGTATATCCATCTGTAAATAAAAAGATCCCTTCATATTTATTATTATCCTCATTTTCTAAAGTCCAATATTTTCTTTTTTTGTCATAGAGATTACTGTTAATATTATTTTCTTTTATATTAAGTTCTTGATTTTGTGTATTATTAAAAAACTTCTCTATTTCTTTATCATAAACTAAATCCAAAGTTGATAGGTCAAGGACCTGATCCTCTCCCTGATAAATTGTAATATCTTTATCATTGAGCGGGTCTTTGATGATATTAGTCATCACATCAAGTTCATGATTATCTTCATCAAAGTTTTTAACAAATCCATAGGTAAAGTTAACTGGATTATCTACATTAAAACTACGGTGCCAGATATCACTATCAGCTAACTTACTAAGTTTCTGATTTATCAGATCAAAACCGGGAAAAGAACCCACCACTGAGATATTATCCAGGTCTGTTTCTTGATAGAAAAATGTTATGGTATAACCGGTTTCATTTTCTTCAATCACCGGGGTGGACTTTTCATTAATTTCGTTTAAGATATTTTTAAGAGATACATCTTCGTTTTTACTTAAATACTGTTTTATCTTATTAATCTTTTCTGTTTCCATCTTAATCAACCTCTATTATAAAGATTTCTGTTTCATTATTTTTGACATTTAAATTAAAACTTAAATAGGGTCTTAATGAACTTAAGGGAACCCTAATTTTGCTAAACTCTGTTTCAAAATCACTTTTGAGATAATAAAGTACAAGTTCTCGGTCTGTTATATAAAATCCCATCCAGTCTTCTAAACCAGGAAAACTTTCTTTTAAAGACTTACTTTTAATATTGTTTCTGATAATCTGATCAACTTTTTCTTTGATATTATTGCCTTCTTTTAAAATATTATCAGGTGTTAGGAGTCGATTATTTTCAAGATCATAATTAAACGATTTTAATACCTCATATTGACCATCTTCATGCTTTTGATATCCGCTGTATTTAATACTAATTAAATCTTTTTCTTTCCTTGTAAATTCATACTTTATATTAAGTTCATTATCTTTGTTAAAAAATGGCTTAACCATTTCTTTTAACTCATGGTTAATATAGATTGAATTAACATCTTCTGGTAAGTTATTAATTTGGGGATAATAGATTTCTTTTGTACCACTGGTTATGGTATTTTGTTTGATTTGATAATTAATGTTGTTATTACTATATTCTGGATTATATTTTTTTAAATAGGTACTTATTTCCACCTGTTTAATCTGCCAACTGCCTTCATACTTTAAAACTGTCGTGAGGTGAGCAATACTATCTGCTCCATAGGCTCCCACCACCCTCTGAACCCCTCTTAATTCAAAGCTTTCATCTAAGTCATAATCTACAGGAGTCAATTGGCTTAAGGGATAGGTATATGGTTTAACATCTCTTAACAAAGAGCCATCACTTGTATAGATATTTTCCTCAATATATTTACGACAATTAAAAGATAAATCAAGTTTGAATCGTTCTTTAAGTTCAGGTATATTGAGCACAGCTTGAAAACCATCTTCATACTTACCAGATACATGTAAAGGTTGGTTGTTTTGATCATCAAAGATAATTTTGAGATCATTATCCATAAAAGAAGCGATCAGATGGTGATAGATACCACCACTGCCGCCCGAATTTGTTTTTACAAAAATATCTTTGGTTTGATCATTTGTAAAATCATAAAAAGCAAGTTTTGGTTCATAACCACTGAAATTATCATAAGAATTGATATAATACTGCTTGTTATATAAATCATAGACTAATACCTGTATTGGAGCAAAAAACAGGGAACTATCACCGGCTGGCTTTTGGCCGATTAAAAAGACCTGGTCTTTAATCTGATCACCAGTGATATCCACTGCTCTTTTTTCAATAATTTTAATATTGGATTCTAAGTCCAATTTATTTATTAAGGTCTCCCTAGAAATAAAATTGATGTTCTGGGTTTCTGCTTTAGGACCAATTAAAACTAGTGCGAAGATCAGACATAAGATTACAAAGCCTAACTTTTTCAATGTGTTTACCTCACTCTCAAACTGCATTTTTTATTACAACCATTCGTGCTCACTTTCATTATAGGGGCGTTCTTTGTTTTCTTTATTATATTCTCTTAAAATATCCTTCATTACTTCCGGATTATCTTTCATTTTATTGATCTGTGTTAGGTTAAGATTTTGTGAAAAGGGACAACTTGAAATACAAATTCCACAGTCTGTACCAGACATCTGCCAGACCTTAAAACATTTCTCAACCTCTGTATGCCATCTTTTTTCACCATTTAATTGACCTGGTGAACCCAAGTCAATAGCGTCAGAAGGACAGTTTTCAGCACATTTATTACACATCTTACAGAACTCTTTCATGCCGAATGGTTCTCTCTGGTCGGTATTTAACTCGAGATCAGTAGTAACAACTCCTAACCTTACCCGTGGTCCGTATTCTTTTGTAACTAGGATTCCCATACGACCGATCTCACCTAGACCAGCAGCTTCTGCTGTAAAAGGAGCCATGACTAGATAATTACCGTCCATATGATTGCGGGCATCATATCCTAACTCTCTTAAATAATAGCTTAATATCATTCCTATCATACCTGCTTTAACATAGCCACGGGAGGTCTCTAAAGACTGTCCTAAACGGGGTGCTCGATTGACCATGTCTTTTTCTAACTC
>CAZXRH010000083.1:0-9861 GCA_964642575.1 uncultured Halanaerobiales bacterium
ACTTTTAAAGTTTCCATGTGATTACTCCCCCTTATTTTTTACTACATAGGTTATTACAATAACCCTTTGAGATCTTGTAGTTTTTTTCTACTCAATTTTCTATACTCGCCTGGTTGTAAACTTCCCAATGAAATATTGCCAATCCTGACTCTGATTAAACTTACAACTTCATATCCTAATTTATCAAACATCCTTCTAATCTGTCTGTTCATACCCTCATGAATAATTACTTTATAGGTAGTGTTTTTGCTATCCTGATTTACCTTTTCAATCTTAGCTGGAGAGGTTTTACCTTCTTCTAACTGTATACCTTTTTTAAATCTATTTAGTTCGGCTTTAGTTAGCTCTCCATTAACCACTACCGTATATTCTTTATCCAACTCATGTGAAGGATGTGTGATCTTATACGTTAAGTCACCATCATTGGTTAAAAGTAATAAACCACTACTGTCTAAGTCCAATCTACCAACTGGATAGATTCTTTTATCAATACTATGTATTAAATCCAAAACTGTTTGTCTGCCCTGGGGGTCGTTCACAGTTGTCACATAACCTTTGGGTTTGTGTAATTTTATATATATTTTTTTCTCTTTTTCAATCTCTTCCCCGTCTACTTCTATTGTGTCATGTACTGGGTCAACTTTAGTGCCCATCTCTGTTACCACAACACCGTTTACCTTCACACGGCCCTCTGCAATTATATCTTCTGACTTTCTACGGGAAGCAACTCCTGCATGGGCCATAACCTTTTGAAGGCGTTCCATTATTTACATCCTTTCTTAGCATATTATTATATTCTTTAAAAAGTAAAATATTCCTTTTTATAAAAATAAAAACTTTGTATAGTTTTTCAAATATTTTTACCTAAAATATTAAACAAATAATAGATATTTTTTTAAGATAATCCCAAATATCCAAAAGATACCTTATATAATAGATAATCAAAAGTATTTCCAGTTAAATTACCAAAATTAATAGTTCTAATAGCCAGTTGTATATATTTAGCTTTTTGGGCTCCATATTGTTCTATAAGTTGTTCTGTAAAATCTTTATCTGGCTGTCCGGCTTGTTCTGCCCAATGCTGGGCATAAAGTAAAGCAAATTTTTCTGAATCAGGTGAGTTTTTGACAGAACCATCAATAATTTTATCTAACTCTTCATGGCTAATACCAGCCTCAAGAGCAAGACGAGTATGATAATAACTACAGTAACGACAGCCGTTGACTGCAGTTACAGCCATCATTAATCTTTCTTTAAAACTTTCACTAATTATCTCACCATTGTTTAACTCTTTGATTTGAGCTCTATTTTTAAATATAAATTTTATATCCTTAAAAAATTTAGTAAAACTTTTATAAGTTCGTTTATTAAACTTTTTCATTAAGTTATCCTTTGTTTAAATTTATTTATCATCTTCAAATACTTTCTGATAATCAATATCTTCAATTTTAGGTAAGTCAGAAATATCATTAAGCCCAAACTTCTGTAAAAATATTGTGGTTGTACCGTAAATAATAGGATTACCAATTGTTTCTTTACGTCCTTTTTCTTCGACTAAACTGTATTTTTCTAAAGTTGAAAGGGTTCGTTCCACATTTACCCCTCTTATTGATTCTATTTCTCTTCTGGTAATGGGCTGTTCATAGGCAATAATGGCCAGGGTTTCCAAAGCAGCTGAACTTAACTTTTTGTGTTTTGAAATATTCAAATAATTTAAGATCAAGTCACTAAACTGCTTTTTTGTTTCAAACACATAGTTGTCATTATAGCTGTTAAGTTCAAAACCATGACTCTCTTTTGCATATTCAGCCTTCAGCTCTTCTAATAATGGTCTTAATTCCGAGATCTTCATCTCCATTACCCTTTTTAATTTATCAATTCCAACCGGTTCTTCTGCCACAAAGATTATCGTCTCCAACTTTGCCAGCTTCTCTGCCTCCATTATATCACCTGCTTTAAGCTAATGAAACCTGAATAGGTGAAAAAAGTTGATCTTGTAGTACTTTTACCTTATTTAATTTCATTAACTCTAGAATACTTAAAAATGTTACTACAATCTCCATGAGATTGCTGTGATCTTCAATTAATTTATAAAATTCTACTTCATTATATTTATCCAGCATATCTAAAACATCATTTATCTTTTTTTCCACTTTGATTTTTTCAATAATAATATGTTCAACTTCTTCTATATCATCATCTTCTAAATCATTATCTGAATATAATGCTTTAAGATACATCTCTTTTAAAGCCTTTAAATTAACATCGATCACAACTTCTTCTTCATAGTTGCGGTATCTATCAAGGGATGTATTGTTCTCAAATACATCCCTTCTTTCTTCAAATTCATCAGCTAATACAAAAGATAGTTCTTTGTATAACTGATATTTTTTAAGTCTTTCCACCAAACTTTCCTCTTCATCCTCTTCATCTTCATCATCTGTTTTTGGTAAGAGGTACTTTGCTTTAATCTCTATCAATTCAGCTGCAATTACTAAAAATTCACTGGTATATTCTAAGTCCATAATATGTTCATCAATGTAATCTAGGTATTCACCGGTAATTTTTGCTAAGGATATCTTGCTTATCTCTATTTTATTTTTCTTGACCAACTGGTATAAAAGCTCCAGTGGTCCCTGGAATTCCTCCAGTTTCACTTCATAATCCATATTTTCACCCTACCGTTTTTTTATATTAAGATCCCTAAAAAGAAGTTGACAAAGGGACTAATCATCCCCCATAATATTCCGGTATATGCTAAGACCAATAGGATTACCATACCAAGAGGTCCTTGTAATTTATTTAAATACTTATCTAAATTCCTTGGTATTAAACCCCTTAAGATGTTAGAACCATCTAAAGGAGGTATTGGTAATAAGTTAAAAAAGCCAAGGCTTAAGTTAACTATTATAGCTAACATTAAAAATCTCAAAATTACATATTGTAAATTACTAACCTGACCTCCAATAGCTCCAACTGAATTCACACTAATTAAAGCCATTACAGTTCTAAAGATTAGAGCAAATATTGCGGCTAAAATCAGATTAGAACTGGGACCGGCAATACCTACTAACATCATACCCTTACGGGGATTTTTGTAGTATCTGGGATCTACAGGAACGGGTTTAGCCCAACCGATTCTTCTTGTAATTAATAAAACTAAACTTCCCATCAAACTTAGGTGAGCAATTGGATTTAAAGTAAGTCTACCATTTGCTTTTGGGGTGGGATCCCCAAGTTTATATGAAACATAACCGTGTGAATACTCATGTATTGATAGTGATAATAATAGTACCGGTATTACCAAAATTAATTCCATTATATTTGACATCTTATATTATTACTTCCTCTCTAATTTATTCTTGAGTTTTTTTGCATACTCTAATTGTTTTTCACGTGTTTTTAATTTGCCCTTTAAGACTTGTCTTTTAATTATATCAAGGGCTTTACTTATTATTGGTCCTTCATGATATCCAAGGTCTAATAAATCATTTCCATCAACTGCAATCACTATATCAGAAATTTTTTCTAAATAAAATAATATCTTTTCTCTTAATCTTTCATTATCATGTTCAGCTAAAAGCAATACTAACTCTTCATTTGTAAATTCCTTTAAATGACTATATAAATCGACACGCCCCTGATTTTTAGTTATCTTCTTTATATCATATTCACCAGGGTTAAATAAAATTATATTCTTAGCTTTTAGATTTAAAGACCAGCGTTCTATAATTGAACGTGGAATGTCTTTTAAAATCAGTGAAAAATATACTGGCCACTTTTTTATATTATAATTATTATTTTCAAAATATGCAAGGAACTTATCAGCACGTACCCACTTCTCTTCGATATTGGCAGGAATTGTATAATCATCATAAAGAAGTCTTAAAAAAGGAACTTCTCTGAGTAGATCTATAAAACCAAGACCCGGATTTTCTGCAAATAGAAACCTTAATTCCTTATATATACGGGGAAAGGTCACATCTGAAAACCGGCTTAAGCGAATCGCTTCCTGCATTAAAGCCTTTGTTTCTTCTTCGATCTCTAAATCAAGCTGCAATACCAGCCTAATACCCCTAATTATCCGAGTAGGATCATCTAAAAAACTAAATCTATGCAGCACTTTTAGTATCTTATTTTTAACATCCTCACGAGCTTTAAAGAAATCATAGAGATAACCATACTCAGCCGGATGTAAAGCTACAGCTAAAGCATTAATTGTAAAATCTCTTCTAAACAGGTCGTCAAAAATATCAGCCTTTTGAACCTTTGGTAAAGCACCGGGGTGTGTATATAATTCATTTCTAGAAACAGCAAAATCAAGATCATACTGATCTTCAATAACCATACTACCGGTTTGAAAGTTCTCATTATATTTATACTTAACATCATAAATTGATGCAATTTCCTTAATTAAACCTTCTATATCACCATCTACGACAAAGTCAAAATCTTTGTTTTCTTTGTCTAAGAGAAGGTCTCTTACCATACCTCCCACCAAAAAGATGCGGGAGTCTTTATCCTGAGCAATTTTTCCAATCTTTTTAAATAGCTTTCTAATTTCATTGGGCAGTTTATCTAACTGATCGGCAACTTTTAATTTTTCGGGTGTAATTGAAACTAAGGAACTAACATATCGATTCTGATTTTGACTTTCGGTCTCTTCTTCATAATACTGATTTAAAATGTCTCTGCGTGTAATTATACCTACAACTCTTCCTTCCTTATTTTTAACTGGCAGTCGTCCGATATCCTTTTTAACCATCTTTTCCTGGGCCCTGTGGATAGTATCTTCCGGTTTTATATAGTATAATTTTTTTGTCATATAGCCTTTGACAGGGACCCGATAAAGTTCATCTTCATCATTGAGTCTTCTTAAATCACGGGTTGTAAAGATACCTTTGACCTTGTTGTGATCATTGGTGATTAAAACACCCGTAATCTTTTGTTCTTTCATCTTATTTTTGACTTCTATCAATTTTGTACTTTCATGAACCTTAACCGGTTCATGCATAATCTCTTTTACCTTTACAGCTACCTTTATTTTATCCCGAATAGCTGTCTCCAATTTATTACGGGCAATCTCAAGGTCGGTTTTTAATGAAACCGAACCTGCCCCGGAATGGCCACCACCACCTAATTCAGAAAAAATCTCTTCTAAATTGACATTTTCATCACTGCTACGGCCAATAATGATTACCTTACCTTCCATTTCAACTAAAACAAAAACAACAGATAGTTGATAAAGCAGTTTAATTTTTTCCACTACATTATTAAGTCCGGTCACATAACGGGGGTATTTTAAGGTAAAGAGGGTAATGTCTTTATCTTTTATGCGAATGTCTTTTCTATGTTTAATTAATAGTTCAAATACCCTCTTTTGATTTTTATCTAAAGTTTCTAAAAGATATTCGTTAATTGCCTTTTTGTTTGCCCCCATGTCTAGGAGGTATGCAAAGGCAATTAAATCTTCTGACTCTGTATTGAGGTGCATGAAGTTGCCTGTATCGGCTGAAATACCGAGTGCAAACAGGGTAGCTTCTGACCTATTTAATTTAATATTTTCCCTTTTTAGTCTGTTCACAATTATTGAAGTAGCTGAACCAACATTTTCTGATAAGTCAATATCAATCCAGTCTAGCTTTTGATGGGGATGGTGATCATAAACAATTACTTCCACCTGTTCCCAATTAATTAACTCGGTTAGTTTACCAAGGCGGTCATATTCATGGGTGTCAATTACAATCACACGTTCTATATCATCATATTCAACCTCATCATAACGTGAAATCTCAAATTCATCTTTATACAAGGCTAAAAATCTCTGGGCTAAAGTTGTCATGTTTTCAGAAACCACAACTTTAGCTTCAGTGTAGAGTTTAGAAGCAGCTATCATACCGGCTAGACCATCAATATCTGTATTTTCATGTGATATGATTAAATCCATGTAATCAGCCCCAATTAATTAATATTCTGTTACCACGTCCAGACATTCATTGTCACAGGCCTGACGACCTACTTTAGCCATATCAATCCATTCTCCGTTCTTTTTCACTTTTACAACATCTGCTGTAAAGTCATTTTTAGTACCCTCAACTGAACTATTTGATAAAAGCCAGCTGCCGACACCGTAAATATCAACCGGTACTTGTGATTCTTCAAATTCACGAATCTTTTGAGGCTTAAAGCCACCGGTTGCAATTATCTTAACATCTTCACAGAACTTTTTGGCTTCTTCAACTCTGTTTTCTTTTAAAACCCAGTCTTTATAGGCGCGGTCGATCTCTTTTCTTAATTTAAAGACCAAACGAGCATTTACACCATTATCTAACTTTTTATCTCCTAAGGGTTCAATACTTTTATCTCTAAGGCTGGATGAATTATCAGGTCTAACCCCAAACAATTTATATTTAGAAGCCTGTTTGTCTTTACCAGCTTCTTTGTATTCAATATATTTATCAAACATTGCTTTTAATAATTTCAGGGTAGTACTAACACAGTCATTATCAAAATCTACTAAAGCAATTCGATTCACTTCAGTTGGCATTAACCTTGAAAACTGCAACATTGCTTCCGTAGTATCACCTAAAAAGGTTGCAATATAGGAGTGGCTAATGGTTCCACCACCTTTTCCACCCCACCAGACACCCTGTTCATCTGTTGAGACATAACGTGTCATATTTTGGCCGTAATCCTCATTATAGGCATTTACACCTAAAGAATAGGCATAGCCGTGTAAAGCCTGTAATTTATAATGAGCAAAACGAGCTGGGAAAAAGAGGATATCCTTACCACGAGCCGCTTCCATAACCTGAAAGACATTGGTCGCTATCCGAGAAGCCTCTGTTAAAGAACCAATAATTGGAGTCTCTAAATGGGCAAAATCACGATAGCGTCCCCTAATTTTTATAACGGGATCTACCCGGGCTGGATTTCCCTTATAATACTGTTTTTCACCATCATGACAGGCCTTTACTTCTAGATCATCAAAGGTTGGCACAAATTCACCATCTTCATTTTCATAACCGGTAGAGGTCTTTAGGATGGAAAGCGCTTCATCAATACCTCCCAAAATACAAAATGGTTGTCTTCTGGGAAAAATCTGCATCTCTACTTCCAGATTACCTATATCTTCATCTTTAAAACGATAACCTTCTTCTGAAAGTTTGGTTAGTATTTTGCTGACATTTCTAAAATATACATCAGAATACCATCCGCGCCGCATTCTTTCTTTATCTATTTGAAATATCTCTACAGGGAGTCTTTCACCATCAAATTTACTCATCAATTTCACTCCTCAATTTCTTAAAAAATTAATCAATGATATCAAAAATTAGTTCTCTTTTTTCTGGAGCCTCTTTTTTAATTACAAAAGAATTTTTTAATTTTTCACGGGCTTCAGCAAAACTGCTATCATCTTTATTATAATATAGAGAAGCTATCTTATCACCTTTCTCTACATAATCACCATATTTTTTATCTAAAATAACACCAACTTCATTGACAACCTGGTCACCTTTTTTCTCGCGACCGGCCCCTACTAACATGGCAGCCATACCGATATCTAAAGCTTTTAATTGGTTTAAATAACCAGATTCTTTTGCCTTAACTTCAAAAACGTGGTTAGCTTTTTTAAACTTATCAGGATCTTCAATATATGAAACATCTCCACCCTGTTTATCAACCAACTTTTTGAACTGTTCAAAGGCTTCACCATTGGCAATTTTTTCTTCTAAAAGTTCATATCCCTGTTGATAATTATCAACTTTACCACTTATTTTAAGCATGTTAGCCCCTAATGTTAAACAAAGTTCTTTTAAATCAGAGGGTCCTTCATTTTTTAAGGTTTTAATCGCTTCAATAACTTCTAAGTTATTACCAACTGCTTGACCGAGCGGCTGCTGCATATCGGTTAAAACAGCAATTGTTCTTCGGCCTAACTTTTCTCCAATATTAACCATTATTTCAGCCAGTTTCCGGGCATTTTCTAATGTTTTCATAAAAGCACCAGAACCGACTTTTACATCTAATACAATACCATCTGCGCCCCCTGCAATTTTTTTACTCATGATACTGCTCGCAATCATGGGGATAGAATCAACAGTTGCTGTTACATCCCTTAAAGAGTAAAGTTTTTTATCTGCTGGGGTTAAATTACCGGTTTGCCCGGCAATAGCTGCTTTAATATTGTTGACATTATCTATAAATTTTTCCATGCTTAATTCTGTTTTAAAACCAGGGATAGACTCTAATTTATCAATTGTTCCCCCGGTATGGCCAAGTCCGCGACCTGACATCTTAGCAACCGGAATACCGGCTGATGAAACAAGTGGTACTAAGACCAATGAGGTAGTATCTCCTACTCCTCCGGTACTGTGTTTGTCAACCTTTGTTCCTGCAATCTTGGATAAATCGATTTGGTCACCCGATTTAACCATTGCCATTGTTAAATCTGCTGTTTCCCGGTCTGACATTCCATTAAAGTAAACAGCCATTGCAAAAGCTGACATCTGGTAATCGGGAATATCACCTTTTGTAAAACCTTCAATTAAAAAATCTATTTCTTCTTTTGTTAGTTCATTTCCTTCTCTCTTTTTTAATATTAAATCATATGCTCTCATCTTAAAACCTCCAAATTTACATTTCTCTTAAAATTCCTTTTACTAGGGTTGAAAATTTAGGTTTAACTCGGTCTGCAATTTCAATAACTTCTTTATGGTCCAGTGGTTTAGGTAATACACCAGCTGCCATATTTGTAATACAAGAGATACCGAGAATATTCATGCCCATATGATTGGCAGTAATCGTCTCAGGTACTGTTGACATCCCTACAGCATCTGCTCCTGCCCCTCTTAGATATCTTATTTCTGCCGGGGTTTCATAACTTGGTCCTTCTAAACCTGCATAAATACCTTTTACAATCTGAATTTTATTTTCTACAGCTACTTTTTCAGCTAATTCTCGTAGTTCTTCATTATATATTTCGGACATATCAGGAAATCTAGGTCCGAACTCTTCAAAGTTTTCACCTTTTAAAGGATTATCTCCCATTAAGTTAATATGATCTTGAATTATCATAAAGTTACCTGGATCGAAGTTTCTATTAATACCACCTGCTGCATTGGTTACAAGTAGGTTTTCTATACCCAACTTATACATTACTCTGAGAGGTAAAGCAATTTCTTGCATACTATAACCTTCATAGTAATGAAAACGGCCCTGCATAGCCATAACTTTTTTATTCTCAAGACTTCCTACTACAAATTGTCCGGCATGACCTTCAACGGTTGAAACCGGAAAATTAGGAATATCTTCATATTTAATAACGGTACTATCTTCTATCTCCTCAGCTAATACTCCCAGGCCAGAACCTAGTATGAGAGCAACTTCTGGTTGAATATCAATTTGACCTTCAATATAGTTCACTGCTTCTTTAATCTTATGAATCATAATTTTCCCCCTTTATAATATCTTGTAAAAAACTAATTCCATAATTTAAGTTATCTAATCCAAAGATTTTAGCCACTGTAGCGGCTAAGTCTGCAAAAGACTCTCTGGTTTCTAGATTAAAGTCTTTTTTAATCTTTTCACCAAATACTAATAAAGGCACATATTCCCTAGTATGGTCAGTTCCTTTAAAAGTTGGATCACAACCATGATCAGCTGTAATCATCAATACATCATCTGAGTTCATATTATCTAATATCTCAGGTAGTCTGATATCAAAGTCTTTTAAAGCTTGTGCATATCCTTTCGGATTACGCCTATGACCATAAACCATATCAAACTCTACTAAGTTTGCAAAGATAAAAGATGTTTTATCTTCTTTGGTAAAGAATCCAAAGGACTGCAAGAGTATCT